>CAZXXB010000030.1:0-2858 GCA_964644185.1 uncultured Myxococcota bacterium
CGGGCGGGGGGGGGGGGGCGGGCTGGGGGGGGGGGGGGGGGGGGGGGGGGGGCGCGGGAGTTCTTCGACGAAGAAGATGCGCCAGCGGGGCATGTGGCTTGCGGCGGCGGGGGGTTGCCAGTCGAAGCGGTCGCGGAGTTTGCGGTGGCGGACGGCGACGACGGCGGGTAGTGCGGGTGGGGGGCCGTAGCTGTTGACGATGGCGGGTGCGGCGGCGTGTGAGGGTGCGGCGTTTGAGGGTGCGGCGTGTGAGGTTGCGTCGTGGGGTGGTGCGTCGTGTGGGGTCGCGTCGCCGGGTGTGGGCGGGGCGACCTGCGCGAGCAGCAGCATGAGCACGACGTTTCGCATGGAGGAATCGTAGCGCGTTCTTTGCGAGGTTGCCACGCCCGCATGAGCGTGTTAGCCGCAACGACCTACCCTGATGCACGCGAAGAATGAAGAAGCGTGCGCGTGAGGCATGTGCGTGGCCGTCGTGCTGCTCGACATCGATGGGACGTTGCTCTCGGGCGGCGCTGAGGCGCGTGTCGCGATTGATGCGGCGTTTCATGCGCACCTCGGGATTGAGTCGGCGACCCGTGGGATTCCATTTGCGGGGAAGACGGACCCGTTGATTGTGCGCGAGACGTACGCGCGGCATGGGTTGCCCGAGCCGACGGCGGCGACGATTGAGGCGGTGCTGGCGACGTATCTTGCCGAGCTTACGCGAGAGCTTTCGCGCGGGTCTCTTGAGGGGGCGGTGTTGCCGGGGGTGCATGCGCTGCTTGATACGCTCGATGCGATGCCGGGGGTTGATGTGGGGCTTTTGACGGGCAACATCGAGGCGGCGGCGCGGCTGAAGCTCGCGACGCATGGGATTGATCGGTTCGCGTTTGGTGGGTACGGCAGCGACCATGAGGTGCGCGCGGCGATGATTCCGGTAGCGCTGTCGCGGCTCTATCGGTTGCGTGGCAGGGCGGTTGCGCCGGGGCCGTCGGTGATTGTGGTGGGCGACACGCCGAATGATGTGGCGGCGGCGCGGGCACACGGGGCTGTCGGCGTTGCGGTGGCGACCGGCAGTTATGATGCGGCGTCGCTTGCCGCGTGCGATCCGGACCTTTTGCTGAGCGATCTCGACGGCGGGGCGACGGCACTTTATGAACTGATTGTTTCGGTGCGCGACGCGACGTTGCGTGCCGGCGAGTCGTGAAGCGTGAGCAGCGTGAAGCGTGAGCAGCGTGAAGCGTGAGCACCGTAAAGCGTGAGCACCGTGAAACC
Organism: uncultured Myxococcota bacterium; assembly: GCA_964644185.1. Lineage (GTDB taxonomy): Bacteria > Myxococcota > JAJVIH01 > JAJVIH01 > CAZXXB01 > CAZXXB01. Next base: position 1,255 of record CAZXXB010000030.1, read on the forward strand.
GTGGGCACCGTGAACAGCATGAGCAACATGAACCCGACAGAGAAACCGCAGAACAAAGCCGCGACTGTTTATCAGGCGCTGACCGAGTTGCGTGCCGAGGTGATGAAGACACGCAACATGGCGATTCGCGTCGACAACACGGCGCAGAACCTCGCGACGATTTTGAAGGATGTCGAAAAGCGGCAGATCGAGACGCGCAAGGGGGCGGTGCTGACGTCGATTGGCACGTATGTGCTGTTCGTCGTGGTGATTGGTGTCGCGGCGTATTACGCGTCGGATGCGCGGGTGCAGGCGGTGGCGGCGGAGCGGGACAACTTTCGTCGTGAGCGCGACGATGCGCGGACGCGGATAGCCGATCTCGAGAAGCAGGCGAATGCCGAGGCCGACGCCGAGCGGGTGGCGGGCGATGCGCTGAAGTTGATCGAAGAGGGGCGCCTCGATGAAGGGGTGCAGATGTGGAACGAGAAGGTTGATCCGAAACTGTTGTCGGGCGTGTTTTTGCGGTTCTCTCGCGACTACATTTTGAAGGCGTCGGATGAGGCGGCGGAGAAAGAGCTTGAGAAGGCCGAGTCGAACGTGAAGATGGCGAATTTTGATGCCGCCGAAAAAGCGTTCGCGCGGGTGCTCGAGCTGGGGCCGCGGTCGCGTCATGCCGAGAACGCGTTGATGCAGCTTGGTGAGTTGTTGCGGTATCGGCGCAAGTACGCCGAGGCGGCGGATGCGTTTCGCAAGCTGGCGGATGAGTTTGGTTCGTCGAAGCTTGCCGATGATGCGCTGTTTGCGGCGGGCGAGGCGTATCTGATGGCGGCGTCGTACCAGAAGTCGGTGGCGATGTTTGACCGGTTGACGCGCGACTTTGCGCGCAGCGGGTTTACGGGGCGGGCGCGGGCGACGGCGGATAAGATTCGGCGGCTTGCCGAGCGCGAGGCGCAGGCGGCACGTCCGGGTGCGAGTGGTGCGGCAAAGCTGCCTGATGAGGCGGCGGGTGCGGCAGGGGCCGCGCAGTGAGGAGAAGCGCGATGGCGACGACGAAGAAATACATTCTGGCGATTGATGAGGGGACGACGGGCGTGACGGCGTTGCTGATCGACCGCAGGCTCGATGTGAAGGGGCGGGGGTATCGCGACTTCGCGCAGGTGTATCCGCAGCCGGGGTGGGTCGAGCACGACCCGGAGGTGATTTGGGGGGCGACGCGGGCTGCGGTGCAGAAGGCACTTACGTCGGGGGGTATCGGGGCGGGTGAGATTGCGGCGATTGGCATCACGAATCAGCGTGAGACGACGGTGCTGTGGCATCGCGCTACGGGTAAGCCGATTCACAACGCGATTGTGTGGCAGTGTCGGCGCACGGCGGATGTTTGCGAGAGGCTGAAGGCGAAGGGGTATGAGGCGCTGGTGCGCAAAAAGGCGGGGCTTGTGATCGACCCGTACTTTTCGGCGACGAAGATTGCGTGGCAGCTCGATGAGGTGAAGGGGGCGCGGCGCGAGGCCGAAAAGGGTGACATCGCGTTTGGCACGATCGACACGTTTTTGGTGAGTCGGTTGACGGGGCTCATGCAGCACGTGACCGAGCCGTCGAATGCGTCGCGCACGCTGCTCTACCGG
>CAZXXB010000030.1:2868-4851 GCA_964644185.1 uncultured Myxococcota bacterium
TCATCGGCGGCGTTGGGATGAAGAGCTGTGTGGGCTGTTTGAGGTTCCGCAAGCGGTGTTGCCGTTTGTGGTGCCATCGGCGGGGCAGTTTGGGGTGACGAAGGGGGTTGGGTTTTTGCCGGATGGGATACCGGTGACGGGGGTTGCGGGCGACCAGCAGGCGGCGCTGTTTGGGCAGGCGTGTTTTGAGGTGGGCGAGGCGAAGTGCACGTATGGCACGGGGGCGTTCATGTTGATGAACACGGGGTCAAAGCCGATCACGTCGAAGGCGGGGTTGCTGACGTCGGTGGGGTGGCAGGTGGAGGATGATTTTACGTATGTGCTGGAGGGGAGCGCGTTTATCGCGGGGGCGGCGGTGCAGTGGCTGCGCGACGAGCTGGGGTTCATCAGGAAGTCGAGCGAGGTTGAGACGCTGGCGCGCACGGTCGAGGGGAGTGGCGGGGTGATGTTCGTGCCGGCGCTGACGGGGCTAGGGGCGCCACATTGGCGGGCGGATGCGCGGGGGGTTTTGTTGGGGCTGACGCGGGGGACGAACCGCGCGCATGTGGCGTATGCGGTGCTTGAGGGAATTGCGGCGCAGAACGCGGAGATTTTGCTGGCGATGCAGCGCGATGCGCGGCGTGAACTTCCGGTGTTGAAGGTCGATGGTGGGGCGTCGGCGAACAACCTTTTGATGCAGATGCAGGCTGACATTCTGGGGGTGCCGATTTCACGTCCGGCGATGATTGAGACGACGGCGCTGGGTGCGGCGTGCCTTGCGGGGCTCGGCAGTGGGTTTTTTGCGTCGAAGGCGCAGATTCGCGCGACGTGGAAGGAAGAAGCGCGGTTTGAGCCGACGACGACGGCGGCGTCGCGGCGGGCGTTTGTAAAGCGCTGGCAGGCGGCGGTGGCGAAGGCGTGAGGTGCGGTGCTGGTCGCGAGGGCGGGTTTGCGGGCGGCGTCGAGAGAGGGTAAGCAGTCGCGCTCGCGCAGAAGCGATGTTGAGTAAGAGAGCCGAGAGACGCACGTTGAAGAGAGCAGCAAAGAGCAATGGCAAGATGAGCGTGACGGGCGGTGTGACGGGCCGTGCGGCGCGTCGTGCGTCACGTGGGGTCTCGCGCATGGGGCGTCTGGCAGGGTTTGCGGTGGTGGTGTTTGTGGGGCTTTTGTCGGCGTCGTGCAGCGCCAACTATTGCGATGATCTGGCGCAGCAGGTGTGCGCCTGCGAGGGCGTGAATCCACGAATGTGTGAGCAGGCCGAGCTGACGGCGACGGCGGCGGAAGAGGCCGATGACAACGGCACCCGCGCATCGAACTGCCGCGCGGAGCTCAGGGATTTCTGTTGCGACCCCTACGTGTACTAGTTGCGGCGGCGATGGCTCTTGTCGGCGCTACGTGCGGCGGCGAAGACGAGCCTCAGCCATGTGAAGTGTGCGGCGACCTTGTGGGGGTCGTGTGCGACTGTTTTGGGGCGGGGTCGGTGCAGTGTGATGAGGCGAAGGGGGCGACCGAGCAGACGTGTGAGGCTGAGCCCGAGCGCGCGAACGACGGTTGCGCGGCAGCCCTGACCGGGTACGATTGCGCGCGTGAGCGTGACGAGGCGGGGGTTTTTGCCGCGGAGCAGAGGTAGCGAGCGATGCAGCGAGTGATGCGAACGACGGTTTCGAAAGGTGTGACGCTGTTGTGCGGGGTGTGGGTGGCGCTCTTTGCGACGTCGTGTCTGCACACGGCGGCGACGGCGCGGCGTGAGATGGATACGGCGTTCAACCTGATGCAGGCGGCGAAGAGTTCGGGGGCCGAGCGGTGCGACCCGGTCAATTATCGGGCGGCGGCGGAGGAGATGGACAGGGCGAGTGTGGCGCTCGACAACGATGATGCGTATCGGGCGCGGGTGCATGCGCAGGCGGCGATGCAGCTTGCGACGAGCGCGCGTGCGACGGCTGAGCGGTCGCCCGATCGGTGTGTTCCGATGTTTGGGGGTGGCGGTGGTGCTGGTGGTGCGGG
>CAZXXB010000030.1:4881-5098 GCA_964644185.1 uncultured Myxococcota bacterium
CCAGCGCCGACGGGGAGTGCGGGTGAGCCGCAACCGGCGATTGAGAATGAGCCGCTGCCGTCGCCGTGACGGATTGCGGTGTGCTTTACGCAACGGCACTTTCGCGGTAAGCGCGTGTGCCCTGTGCCAACGACTTTTTACCGACGAGGTTTGTGATGCGTCACCTGTCTTTTTCGATGCTGCGCAGTGTGTCTGTCGCGCTTGCCGCCCTTTGCAC
>CAZXXB010000030.1:5132-6936 GCA_964644185.1 uncultured Myxococcota bacterium
GCTGGGCAGAAGATTGTGCAGTACGCGCCGTCGCAGGTGGCGTTTGGCAACGTGGCCGAGCAGAGCACGGCGACGCTGGGTATCGTGCTGACGAACCGCAGCCAGCTTGCGGTCGAGTTTGACACGGTCGAGCTTGGCGGTGCCGATGCCGGGGCGTTTACGATTACGCCGGGTGAGCCGTTTAGCATCGACAACGGTACGTCGGTGACGGTGACGGTGCAGTTCGCGCCGACTGAGATTCGCGCGTATCAGGCGACGTTGCGGCTTGTGTCGGCGGATGAGCTTTTGTGGGAAGAGCTTTTGCCGAGCGGGGTGACGGGGGCGAGTGATCGCGGGACGGAGCGGACGTTTAACCTCACCGGAGCGGGCAAGAAGGTGCTTCCATCGAAGGTTGAGTCGTCGGTCAACACGCTGAATTTTGGTTCGGTGACGGTGGGTCAGGAAAAAGAGGCGACGGTTGATTTCATCAACTACGGCGAGGGTGAGCTTCAGATTACGGGGTATGAGATCGTGGGGCTTGCGGCGGCGGCGTACAGCGTCGTGACGCCGACGACGAGCGCGTTGCCGGTGAAGGTGCCGGGGGTGAGTGGCAGCAACCTTGAGCGGACGACGTTTACGTTGCGGTTTACGCCGAGTGGCGACGGGTTTTTTGCGAGCACGTTTTTGTATGTGAATACGAACGACCCTCACACGTGCGAGGGTGCGAACTGCAAGCCCGAGACCGACACGCTGTTTGCGTTCAACTGCCAGCAGGAAGGCAACACGTGTCGCGTCGGCGTATCGCTCACCGGCCAGGGGACGACGGGCGATCTGCGGCTTATTCCGGGCAATACGCTGGTGTTTGAAGACACGCCGGTGGGCAACACGCGCGAGATTGCGGCGACGGTGCTCAACCTGGGTCAGCAGGATATTGACGTGACCGACGTGACGATTGCGGGGGCGGGTGCGGCGGCGTTCAGCGCCGAGTTTACGGCGGGGACGATTGATAAGGTGAACGGGGTGCCGGTGACGTTCAAGTTCACGCCGCCCGCGGGTGGCAAGTTTGAGGCGACGTTTGAGATTGCGACGACGAATGGGCCGCTTGCGGGTACGCTCACGGGCAGCGCGCGTCCATGCATGCAGATTGAGCCGGCGCAGCACATTTTTACGGCGGCGCCGAGCGCGAGCGAGACGGTGACGTTTACGGTGACGAACCTTGAAGAGACGACGGATGGGGGTGGCAACCTTGTCAACGCGGGGTGTGGTGCCGACCTTGCGCTGACGACGATATCGCTTGATCAGAGCGGTGCGTCGTATGTGCTTTCGGGTGGCAATCTTGGCAGCGGGGCGTCGCTTGCGCCGGGTGCATCGGGGACGATTGAGGTGACGTTCACCAACAACGCGGGTCTCGACCCGGAGTTTGCGACGCTCGACATCGCGCACAACGATCCGTCGCAGGAGACACCGGTGCTGGTGCCGATGATTTCGAAGGATGGTGGCGCGAATCTTCCACCGGTGGCGGTGCCGCGCAGCGAGTCGGGGTTGCAGGTGTTTTTCCCGGCCAACAGCACGTTGCCGGTGAGCATTCAGCTTGATGGTACGCAGTCGGTTGACCCTGAAGGGGCGGCGTTGACGTATGCGTGGACGGTGCTCTCGACGCCGTCGTCGGCGGTGACGGCGACGTTTGATGATGCGACGTCGGCACGTCCGAAGTTGCTTGTCGATACGAACCCGGCGGGTGGCGCGGCGACGGGGTTGCGCGGCAAGTATGAGATTGAGCTTGTGGTGACCGATGACGTGCCGCTGAGCTCTGCGCCGCAGAAGA
>CAZXXB010000030.1:7006-7250 GCA_964644185.1 uncultured Myxococcota bacterium
GTGCGTGGCGGTGTCGGCTCATGGTATGCGGGTTGTCACGATGACGTCCGCTCCGCGCCTAGCTCAGGTTTGTTTGTCATGCCACGCGGCGGTAAGCCCGGCGTGGCTTTTTTGTGCCGCGTGCGGGGCGTCGTTGCGGGCGGCGGGCAACGCGATGGGGGGGGCTGCGACGCGTGATGGTGAGCGGCGGTTCGTGGCGGTTGCGGTGGCGGATATTGCGGGGTTCACGCGGCTGTCGGAGCGG
>CAZXXB010000030.1:7260-23342 GCA_964644185.1 uncultured Myxococcota bacterium
TCCTCTACGAGATGCTCACCGGGGAGCTTCCCCTCGGAAAGTTCTCACCCCATTCCCGAAAAGTGCAGGTGGACGTGCGGCTCGACGAGGTGGTGCTGCGTTACGAGGGGTCGGTCGATCAGTTTTTTGGCGACTCGATGATGGCGGTGTTTGGGGCGCGGGTGGCGCATGAGGATGATGCCGAGCGGGCGCTTCTGGCGGCGCTTGAGTTTGATCGGGCGGTGGCGACGGTGCACGAGCGGCTGAAGCTGTCGGTCGCGGTGCGGGTGTCGGTGGGACTCGACGCGGGGCATGTGGTGGTGGGTACGATTGGGGGCAAGACGTTTCGTCAGCCGACGGTGATTGGTGACCCGGTGAATGCGGCGCGGCGGTTGCAGTCGATGGCCGAGCCGGGGCGGGTGTTGGCGACGCAGCGGGTGGCGCGGCTACTGGAAGACCGTTATCGGTTCAAGCCGTTTGGTGAGTTGCGGCTGCGGGGGTCGGGTGAGCCGCTGCATGTGTTTGATGCGGTGGGGCGCGAGAGTGAGACGTCGGGCGAGGCGGTGACGCGGCGCGGGTTGACGGCGCTCGTGGGGCGCGAGGCGATACTCGAACGGCTGAAAGAGCTTGCGGCGGCGGCGGGTCGCGGTGAGCCGTCGGTGGTGGGGCTGATTGGTCGGGCGGGGACGGGCAAGAAGCGGTTGCTCGATGAGGCGGCGAAGCTGGCGGGTGAGGTGGGGGTGCGCGTCGTTCGTGTGACTCCGCAGCGGTATGCGACGCATGACGATGAGGGTGAGGGTCATACGGTCGAGACGCAGCGCGATTTTTCGTTGTTGCATGATCTTGCGGTGGCGGTGGATGGGGAGGGGCACCATGCGGTGACGGGGTTGATTGCGAATCGGCATGGGGGGCCGGTCGATGAGGCGCGGCGGCATGCGATTGGGTATGCGTTTCGCGAGTTGGTGCTTGGGGTGGCGGCGCGTGAGCCGCTGCTGATCGCGGTGAGCGATTTGCAGTGGGCCGATCGGTTGAGCGTCGAGGCGCTGTTTCGGGCGGTGCGGAAGAACCCTGCTGACGACGATGGTGGGGCGGGCGAGACGCGGTCGCTGCGGTTGCCGGCTCTGCTCTATACGGCGCGTCCGGGTGGGGTGGTGACGCCGCGTGACCCGGTTACGACGATTGCGGTGGGTGACCTTGACCGTGAGGCGACGGTGGCGCTTGCGGGGGCGTTGTGTCGTCCGAATCGGCTTGACGGGACGCTGGCGAGTTTTCTGTATGAGCGGTCGGGTGGGAACCCGTTTTATCTGCATGAGTTGTTGCGGCATCTGTGGTCGACGGGTGCGATAGCGGCGCGTGAGGGGACGGTGCATCTGACGCGTGCGCCGGAGCGGATAGAGGTGCCGGATTCGCTGGCGGCGGCGGTGGCGGCGCGGATTGATACGCTTCCGGCGCCGGTGCGTGAGGTGTTGCGGGTGGCGGCTGTTGCGGGGCGTCGGTTTTGCGAGCCGCTCGTGTGTGAGTTGGCGGCGGGTGGCGTGAGTGGTGTTGCCGACCCGGCGCGGGTCGAGCGTGCGCGTGAGGCGCTTGCGCTGCTGGCGGCGCGTGGGTTTATCGCGCCCGATGTGGTGCGCGGCGATGGTGCGCAGGAGTGGCTTTTCGTGCACGACCTGACGCGGCGTGTGGCGTATGAGGGGCTTTTGACGGGGCGGCGGCGTGACCTGCACCTTGCGTTTGCGCGGCGGCTCGAAGAGCGGGGCGATGAACCTCCGGAAAGTCTGGCGCATCACACGCGCGAGGGGGGCGACCTTGAGAAGTGGGTGACGTACACGCTTGCGACGGCGGAGGAGAAGAAGCGCAACCAGCAGCATGAAGAGGCGCAGCGTGGGTTTGGTGAGATCATTGATGCGCTGGCCGAGAGCATGGGGCGCATTGATGAGACGAAGGCGCAGACGTTTTCGATGCGGGCGTTGACGGGGCGGGGTGAGGTGAATCTGGCGCGAGGGCGGTATGACGATGCGCGGGCTGATTTTACGATGGCGTTAGAGCTTGCGCGGCGGCTGGGGTTGGCGGCTGAGGAGGCGCGGGTCGAGTGTGGGTGTACGCGGCTGTATGATTTGACGGCAGAGCTTGAGATGGCGCGGATACATGGTGCCGAGGCGTTGCGGCTGGCGCGTGAGGCGGGTGACCGTGAGATGGAGGCGCTGGCGCTGCATCGTCTGGCGGCGGCGCATTTGCGGGCGGGTGATCCGCGTGAGGCGCTGACGTTGTTGCGTGATGCGTTGACGCTGCGTCGGCATCGGGGTGACGCGTTTGGTACGTCGGCGACGTTGAACTCGATGGCGAATGCGCTGATGCGGGTGGGCGACGTGGCGGGGGCGCGGGCGGCGTATGAAGAGGCGCTGGCGCTGTGTCGCGCGAACGGCGACCGCAACGGGCTTGCGGCGTGTCTCAACAACCTTGCGTATCTGCACAATGCGGCGAAACATCCGGAAGAGGCGGCGCCGTTGTTGCGCGAGGCGATTGCGATTCGCGAGCAGCATGACGACGCGCGGGGTGTGGTGTCGAGTCTTGTGAATCTTGGGCAGAGCGAGCTTTCGCTGGGTGATGCGGTGGCGGCGCGGGCGCGGCTTGAGCGAGCGCGTGATGAGGCGCAGCGGATTGGGTACACGCTGGGTGAGATTGAGGCGCGGTATCTGTTGAGTGATACGTTGCGGCGGCTCGACGAGGCGGGGCTTGCGGTGCGTGAGGCTGAGGCTGGGTTGAAGCTCGCGGCGCAGGCGCGGATGCAGGAAGAGATTGCGCGGGGGCGGTTTACGCTTGGGGCGGCGCTTGTCGCGGCGGGTGAGGGTGAGAAGGCGCGGGTGGCTTATGCCGAGGCGCGCGACCTTGCGACGCAACACGGGCTGACGCGGCTTGCCGATGAAGCGGGCGAGGCACTGGCGGGCCTCGCCGCTTCGCAGCCGTCGTGAGTGTGACTACTTTTTGATCTGTGCCGACAAGTCGGTGACCATATCGGGCAGCATTTTTTCAAGCACGCCGACGAAGAGTTGGTAGCGCGCGTCGTGGTTATAGTAGAGGCCCTGCACGCGCGAGTCTTTGTGGGTGTAGGTTTTGGTGAGCAGCGCGACGTCGGGGTTTGCAGCGGATGAGATTGAAACCTCGATCTCGAACTCGGAGTTGTAGAACGTGTACGGCATGCCGAGGATTCCCAAAACCGCAAGGGGGATGAGGTTGTAGTGCATCTCAAGGCGCGACTTCGTGAGCTTGCCACGCACGATGTAGTCGAAGGTGCGAAGGTCAGTTTTCGAATTGACCTGCTCAATCGGCGTTGCGTTTGGCGTCAGGCGCATTTCGCGAATCGCGTTGGCGAGCAGGTATGGGAACGCCGCGCTGAGGTCGCCAACGAGAATGGCCGCTGAACCGCCTTGAGAAGAATTAATTGCGCCGCTGGTCTCTGGGTACTTGTTGTCACCGCCGATGTGAAAGAAGTTGACCACGGGAATCCAGCTTGACGGGAAGATGTATGAATATTCTGCACCGCGGCGCTCTTCAAGCGGGTAAATGAGAAGCTTCTTGTCGGATTGGTGCGACGGGTCGATGCTGCCGGTGAATGTCATCGGCTGCGACTCGAGTTGCAGCGCGCGAACCGAGCAGCCGGTGGTGAGAAGTGAAGACGAGACGACAAGGGCAGCAATGCCTAGAACGCGAAAGTTAACCATCGAGTAAACCCCCAATGCGAAATGAAAGTGAAACGTTGAAAACTGCGTTTAGCAATGTTCGTCCAATGCGTCAAGTGTCAATGCCAAGGCCGGGCATCGGCTTATGCATTTCGGTATCGTCATGTCGTCGCGACACCGGTTATTGCTTGGGATGGTGTCGGCGTTATTTGCGGCGGCGCTCGCAGCTTGATGCCATGCAGATGTGTTCGGTCGCAGGTGCGTCGGCGTTCGCGTTGGGGGTGGGGGTGGGGGTGGGGGCGGGTTTTGTCGTCGCGTGTTGCGCCGTGGGGGTCGTCGTCGTCGCTGAATCGCCGTGTTGGGCGGGGCTGGTGATCGCTTCGGTTGCGGGGGCGGTGGGGGCGGTTGAGCGGTAGAGCATGATAACGCCCATGACGAGGACGAAGACGCCAAAGGCCGAGCGCAGGGTGGTGGCTTTGACGTAGGGGGCGAGCAGGGTTGCGAGGGCGGCGCCGGTGAGCGCGGCGGTGCCGAGGGTGGCGACGGCGGGCCAGTCTGGGGCGGTGTGGGTCATGTAGCCGGCGAAGCCAGCGAGCGAGTTGAAGGCGATGACGAAGAGCGAGGTGGCGATGGCTTTGCGCATGCAGAGGTGGCCGAGCAGAACGAGTGCGGGGACGACGAGGAATCCACCGCCGGCACCGACGAGTCCGGTGACGAAGCCGATGAGTGTGCCCTGGATGGCGATGCGTCGGATGGGTAGCGGGTCGCTCTCGTGCGATTCGTCGCAGAGGTCGTTTTCGCCTTTGCGGGGGCGCAGCATCATGGCGCCGGTGACGAGCATCATGAGGGCGAAGAGGATGAGGAGCCACTCGCCGCGGATGTAGCGGGCGAGGTCTCCGCCGATGAATGAGCCGACGATGGCGAAGGCGGCGAAGGTGAGGCCGGTGCGCCAGACGACGTAGCCGCGGCGGGCGTAGAGCAGGGCGGTGGCGAGGCTTGTGACGCCGACGACGATGAGCGAGGTGGCGATGGCGGTTTTGGGTGCGAGGCCGAAGACGAAGGTGAGGATGGGGACGGCGAGGATGGAGCCCCCGCCGCCGAGAAGGCCGAGCGAGAGCCCCATCATCAACGCGGCGATTGCACCTTCGACGAGCAGCATCGTGGGCCTCTTAGCGGCGGCCCTTGCCGCAGTGTTCGACGGGGAGGTTGCTGGCGTTCCATGACATGATGCCGCCGGAGAGGTTGTAGAGGTTGGTGTAGCCTTCGCTTGCGAGCAGTGAGGCGGCGCGGGCCGAGCGGGCGCCGCTGCGGCAGACAACGAGGATGGGTTTGTCGTCTTTTTGGGGGAACTTGCCGCGTTCGAGCTGGGGGAGGGGAATCAGTTCGGCGCCGGGGATGTGTCCGGTGCCGGAGCAATATTCGTCGTCGCCGCGGACGTCGATGATGCGAAAGTCGGCGAGGCGGGTGTGAGCGCTTTTGGCGTCGAGGTTTTCGTAGCCGCGGGCGGCGTTCCCTGAGAAGAGTCCGAAAAAGCTCATGAAGATTCCTCCGACCATGATCGCCGAGAAGGCGACGCGAATGGTTTTGGCTGTTTTGGGGTTGAGCATGTTCTGGTTTTGGGCGCGTTCGCTGTGGGGTGCTTGTTACGAGGCGAGGGGTTGTGCGGCCTCGACGCGTCCGCATTTGCGGTTGGCGGGCACGGCGATATCCATGAGTTTGGGGTTGGGCAGGTTGAGAGCGGCCATGATGGCGGCGTATTCGTCGGCGTTTTTGACTTGCAGGCGGGGGTTGAAGCGGCGCTCTTCGTCGATGGTGCTGACGGTGAAGCCTTTGTAGTCGTGGCCCGGGTAGACGAGGGTGTTGGCGGGGAGTGTGAGGATGCGGCGGAAGATGCTGTCGTATTGGGCGCGGGCGTCGCCGTTCTGGAAGTCGGTGCGTCCGGTGCCGCGAATGAGCAGGGTGTCGCCGGTGAAGATGCGGTCGTGCATGGCGAAGCTGTATGAGTCGTCGGTGTGTCCGGGGGTGTAGATTGAGGTGAGGGTGATGCCGTCGATGGTGATTTTTTCGCCGTCTTTGACGGTGCGGCTGACGCACGCGGCGCTGGTTTGTTCGCCCATGAGCGAGAGGCATCCGGTCTTTTCGCGCAGGTCGCCGAGTGCGGTGATGTGGTCGGCGTGGACGTGGGTGTCGATGGCGAAGACGAGTTTGACGTCGAGCTCGTTGAGCAGGCGGGTGTAGGTGGCGACGTGCTCTTTGACGGGGTCGATGAGCAGGGCTTCGCCGCCAGCGCGGGCGGCGATGAGGTAGGTGTAGGTGCTGCTGACGTTGTCGAAGAGTTGGCGGAAGATCATGGTGTTTTCTCGTCGTGAGTGTGCGCGACTGTGGCGCACGGTTCTTGAGTTGTGAAGTCGTTGCTTTGCACGATCTCGTCGAGAACAAGATGCGTGCGGGACGACTCACGTGCAACCGGGGGGGCTTGGTTCCACCCGTGGGCCGTCACCGCACACAGGGAGTAGAGCATTGGGCGTGCCAACGGCTGGGTGGGATGTTTTGGGGCGGGAATGGCAGTTTTTGGGGGTGCCGGGGCTGTTTTTGGGGTGATTGTGTTGGGCTGTGGGCGAATTTTGGTGACTTGTGGGGTCGCGCGGGGTGATACGGTGCGTTTTTGTTTCGCAGTTGATTCGCCAGTGTGCTACAGGCGTGAAACATGAGTGAAACGACACAAAGCACGGAGCAAAGCACGGAGCAAAGCGGGGGCGCGATGGGTGTGGGCGCGATGGGTGTGGGCGCGATGGGTGAGTTGCAGGTTCCGCGATTTGAGGGGGTGGTGGAGTTTCACGGAATCTTGACGCGCGACCCGTCGTTGAAGCGGGTGATTGAGATTGCGCGCAACGTGGCTCGCAGCGAGGCGAGCGTGTTGATACGTGGCGAGAGTGGCACGGGCAAAGAGCTTTTTGCGCGGGCGCTGCATGATGGGAGAGGGGGTTGGGGGGGGGGGGGGGGGGGGGGGGGGGGGGGGGGGGGGGGGGGCCGTTTTTGGCGATCAATTGCGCGGCGCTGACGCCGTCGTTGCTTGAGAGTGAGCTGTTTGGGCACAAGCGGGGGGCGTTTACGGGGGCGGTGCGCGATTATCCGGGTTTGTTCAAGCAGGCGGATGGGGGGACGCTGTTTCTCGACGAGATTGCGGAGTTGCCGCTTGAGTTGCAGGCGAAGTTGTTGCGGGCGATTGAGACGCGCAAGTTTACGCCTGTGGGGTGCGTGAAGAGTGTGAGTGTGGATGTGCGGATTGTGGCGGCGACGCATCGGTCGTTGCGCGAGATGGCGGCGCGGGGGGCGTTTCGCGAAGACCTGATGTTTCGGCTACGGGTGGTGCCGATTTTTATTCCACCGTTGCGTGAGCGGCGGGCCGATGTTGAGCTTTTGTTGTGGCATTTCATCGCGAAGGGGAATTTGCGGCGGGCGCGGACGATTACGCAGATTGAGCCACGGGCGATGAAGGGGCTGCTGGATTATCCATGGCCGGGCAACGTGCGCGAGCTGCAGAACGTGGTGGAGTATGCGTTTGCGGTGGGGCATGGGGCGGCGTTGTCGTGTGATGATTTGCCGCCGGAGTTTGGTGAGCGGCGGCGTGCGCTTGAGGCGGCGGGGGCGACGCCGCTCGTGAGCAGCGTTGATGGCGGTGGTGTTGAAGCAGGTGCAGCGACGGGTGCAGCGACGGGTGCAGAGACGAGTGCAGCGACGGGTGTAGCGACCGGCGCAGAGGCGGGTGCGCGTGGCTGGAGAGACGACGTCGAGGCGCACGAGCGCGAGAAGGTACGCGCGGCGCTCGTGGCGGCGGGGGGGCACCTTGGCGAAGCGGCAAAGGCGCTGGGTGTGAGCCGCGCGACGCTGTGGCGCAAGCGTCAGAAGCTGGGGCTCGTTGATTGAGGCGTGGCGGGCGTTGTGTCGTGGTCTATGCGCCGTAGCGTTCGCGCAGCAAAAAGGCGATGACTTCGCGGGCGGTGATGTCGTTGTAGCCGATGGATTCGAGTGCTTTTTGTGTGGCGCGAAACGACTCGACGGTTTTGGCGTCGGCGGTTGAGTATCCATCGGTGAGCAGCTTGAGGTAGCTCTCGGCGGCCCGTTGAATGTCGGCCTTTTTTTGCTCGAAGTAGTGCTCTTTCATGCGGCGAAAGAGGGTGGGGAAGATGGCGGCGTATTCGAGGGGTGCGTCGGGGTTGTCGAGGCGGAAGCTGCCGATGGTTGCCATGAGGTTGTGGCGAAACTCGTCGGCGCTTTCACCGGTGCCGCGCAGCACGCGTTCGCTTTCGCTCATGATGTTTTCGTCGGGGTCGCGTAGCGCGCCGCTTATGGGGTCGGTGACTTTTTCTTTGCGGGCCCATGCGATGACGTGGATGAGGTAGCGGCGAAAGAGTTCGTCGAAGCGTCCTTCTTCGGTGAGCCCCAATGCGTGTGAGACTTCGCGGTCGACGCGTTCGAGGTAGACGCCGAGCATGACGCCGATGAAGTCGGCGGGTCGCAGGTAGTCTACCTGGGGTTCGATGCGGAGAAATTCGTAGACCGAGGGGTCGGCGCAGAGGGTTTGCAGTTCGTCGGCGACGGCGATGGGCGAGAGGCAGGCGTAGTCTGGGTTTTGCAGGGCGTTGAGCAGCACCATGTGCAGTTCGCGCGGTGATGCGCCGACGCGTCCCTCGTAGTAGCGGGCGCCGATCGACTCTTCGAGCAGGGCGGTGATGGCCGAGCGCAGGGCACGCGCCTCGCCGGATGAGATTTGCGCGGGCATCTCGCCCGTGTCGTAGAGTTGCAGCTTTTCGAGTGGGGAGAGTTTTTGCACGAGCTTTTTGACGTGATCGGGCAGGTTGTCTCCATCGGGTTTCAAGAGGCGGGTGAGCACGGCCCAGAGGGCGATCATCTCGTAAGTGTGTGGGGCGACGGGCTTGACGCGTTCGGCGCCGCGCATGCGCTGCTCGTAGATGAGGGTCTCTTCGCTTACGCGCAGGAGGTAGGGGACGGCGACGAGTTCGATGCGGGCTTTGAAGCTTTGAAAGTCGGGGTACTCTTTGAAGGCGTCGAGGTGTGCGGCGTTGGAAGAGCCGATGTAGATGGCGTCGCTCTGGACGATGAGCGGGTCGATGGCGATTTGTCCGGTCTCGCAGGTGGTGAGGATGTATTTGAAGGTGTCGATGGGGCGCTTCAGGAGATCGTTGAATTCGAGCAACCCGCGATTGGCGTCGATGAGTGCGCCCGAGAGTTCGAAGAGGTTGAGGGCCGAGAGGGCGGGGGGGAGGTTTTGCAGGCTTTTGTCGATGGTGATTTGTCGCGCGTGGGCATCGACGGACAGTTGGGGTTCGACGGAGGCGAAGGCTTTGCGGAACTGGCGCGAGACGCGGAAGCGTTCGACGCGGACGTGCTTCATGACTTCTTCGAAGTCGCCGCCGTAGTGGAGCATGAGGGCTTCGCGGACGGCGTGTGAGCGGGGTCCGGGTTCGCCGCGGAGGAGGAGTTCGGGGATGACGAAGCCGTCTGGGAGGTTGATTTTGATGCGCTCGAAGAATTGCTGGCGTAGCTCGCGCGGGAGGAGGAGGAGGGGGTGTTCGGAGAGGTCGCCGGGGAGTGTGGCTTCGAGTGAGTCGCCGGTGAGGTGGGCGTAGCTGTTGAGGTCGAGTGTGCGCGACGATTTGGTGGTGGCGCGGTCACCGAAGCCGATGCTTCCGCGTTTGTAGAGGTCGCTTGGGAAGACCCATGAGAAGCGGTAGAGGGCGCCGTCGGGTGTGCGCGAGTAGTGTTCCATACCGCGTGCGATGGAGTCGATGATGGAGGTTTTTGCGCTGCCGTTTGGGCCGTGCAGCAGAATCATGCGGGTGATGCGTCCATCGCGGGCGAAGCCTTTGAGGATTTGGTAGATGGCGTTTTGAGCGTGTTCTTGTCCGGCGACTTTGATGGTGGCTTCTGGGAAATCGGCGTCGAAGAGTTTGAAGCGGCGGAGTGTGCCGGTGGGGGTGGTTTTGTCGTAGGTGCCGAAGTGGTCGAAGGTGTCGACGAGGTATTGTGCGGCGGAGCGGAGGTGGATGCGCGGCTCGGTGGCGGCGAGG
Source organism: uncultured Myxococcota bacterium (assembly GCA_964644185.1). Classification (GTDB taxonomy): domain Bacteria; phylum Myxococcota; class JAJVIH01; order JAJVIH01; family CAZXXB01; genus CAZXXB01. The sequence goes on from CAZXXB010000030.1 coordinate 17,009, forward strand.
TCGAGGTATTCGCGGAAGGAGAGGACGGCGCGGTTGGCGTCGAATTCGGTGCGCAGGGTTGCGCATGCGTCGGCGAAGAAGGTGCTTGCGGGAGTGGTCACGTGATGCTCGCTTGTGGTTGGGCTCATGAGGGGGATTGTGCCGCGAGCCACGCGCGAAGTGCAACGGTTAGACCCGCCGTTGTTGCGTCGGGCTATTCAACGTTGCGTGAGTCAGATTACCTTGCGCGCCATCTCGCTCTCTTGACGTACCCATGCGACCGAACGGGGCGTCGATGCGGTAGGTGGGGCGCATGGAAAAACCTTGCGTTTCTGCGCGCTCGCAGAAGGCGCGAAAACGGGCGACCCGATCAAGACTGATGTGGGGGTTCAGCTTCAGAATTTCGTCGGGGTTGAGCGGATCAATCATGGGTGCGCCCTCTACATGTATGCCCTTGTATGGGCAAAGTGATCGACTTTGTTTTGGAACTTCAGGTCTTCAACGAGCGAGTGGTAAAGTCGGAGGAGGCGAGACAAGGTCGCATCGGTGCCATAATCATCAATGACGAGGTTGAGGTCAGATGTGAGCCTCGACATGGGAATTCCCCTTCCGTGCGACCCCCACATCTCATGGTTCATCAGTGTTGTGGCGATCGTTTCGGCCCGCTTCCTTTTGTCCTCCAAGGTCACAATCGTGCCGGATGTTTTCCGTTTGTTCCAGTTCTTGAATTTGTATTGGACCAGCCATTCCTTGAGCAATGAAATTGATAAGTCTCGCGCCATCGCGAACTTGTGGAGTTCGGCCTGATCGAACCCGCGAAGGATGGCGAATTCAGTGTCGGTGAGGACGCCCCTGTCGGCCTTGTCGATGAGCATGTTGTATTGGGAAAGGTATGACAGCGCGGGTACGAGCTTGTCGTCTCGTTCGACCTGCGGATCGATGGGTCCGAGTCGGGAGTAGTAGTCCATCCAGATCGAGTCGCCTGACATCGCGAAGACGGTTCCCGCGGACATCGCGACGTCGGGGATGTAGAACGCGACTTCGCTGTTGTTGCCGCAGTAGAAGTGGCGAATGACCTGAACGATGCGTTCGGCGACCTCAACGATGCCGCCGGGGGTGTGGAGAATCACAGCAAGCTTTGCGCGACGATTTGGAATATCTTCGAGCGCGAAGCGGACCTTGGCGTCGACACCGGCAAGAATCGGCCCGTTGAAGCAGAGAACGTCGGCCTCGAGGTGGGCTTCGAGCTGTTCAAGCAGGCGATTCAAGGTCTGCTGCGCTTCGAGGTTGAGACTTGTCGTCTTCATACTCACAACTCCCCGGAGATTTGCGCGTGTAAGGCCTCAAGCGTGTGAACCGGCAAGCGCGGTCAAGTGGTCGATTCTGCTTGCCGCGAGGTGCAGTCGAATGGCTTCGCGGGCGTGCTCGGCGGCCTGCTCAACGGTTTTTCCCCATGAGAAGCAGCCGGGTAACGCGGGGACGGTGACGTAAAAGCCTTTGCCGTCGGCCTCGGCGACGATGTCGATGTGCCACGTTGCTTGCTGGGTGGTGCGGGCGTTGGTCATGATGCGGTCATTGTGCCGCGAGCCACGCGCGAAGTGCAACGGGTTCGTCGGTGATGATGGCGGTGGGGGCCTCTGCGCGGGCGGAAAGGACCGCGCGCGCGGTCGCGGGGTCGTTGACTGTCCAGACCCATGCTTCGCTCGATGGCGCGATGTAACGGCGTTGGTCGGGGCCTGTGTAGAAGCCGTGAAAGGGGGCGATGGCATTGGCGCGCAGGAGCGATTTCCAGATGCCGAACCTGAGCCATGCGGGCGAGCCGGGCGAGACGAGAAAGCCGGTTTTGACGGGCGGGTAGAGGTGGCGCACGAGGGCGAGGACGACGGGGTTGAACGAGGTGATGATGACGCGTGAGCGAAGCGCGTTGCGGGCAAGCGAGCGAATCACGCGGCGCACGAGGGGCTCGTTGCCGATGCCGTGCTCGGCTTTGATTTCGATGTCGATGATGTCGAGTGGGGCGACGATGTCGAGGGCGTCGTCGAGGGTGATGATGTTGCCGTTGGAGAAGCGGTAGAGGGCGCGCGCGCCGTGGTCGCGGACGATTTCGGGGCGGGCGAAGACGCGGGCAAGGTCGGGGTCGTGGCAGACGACGGGTTGGTCTCCGGCGTCGGCGCGCACGTCGAATTCGATACCGTGGCAGGCGAGGGTGACGGCGCGCTGCATGGCGTCGGGGGTGTTTTCGATGAGAGTCGGGTGTGTGACGTGGGTTGCCGTGGGCGAGGCGGCGTTTTCCGAAGAGGCGGCGTTTGCGGGTGGGTTCGTGTTGGCGAGGGGTGAGGCGTCAAAGCGCCACGAGCCGCCCTTCCATGCGCCGCGATGGGCAATGACGAATGGCGACGTCGCGGACATGGCTGATGCTGGGTTGCGCGGGTGTGAGATTGCGCGAGCGTTGTTATCGAGATCGTGCGGTGTCGCGCGCTATCGCGTCATGAGGTGCGCGAGGCTTCGTTCTCTTTGGTGGCGGGGCTGGCGGTTGTGGTGGCGGTGGTAGAGCGCGGTGGCAGCGCGGGTTTGTCTTCGATGAAGTCGGCTTTGCGCTCGGGGGTGACGTCGACGGCGGGGTCTTTGCTCGAGTCTTTGAAGACCTTGATGCTGGTGCCGAGCGAGCGGGCGAGTTCGGGCAGCTTTTTCGACCCGAAGAGGACGAGGACGATGATGAGGACGATGAGTAATTCTTGCCAGCCGAGGCCCATGGCTTGCTCCTCTTGTGAGGTCTCACGTGCCCGTGTGGGGGCAAAGTGGGCGAGGGTGTATCGCGTGAGTGTGACTCAGGCGCGACTCGCGGGGGCGGGATACCACCAAAGGGGGTGTGGGGCAAACGCGACGTGGGCGGGGCTATGCGCGGTTTGCACAAATGTCACGGCCGGGTTTGATAATGGTTGGGGGCTCGGCGTGCTGTGCGGGTTGTGTGATGAATCGTCAGTGCGTCGCGGCGTCGAATTGGGGTCATGAGTTGGGGTCTGGCTTCAACGGGGTGTGCTGAGGTGATGTCATGCGGCTTATTGAGCTGGTGCAGTTTTCGCGGGGGTCCTCGTGGTGGTTCATCGCGCTGACGCGGCGGATGATTGTCGTCGTTGCGGTGTTGCTTGCGGCGTCATGTGGAGATGACGGGGCAGCGGACGAAGACGACGATGATGACGACGCGACCGAGACTGTTGGCGACGACGATGATGATGATGACGATGATGATGACGCGACCGAGACTGGTGGCGACGACGATGATGATGATGACGATGATGACGACGTGACCGAGACCGGTGGCGACGACGATGATGATGATGACGATGATGACGACGCGACCGAGACTGGTGGCGACGACGATGATGATGATGACGATGATGATGACGCGACCGACGATGATCGCCTCGCATTGGCGGTGGAGGCGGCGAAACGCGCTGCCGATACCGAATCACGCTGCGATGACATCGCAGACAAGGGAGCGCCACGAGGCTTTTATTGGGAGATTGGCGACGTCACGGGGGTGCTCGCGAGCGGGCAACGGGGCGATTACAGTTTTGATACGGTGAAGACCGTCGCGTCGGCGACGAAGCTCGTGACAGCGGCGTATTTCGCCGAGCGATTCGCGGTTGATGCGGCTACGGGCTTCGACGCCACGACGGGGTCGCATCTCAACTTCACGAGCGGCTACGTCGTGACCGAACAGACCTGTGCCGACGACGCGACGGTAGAGAGCTGCCACGAGAAATTTGGTGGCGACGCGGTCTACGACGCGACGAAGAGTGGGCGGTTTTATTATGGTCCAGACCACATGCAGAAGCTGGCCGCTGGTTTTGCCGATCTTGCGCCGCTGAACGTTGACGGGCTTGCGGCAGAGTACCGAAAGGTGCTGGGTCTCGACGCTGCGCTGAGCTTCAAGTATCCGGCTCTGGCGAGTGGCATCGAGGGTGGGCCGACGCTGTTTCGTGAGTTTTTGCAGAAGCTTTTGCGTGGCGACTATCGGCTGCGTGGATTGCTGGGAGAGGGGGCGGTGTGCACCATCGATTGCGGTGCCGAAACGTCGAGTCCGGTCGAAGAGCCGTGGCAATACGGGTTTGGACACTGGATTGAAAATGGCTGTGGTGAGGGGACGTGCGACGGCGCGATGATGGGGCTCGGGGCGACGGGGTTCTATGCGTGGATTGATGCGTCGAAGCGGTACTACGGCATTCTTGGGCGTTGGCAACTTCCGGTGCCGGGTCAGTTCGTTCCGGTCAATTCGGCGTTTTGCGGACAGAAGATTCGCGCGGCGTTTCTCGATACGCTGCGCGAGTCTGCGGTCGATTGTGCGGGTGAGGGTGGTGCATGCGCGGCGGGCTTCGTTTGTTGTGCCGATGGTTGCGCGACGACGTGTCGGTAGTGGGTCTGCGGCCTCGCGAAGAATTACCTCGCGCGGGTTGCGTGGGGGGTGCTGTCGGGGCGAGGTTGCGAGCGTGTTGTGGGCGCTAGGTGAGGGGCGGGGCGGTGTAGTCGAAGCGTTCGTCGGCTTTGATGCCTGAGAGGTCGGCGACGATTCTTGCGACTCCGCGCGAGGTGCGTGCGGCGAGTGCCGCCGAGGCGGTGGTGGTCTCGCGGGCGAGCTTGTGGATTTGATCGTCGAGCACGGGTAGCGGGGCGAAGGCTTTGCGCACGGCGTCGGCGGATTTGAGGGTGTCGTCGGCGCGGATGGCGGCGACGAGGGTGAGGAGTTTTTCACCGAGGATTGATTCGCGTCGGGCGAGTTCGGCGATGGTCATCCCCTCGGTTTCGAGGGTGGCTTTCATCGCCTCGAGGGTGTCGTCGTAGGCGGGGGTGCCTTTGAGTGGGGTCTTGACCGATTTGAGAAGTTCGGTGACCGACTCAGTGCGCATGCGCAAGACGCCGACGAGGCGGACGAAGGCGTCGCGGACGCGTCGTTTCTCGCTCCAGAGTGAGGCGCTGGTGGTGGCGTAGAGAAAGACGGCGCCCCCGGCGAGAACAGCAGCGATGACCTGAAAGGGTGGCATGTTGTTCTCGTGCGGGGTGCGGGGCGGGTGGGACTACTTTTTCGACTTTTTGGCGGGGGCTTTTTCGCTGGATTTGGAGGTCTTTGCGGCGGGCTTTTTGGCGCCGTAGTTTTCGAGGGCGCGGAACGCGGAGTATCCGGCGTAGACTGCGGCGGGGCCGAGTTCTTCTTCGATGCGCAAGAGGCGGTTGTATTTGGCGTTGCGGTCGCTGCGGCAGGGTGCGCCGGTTTTGATTTGTCCGGCGCGGGTTGCGACGGCGATGTCGGCGATGGTGGCGTCTTCGCTCTCGCCGCTGCGGTGCGAGATCATGGTCTTGTAGCCTTTTGACTGGGCGAGGAAGACGGTTTCGAGGGTTTCGGTGAGTGAGCCGACCTGGTTGACCTTGATGAGAATGGCGTTGGCGGCGTTGCGCTCGAACGACATTTTGAGGCGGCCCACCTGGGTGACGAGCAGGTCATCGCCGACGACCTGTACGCGGTCGCCGAGGGTCTCGGTGAAGTGGGTCCAGCCATCCCAGTCGTCTTCGTGAAGTGGGTCTTCGATGGAGATGATGGGGAAGTCGTTGACGAGGCCGGCGAACCACGAGGTGAGGCCTTCGCTCGTGAGTTTGGCGTTGTCGCCTTCGAGTGTGTAGGTGCGTTTGGCCTTGTCGTAGAATTCGCTGGCGGCGGCGTCGAGTGCGAGGAAGACGTCGTGTCCGGGTTTGAAGCCTGCGGACTCGATGGCTTTGAGAAGCAGTTCGGGTGCTTCGCGGTTTGATTTGAGGTTGGGTGCGAAGCCGCCCTCGTCGCCGACGGCGGTAGAGAGTCCGGCTTTTTTGAGGGTGGATTTGAGGGCGTGGTAAATCTCGGCACCCCAGCGGAGGGCGTCGCTGAATGAGGGGGCACCGACGGGGGCGACCATGAACTCTTGCAGGTCGACGTTGTTGTCGGCGTGTGCGCCGCCGTTGAGGACGTTCATCATTGGCACGGGCAGCACGGTTGCGGCGGTACCGCCGATGTAGCGGTAGAGGGGCAGTCCGGCGTGTTGTGCGGCGGCTTTTGAGGTGGCGAGCGAGACTGCGAGAATGGCGTTTGCGCCGAGCTTGCTCTTGTTGGGGGTGCCGTCGAGTTCGAGCATGAGCTTGTCGATGGCGGCCTGGTCGAAGGGTGAGTGCCCGAGTAGTTCGTCGGCGATGATGTCGTTGACGTTGGCGACGGCTTTGAGCACGCCTTTGCCGAGGTAGCGTTTTTTGTCTCCATCGCGGAGTTCGACGGCTTCGTGTGCGCCGGTGGATGCGCCGGAGGGGACGATGGCGGTGCCGATTTCGCCGC
>CAZXXB010000031.1:0-16152 GCA_964644185.1 uncultured Myxococcota bacterium
GGGCATCGCGCTCGTCGGAACGGGGCTTGCCACCGTCGCACTTGGTCTGCTTGCCTTCGATCTCGCAGGCGATCGGGCCGGAGCGGTGCTCGGCACGGCGCTGACCATCAAGATGATTGCCTATGTCGCTGTCGCCCCGATCGCCGGAGCCTTCGCAGAGGTAACGCCGCGCCGGGCCATGCTTGTTACGCTCGATCTGGTGCGGGCCGCAGTCGCGCTGTGCCTGCCCTTCGTTACGGAGATCTGGCAGGTCTACGTCCTGATCTTCCTCCTCCAGTCTGCGTCTGCTGCGTTCACCCCAGCATTCCAGGCGACCATCCCGGATGTCCTGCCGGAAGAGAAGGACTATACCCGGGCGCTCTCGCTCTCGCGCCTCGCCTATGATCTGGAAAGCCTTGTCAGCCCGATCCTGGCGGCGGCCCTGTTGACGGTCATCTCCTTCCATTCGCTCTTTGCCGGAACCGTCCTCGGGTTCCTGGCCTCGGCGGCACTCGTCGTTTCTGTGACGCTGCCCAATCATCCCGCGAAGGAGCGTCGGAGCATCTACGAGCGTACGACACGCGGTTTGAAAATCTATCTCGCGACACCGCGACTTCGCGGGCTGCTCGCACTCTGCCTCACGGTGTCTGCGGCAGGCGCCATGGTGATCGTCAATACCGTCGTCTTCGTGCAGGCAAAGTTCGAACTGACAGCATCCAACACGGCGATCGCGCTCGCGGCATTCGGGTCGGGATCGATGGCCGCGGCACTCGCTCTGCCCAGGCTTCTCGACCGAATGCCAGACAGGCAGGTCATGCTCTACGGCGCTGCACTCCTCGGTGTGGGTTTGATGGCGACCGCGTTCATCGCTTCGTACGGCATTCTACTGGCGCTTTGGTTCCTCCTAGGGATCGGCTATTCCGTTGTGCAGACACCATCCGGCCGTCTGCTGCGGAGGTCTGCACATCCCGAGGATCGCCCGGCACTCTTCGCTGCCCACTTCGCTCTGTCTCACGCCTGCTGGCTGATAACCTATCCGCTTGCTGGCTGGCTCGGCGTGGCAATTGGTCTAGGCGGGACCGCTCTGGTCGTAGCCGCGTTGGGCGCGGTGGGTCTCCTTACCGCATTGTCACTGTGGGGGATGGCTGATGAAGCCGAGGTGGAACACAGTCACGATGACCTTGCAGATGACGACCCCCATCTGCGCGAAGGGCACCATCGCCAAGGTCGTCGGCACAGTCATGCCTTCATGATAGATCGGTTACACCCGGACTGGCCACGCGAGCACTAATGTCTGCTTCTGCCAAAATGCCAGACATTTGCGGACTTTCCGCTGTCGGCCCCATATCAGCCATTCCCACGAGCAAGTCGCGGTCTCTATGTCTAAATTCGGCGCGAACGTATTGACCAAACGACGGGTCGGCGGTTCACATCTCTTCAAGAGCGAGGTTATATCCGCTTTCCGCCAAGTGCCGAGAAATGAAGCATGTCGGCGCGGAATCCATCGCTTCCTCCTCCACTGGAGCGCAGGGTTCGGAAACCGGCTGCGGCAGTGCCCGTATGGCCGCGGCGTGCGCCGGTGCTATCCTATCCTGCAGCGTCTATGCATACGCACCATGTTGGTCGCGGTCCTCGTTTCGTCGATGAAAACGAGCGTGGCAAGATCAAGGTCCAGTTGATCATCGAAGCAGCGTCTGCGCTGCTGCAGGATGTCGGTGAGGCTCTGCTCTACCCTACTGGTTGAACAGTCTGTGTGCGTGTTTGGCCATGCCGTAAGAGGAATCGATGCAAGGCCGAACTGCTTATCGTGGTGCATTGAGCAGCATGCGCGTCGCGCAGTTTGAACAGGGCTCCGTCGCGGCGCTCGGCGAGGTCCCTTAGCTCACCATGAGCAACCGACGTCTGCGGTTGCTCTAATCTAATGTGACAGTGACGGGCCGGTAACGCTGGCATACATTCCGCTCGTGCGAAAATCGCTTGGATTGGTCCCATAAAGTCTACGAAAGACCTTTGAAAAGTAATTCGCATCGGCGAACCCGCAGAGCGCTGCGACCTCCTTGATCGGCATGTCGGCCGTCTTCGTCAACAGCTTTGCAGCCCGGCGCAGGCGTTTGTGAAGCACGAACTCTGCCGGCGGCTGGCCTTCACTTGCGGCAAAGATACGCGAGAAATGGGCTCGGCTGAGGCCGGCAACTTCAGCAAGGTCATCGACCGACAGTCGCTGATCGAGATGCGCTTCAATGTGGCTCAGCACATGCTGCAGGGCCCGATACTCCTGGCTAATGGTCGGGTGCGAACCGAAGACATCGTCATAGAGCGCCATGGCCGCCTCATAGGCGATTGCAGACGCCGAGCCCGGCGTCTTGCCGGCAACCACCAGCCGGTGGCAACAGTGGGCAAGCCGGTCGATGGTCTCTTTGTTGAGCCGGAAAACCGGACCGGTAATCGCAAGGATCAGCCGGTGAATGCGAAGCGCTTCTTCACCGTTCATGGAGATCCAGAAGAACTCCCAGTGGTCGTTCTTCTCCAGCCAGTAACGGTGATTATGGGGGATGAGAAGGAGCAGGGTTTCACCCGGCTTTACCTGCATCGCCCGGTTTTCGTAGCGCAGGTGCCCGCGACCGCTAATGCTGTGCTGCAGCACCGTAAAGGGTGCCGCCCCGCGCTTTCGGCCATCCCAGTCATAGTCTGTGCCGCGCCGCACTTCGTAGCCGCTGCTGGTTGGCATGGCATGAAGTGTCATGCGTCCGCGCGGCAGCGACACGCTTCGCCCGACAGGGCCCTGATCAATCAGATCTTGCAGCACAAAATTACCCATAAAAGCATAATCCTTCTCTGGTTTGCCATTCGAATATACGCATACTTCGGACCTGAGGAGAAGCTTGCGGGAGGGTTCAGGATTAGGAACTGCCGCTAAGTCATTGATTTTACTTGATTGTGCGGCGTTTCCCGCGGCCGTCTCGAATGACATCGCGGGTTCGAAATGGGTTGCCGCCAGGAGGGCGCAGGATATGAGTTTCAAAATCGCTATCATCGGTGCAGGAAGCGTCGGCTTCACCAAAAAGCTGTTTACCGACATTCTGTGTGTGCCGGAGTTTCGCGATATCGAAGTCGCTCTGACGGATCTCAGCGAGCACAATCTCGGCATGATCCGCGAGATCCTCGAGACGATCGTTGAGGCCAATAATCTGCCGACCAAAGTCACGGCAACGACTGACCGACGGCGGGCACTCGAGGGGGCTCGATATGTCATCAGTTGCGTTCGCGTGGGTGGTCTGGAGGCCTATGCTGACGACATCGCCATTCCGCTGAAATACGGGATCGACCAATGCGTGGGCGACACCATCTGTGCTGGCGGCATTCTTTATGGTCAGCGCAACATCCCGGTGATCCTCGACTTCTGCAAGGATATCCGCGAAGTATGTGCCCCGGACGTGAAATTCCTGAACTACGCCAACCCAATGGCGATGAACACCTGGGCGGCGATCGAATATGGCAAGGTCGATACGATCGGTCTTTGCCATGGTGTGCAGCATGGCGCCGAGCAGATCGCGGAAGTTCTCGGCGCAAAGTCAGTCGATGAACTTGAATACATATGCTCAGGCATCAACCACCAGACATGGTTCGTTGATCTCAGGCTCAACGGTCGCAAGATCGATCTCGTAATTGTCGCGCACCCGCTCGACGAGTCGTATCCGCTCAAACTCGACATGCTGGCGTCGCATCGTCGCTTCCGAGAGCGCCTGCTGGACGGTATCGGCCTTCGCCCGCAACTGCCGCAGGTCGTTCTCGAGCGTCGCAAGCTGCCGCGCCACCTCATCGGCCTCGGCCTCGCGTGCGATGCGCTGCCCGTCGAGCTCGGCGAGCAACGTCTTGTCGTGCGCAAGCTGCTCTGCCTGCGCATCGACGTGGGCGTGTTGCGCCTTTACGCGGTCGAGCGCTTCGGTCACACCCTTCGCACCCGATTCGATTCGCTCGCGCGTCACGCGAATCTGATTGCGCAACACGATGATCTGGTTCTGCACCGCGCCGCGCCGCTCTGCGGCCTGCGCCGCTTTGACCTTGATCTGCGTCAGCGCCGCGCTGATCTCGTCGCGATGCGCCCGCGCTGCGGTGATCGCCTGCGACAACTCGGCCTGCCGCTCATCGGCTTTTGCGTGTTGCGCGCGCCATTTCTCAAGGTGTGCCGCGGTCTCTTCGTGACGCCGACCAAACGCCAGCGTCTCTTCGTTGAGCCGCTCGATGTCGCGCGTCAGCATCTCACGGCGACGCTGCATGCGCCCCATCTCTTCATGTGCCCGCGCCAGGTCTTTTTCATCGGTCACGATGTTCTTGTCTTCTTCGTGACCCGTCGTGCGCAACTCATCAATGCGATGCTCTGCCGCCACCATCGCCTGCCGCAACGCCTCTTGCTTCTCGTGCAGCGCCACCACGCGCGCGTCGAGCGTCTGCACCGTCTCGTGCAGTGTGCGAATCTCGGCCTTACGCTGCAAAAAGCCCTTGCGCACCTCTTCGGTGCTACCACCCGAGAGCATCCCCTCGCTGTGTAGCACCTCACCGTCGAGCGTCACGAGCGTGCCGCAAAACCCGTCGGAGCCATTGAGCTTCAGTGCCGCCGCGAGGTCGGTCGCGAGGTACGCCCCATCGAGCAGCGCATGCACAAGCCCCGCGTGCTCGGGCTTGTAGCGCACGAGATCAATCAGCGGAGCCACAACGCCCTCGCCCACGGGAGCCGTCGTTGTCACCTTTGCCCGCGACGTCAAATCGAGCGGAAGAAAACTCGAGCGCCCCTCACCGCGTCGCTTCAAAAACTCGAGCGCCGCCACCGCCGCCTGTTCGTTTTCAACGACGATCGCCTGCAACCGTTCGCCCAGAAGCGCCTCAATCGCCGGAAGATGCTCGGCCCGGGCCTCGATGAGATCGGTGACAAGCGCCAGCACCCCGTCGAGTCGTTCACCGCTTTTCGCCGCCGCCGCTGTCGCACCCGTCGCCCCCACGCGATGGCTCATCACCGCGCGCACACCTTTTTCGTAGCCCTGATAGTTGTTCTGCAACTCTTCAAGCGAGTTCAGCCGCGAGCGCGTCTTCGACAACTCATCGCGCGCGACGATGATCTCCTGCGCGAGCTTCTGGTTGTCACCGCGCAACGTCTCGCGCGACTTCATCGCCTCGTCGAGCGCGACGCGCAACTCACCGCGCGAGCGTTTGCGCGACTCGAGCCGCGTCTGCGCCTCGGCAACCCGCGCCTCACTCTCGCTCAGGTGCGTGTCTAGCTCGCCAAACTCGCGCGCGAGCATCGCGTGTCGCTCGATCGCCTCGTTGCGCCGCCGGTCGAGATCGCTCAACACCTGCCGACATTCCGCGGCCCGTGCGACGGCCTCCATCGCGGCCCGCTTCTGCTCGTCGAGCGCACGTTCCATCTCGGCCAGCGCCGCCGACTCTTCGCGAAACCGAAGCTCGGTCGAATCAAGCGCCGACTGGTCTTCGCTCGTCGTCGCTTCGAGCGACGATGCACGCTCGACGGCGCTGTTCTCTTCGGCTTCGAGTGCCGCGAGTTGCTCGACGAGTGCCTCGCCTTCGCTTGCGAGACGCTCGCGCCGCTCGTGCATCCGGCGTACTTCTTCGTGCCCGTGGGCGATGGCCTGCTCGGCAAGGCTGATACGCGACTTCAACTCATAGATGCTGTCGCGCAATGCCTTCAGCGCGTCATCGAGCCGCGCCCGCTCGCCTTTGCGAATCTCCAGCGCAACCTCTGCCTGCTCGGCCGCCGTCACCGTCGTGTCGCGCTCTCTTGTCGCCTCGTCGATGCGTGCCGCAAGCGCCGAAAATTCGTCTTGCAACGCCTTGAACGATGTCGCGCTGGCGGCGAGATCGAGCTGCATCAGCTCGGCCCGCAAAATCTTGTAGCGCCGCGCCTGCGCTGCCTGCTTACGCAGCGTCTCGATGTGGCGCTGCAACTCGTCGATGATCGCCTTGACCGCGTCGAGGTTGGCTTTTGTCGCCTCCATCTTGCGCTCGGCGGCGATGCGACGTGAGCGATAAAGGGCGATGCCTGCCGCCTCTTCGATGAGCCGCCGCCTGTCTTCCGGACGTGCGGTGACGATCATGCCGATGCGGCCCTGCTCGATGATCGCGTAGCCGCGCGTGCCGACGCCGGTGTTCATGAACAGTTCGAGCACGTCGCGCTGGCGGCACTGGTGTCCGTTGATTGTGTAGTCGCTGCCGCCCTCTTTGCGATAGCTCACGCGCCCGACGGTGACCTCCGAGAGGCCGCGATACATCTCGGGTAGCTTCTCGTGGTCGTCGAGGTGAAAGCTGAGGCGCACTTCTGCGCGCGAGAGCGGCGAGTGGTTTTCGCTGCCGTTGAAGATGACGTCTTCGAGCGACTTGCCGCGCAGGTTTTTGGGCGACATTTCGCCCATGCACCAGAGCAGCGAGTCGACGACGTTCGATTTGCCGCAGCCGTTCGGACCGACGACGCCGGTGATGGGGTTTTCAAACCGCAGGGTGGCGCGGTCTTTGAACGACTTGAAGCCGATGATGTCGAGTTGTTTGAGGCGCATGATCGGGCTCGGGTTTGCCTTGCGTGTTGCGGGGGCGTGCCATCGGCAACGTCACTTCACGTGTTGTCACATAAGGCAATGCTGCGTATTGCAAGTGCCATCGTGAAACATCGCCGCCCCGCGGTCAACGGGTGCAACCGCCCGATCTGCTTAAGCTTTCGTTAACCCGACGTTCTTTTTTTCGTTTCCACACCCCTGTGGAAAACCTTCCGCCTCACCCGCCATCGCCTCGCCAGCGGCTCGACGAAGACCAGCGCACCTCGCAACCGCTTCAGCTACCCGTGTCGCCCGAATCGGCGGTGTCGCTCGCGCACGCAAACGGCGTACCCGTCTCATCAACCCCGTCATCGCCAATCTTGCACTCACCCTTGTAGTCGGCCTCGCTCAACGCCTGCCAACCCGTCGGCAACGTCGCCCCGCACACCCCACCAAACCACCAGCACGTGCCGTCATCATCTTTCACCCACACGAGCCCACCATCATCACACGCCGTCGCCGCCTTCGCGCAAAACGCCTGCTCGGTCTCGACACACTGCTCGCCATCGTCAAACTTCAACCCCGACAACCGCGTGCAACCCGCCAGCTTGCCGCACTGCTCCAGTGTCCGCTCCTCACACGCCTCTGGAATCTCCTCGCCTCCGTCGCACGATGTCGAACCCAGTCCCTTGCCGCACGTCGCGTCACCCTCTTCACCCAGCGCCTCAAACGTCACCGGCTCTTCACCCGTCGCCTGCCCCACGAGCCAGCACGTGCCCGACGCCCCAATCACATAACTCGACTTCGTCGTGTCAACCTTCGCCTTGTCAATGCAATACAACTCTTTGCGGTTCTCAAAACACGCCTCTTCGACATTGTACGCCGTCGCGCTGACCACCGCGCAATCATCACGCTCGGCGCACTTCTCCGCCGTCGCCAGCGCCTTGCACGGAACCTCACCCGAAACGCACGCCGCCACCGCCGTCGCATTCGCCTGCGGAATCCCACACTCCTGCGCCAGATTCGTCACCTCTTTCCACCCCAGCTCATACCCCGCGCATGTATTCGGCATCAGCCAGCACTCGCCCTTGCCATTGATGAACCACACGTCGGTGCCGCTCTCTTCGCACGTGTAGCGGGTGCAAATCGCGAACTCGTCTTCGGGCGACAGGCACAGCCCATCGGTGAAAAACACCTTGCCCTCGCGCACCTTGCAGCGCCCTTCGGTCGTCTCGCACGACGCCTCATCGGTGTACGTGACGCATGCCTGCCCGCTATCGGTCGGGTCGTCACCACAACCGGAAAGCGTGGTAAGCCACATGGCGCCAGAAGCGACGCCCGTAAAGAACACCATGAACCCCGCCCGCAACGACAACGAGAACGAACTCTTCATCGCAGCACCTCAGGCGCCTCGTATCGAGGTCGCGAAAAATCCGTGAAACATCGCGGATCGTGCCCGCGCCGCACGCGTAATGCAAGGCTCCCCCCGCGAGAATCAATGACGAATTCCGCCGAAAGACCTTGCGCGCCGTCCCGTGCGTGTGTATGAGGCCGCAGTTTTGCGAGTCGGCTTGGCGTCGCCAGCGCGTGACGCTCACCAACTCGTCCTACCTCTCTCGGGGGTCCAATGAATAGCGTTCTCATCCTTGCTGACGGCCGCACCTTCGCGGGCCGTGGTTTTGGCGCACCTGTACTCTCGGTCGGCGAGGTCGTCTTCAACACCTCGATGACCGGCTATCAGGAAATCCTCACCGACCCATCCTACAACGGGCAACACGTCGTCATGACCCAGCCGCTCATCGGCAACTACGGCGTCAACGACGAAGACATCGAGAGCCACAGCCGCGGCATCTTCGCCTCTGGATTTATTGTCCGCGAGGCAAGCAGCAACTACTCGAATCAGCGTGCCACGGGCTCACTCGACGACTACCTCAAACGCCACAACATCGCCGCCATCGACCGCCTCGACACCCGCGCCCTCACCCGCCACCTGCGCGACAAAGGCGCCATGCCCGGCGCCATCGCACCCGCCTCCATGCCGCGCGAAGAAGTCATGGCCGCCATCGCCGCGTGGGGCTCGATGGATGGCAAAGACCTGACCGGACTCGTCACCTGCAAAGAGCCCTACACCATCGACGCCGAAGGCGCCTCAAAGTTCACCCTCTGCGCGTGGGATTACGGCGCGAAGCAGAACATCTTTCGCAGCTTCGCCAAACGTGGACTCACGACGCACGTGTTCCCCGCTTCGACCCCCGCAAGCGAACTGCTCGCCAAAAACCCCGACGGCATCTTTCTCTCAAACGGCCCTGGCGACCCTGCCGCCTGCACCACCGCCATCGCCAACATCAAACTCGTGCTCGGGCAAAAACCCCTCATGGGCATCTGCCTCGGTCACCAGCTACTCGCCCTCGCCATCGGCGCGACCACCTACAAACTTCCGTTCGGACACCACGGCGGCAATCACCCCGTGCAAGACCTCACCACCGGCAAAATCGAGATCACCGCGCAAAATCATGGCTTCGCGGTCGATGAGGCGTCGCTCTCCGCAAAAGGCGGACTCGTGACCCACATCAACCTCAACGACCGCTCGGTCGAGGGGCTGACACTGCCGCACCTGCGCGCGTTCTCGGTGCAGTACCACCCAGAGGCTGCGCCCGGCCCGCACGATGCCGACTATCTCTTCGACCGGTTCGTGCGGTTGATTGAGCGAGATGGATAAATCGCGGGTCCTGTCGGCTTGATCCCCCGGCCCGACTCTCGAAACGACAACCGACACGAAACAACCCGTAGCCCCTTGAGCGGGAAACCCAGGTCAAAAGTAAAAAGCCCGTCGCGTGGGAAACCCAGGTCAAAAGTAAAAAGCCCGTCGAGCGGGAAACCCAGGTCAAAAGTAAAAAATGCCGAAGAGAACAGACTTCAAAAAGATTCTCGTGATTGGTTCGGGCCCGATTGTGATTGGGCAGGCGTGCGAGTTCGATTACTCGGGGTCGCAGGCCGTCAAGGTGCTGCGCAAAGAGGGCTACGAGGTCGTGCTCGTCAACTCGAATCCCGCCACGATCATGACCGACCCCGAGCTTGCCGACCGCACCTACATCGAGCCGCTCACGGTCACCTCGGTCGCGCGCATCATCGAGCAAGAGAACCCCGACGTGCTCTTGCCCACCGTCGGCGGACAAACCGCGCTCAACCTCGCCGTCAGCCTGCATGAAGCCGGTGTGCTGCGTGAATATGGCGTGAAGCTCATCGGCGCGCGCCTCGACGCGATCAAAATCGCAGAAGACCGCCGCCTCTTCGCCATGGCGATGCGCGCCATCGGCATCGACACCCCGCAGAGCGTGCTTGTTCGCAGCGTACCAGAAGCCCTCGAAGCGTCGCGCTCGATTGGCTTTCCGGCCATCATTCGCCCCTCGTTCACGCTCGGCGGCTCAGGCTCGGGCATCGCCTACAACCGCGAAGAACTCGAAACCATCGTGCGTCAGGGCGTCGAGGCCTCGCCCGTCGGTGAAGTGCTCGTCGAAGAGTCGGTGCTGGGCTGGAAAGAATACGAGCTCGAAGTGATGCGCGATCAGGCCGACAACTTCGTCGTCGTCTGCGCCATCGAAAATATCGACCCCATGGGTATCCACACCGGCGACTCGATCACCGTCGCCCCGACGATGACCCTCACCGACCGCGAGTACCAGACGATGCGCGATTACGCGCGCAAGATTCTCACCCGCGTCGGTGTCGAGACCGGCGGCTCCAACGTCCAGTTCGCCGTCAACCCGCGCGATGGCCGCATCATGGTCATCGAGATGAACCCCCGCGTCTCGCGCTCGTCGGCCCTCGCCTCGAAAGCAACCGGATTCCCCATCGCGAAGCTCGCCGCACTGCTCGCCGTCGGCTACACCCTCGACGAGATTCCCAACGACATCACCAAAAAAACACCCGCCTGCTTCGAGCCTTCCATCGACTACCACGTCATCAAAATCCCCCGCTTCACATTCGAAAAATTCTCCGGCGCCGAAGACATTCTCGGCACACAGATGAAGAGCGTCGGCGAGACGATGGCGATTGGCCGCACCTTCAAAGAAGCCCTGCAAAAAGGGCTCCGCTCACTCGAAACCGGCAAGACCGGATTCAACAACACCATCGACGCCACCCTCACCGACGCCGAGATTCGTCGCGGTGTCGTAAAGCGCCACTCGAAGCGCCTCGAATACGTCCGCAAGGCCTTCGAATCAGGTTGGGATGTCGCAACGGTCGCCAACCTCTCCGAGACCGACCCGTGGTTCTTGCAGCAGATGTTCGAGCTCGTCGAGCAAGAGCGCGCCCTCGCAAAATACAAGCTCGACACCATCCCGGCAGACGTGCTGCGCGAGGCCAAACGCAACGGCTTTAGCGACCGCCAACTCGCCCGTTGCTTTGGTTGCACCGAAGACGCCGTGCGCGAGCGTCGCTATGCCCTCGGTCTGCGGCCCGTTTTCAAAACCGTCGATACCTGCGCTGCCGAGTTCCCCGCCGCCACCCCCTACCACTACTCGAGCTACGAAGAAGAAAACGAATCGGTCCGATCTGACCGCAAGAAGATCGCGATTCTCGGCGGTGGTCCCAACCGCATCGGCCAGGGCATCGAGTTCGATTACTGCTGCGTCCATGCCGCCTTCGCACTGCGCGAAGAGGGGTATGAGACCATCATGATCAACAACAACCCAGAGACCGTCTCGACCGACTACGACACCAGCGACAAACTCTACTTCGAACCCCTCACCCTCGAAGACGTGCTGCACATCGTCGAGCACGAGCAAATCGACGGCGTCATCGTTCAGTTCGGTGGACAAACCCCACTCAAACTCGCGCAAGATTTGAAGCGTTGCGGTGTGCCCATCATCGGCACCTCGCCCGAAAACATCGACCTCGCAGAAGACCGCGAAGCCTTCGGAAAACTCTTGCGCGAACTCGACATCCCCTGCCCGGCGTGGGGCATCGCCCACGAGTACGATGAGGCCAAACGCGTCGCCAACAGCATCGGTTACCCCGTGCTCGTGCGCCCCTCGTATGTGCTCGGTGGACGCGGGATGGCCGTCGTCTACGATGACATCGAGTTGCAGCGCTACTTCGCCGAAGCGGCTGGCCTCAGCGAAAAGCGCAGCGTGCTCATCGACCGCTACCTCGAAGACGCCTTCGAGGCCGACGTTGACGCACTCTGCGACGGCACCGACGTCGTCATCGGCGGCATCATGCAGCACATCGAAGAAGCGGGGGTTCACTCGGGCGACTCGGCCTGCGTGCTGCCAAGCTACCTCATCCCCGACGACGCCCTCGCCAAAATGCGCGAGTACACCTGCAAGCTCGCCCTTGCCCTCGACGTGCGCGGCATCATGAATGTGCAGTACGCAATGCGCAAAGGCGTCGTCTACGTGCTCGAAGTCAACCCGCGCGCCTCACGCACAGTCCCCTTCGTCGCCAAAGCGACCGGCGTGCCGCTCGCAAAAATCGCCGCCAAACTGATGGTCGGCATGACCCTCAAACAACTCGGCCTCACCGAAGAACCCACCGTCAACGGATACTGCGTCAAAGAGGCTGTCTTCCCCTTCAAGAAATTCCCCGGGGTCGACACCATCTTGGGCCCAGAGATGCGCTCGACCGGTGAGGTCATGGGCATCGGCCCCTCATTCGGCAACGCCTTCGCAAAAAGCCAGATCGCCGCGGGCTTCTCGGTACCCATGCGCGGCACCGTCTTCATCAGCGTCAACGACCACGACAAGGCAAGCGTCACCCCCATCGCAAAGGCACTCGTCGATCTCGGCTTCCGCCTCGTCGCGACCTCCGGCACCGCCGCGTTTCTCAACCAGCATGGCATCACCGCGACACCCGTGTTCAAGGTCAGCGAGGGACGCCCCAACGTGCAGGATATGATCAAGAACGGCGAAATCGACATCGCCATCAACACCCCGGTTGGTCGCGAGAGCTTCCGCGATGAAGTTATCCTGCGGCGCGAGTGCTACCAGATGAACGTGCTCTTGCTCACCACGCTCTCTGCCGCGCGCGCCACCATCGAGGCCATCCGCTCGATGCGCGAGAGCCGCCTCACCTACGTGCCGCTGCAAGACATGTATCGGGGCATGAGCCTCGCGTCTCACGCGTGACCCGTGACCGGTCTCATGACGAGGCTGACGAGACGTGACGCAAGCCCCCTTGCGGCGTATGATGGCACCATCGCCTGAGCCCGACAGGATGCCGATGCGCGCGTCTCGCTACATTCTCGCCCCGCCACACCAGCGCTCACGCGTTGCCCCCACGCGATCGCGCCTGCGTCTGCTCGTGACCGCCATGCTCGCCGCCGTCACCGGCAACTTAGCCTCATGCTCATGCGAAGAAGCAGCCTTCGGCGGTGGCGCAGACGATACCGGCGGCTTCGATGTCTCAAATGATGTCTCAAACGACACGGGCACAGCAGGCGACACGAGCGACGCCGGCGGCGACACCGCAGAAACCGCCGAGACGGGCGATACCGGCGACACGGGTGAAACCAGCGACGAGACCAGCAACACAGGCGACACGAGCGACACCGACGACACCGACGACGACACGAGTGACACCAGCGACACCGCCAGCACCGGCACCGACACCGACGACACGAGTGACACCGACGACACGAGCGACACCAGCGACGACGGCAGGGTCTTTCCGTTCGCCTTCGTTGGCGCAACCCCTGTGCCCACCTCGGCCGCCGCCATCGCCGCCCTCGACGCCAACAACGACAACCTCGACGACATCGTGACGCTGCTCTACCGCTCAACCCCCGGCGACACGCTCTACCTCTTCAATAACCTCGCCGACGCACGTGGATTCGACCCCGAGCCCACAACCGTTCTCGCCGCCCCCGCATGGGCCTACGCCCTCCCAACCCCCGACCCCGACAGCAACACCGCACCCGACGTCGTGCTGCTCCATCGCCTCTCAAGATCGCTCTTCACGGGCGACGCCGCACCCACCCTCGACTGCGCGCTGCCCCCCACCGCCGCCCCACTCGCCCTCTCGGTCGCCTACAACGAGCTTGGCGCAACCCTCGCCTCCCCACGCTCACTGCCCGCAACATCGCTCGTCGACGCCGTCTCGATCGCCGCCGCCGACCTCAATGGCGACGACGCCCCCGATCTCGTCATCAGCGAACGTGGATGCGACCGCATCACCCTCTCCATCTCCGCGGTGCCGCGCCCCACCCCCGCCCCCGCCGAAGGCAACGTCACCCTCTTACCCTTCGCCAGCACCCCCACCCTCTTCATCGAAGGTGGCGGATGGCCGACAGCCGTCGTCCGCTTCTCGCTCCCCTCTGGAGGCGTCGCACCCCAGCGCGTGCGCCTCATCGACTTCGACAACGACGGCGACCTCGACATCGCCGCCGTCCACGAAGGCCCCTCGACCCCCAACGCCGCCGCGATCACCTTCCCCACGCTCACCGTCTGGTTCAACAACGGCCCCCCCAATGGCGGCAACGTCGGCGAAGACGGCCTGCCCATCGCACCCGTACTCAACTTCACCGAACCCGCCCTCTACGCACTCACCTCTGGTGGACAAGACTTCGCCACCTTCGATCTCACCGACATCTCAGTCTACAACCACGGCGGTGGCGGGTCATTGCGCGCCCTCGCCTCCGCCAACTTCTGGGGTGCCGAGATGCAATTCTTCGCCCTCGGCTCAACCGGTGCCGCCCAATCGCTCGGCCCCCTCACCGCCCCAGCCGGACTCGCAACCACCACCCTCGCCGACGACTTCGACGGCGACGACCTGCTCGATCTCGTCGTCGGCTACCTGCCCGCGTTCGCGCAAGACGACACCGATGTCGCTGGTGGCCTCTTCACTGCCTTCTCGACCCCCTTCAATCCCCTCACCAACCCCGGTGGAGGCATGGCCGACAGGCTCGACGGCACCGCCACACGAGCCCCCACCGCGCTCGCATCGGGCCGCTTCTTCATCGACACCGAGAACACCAGCGGCGGCACAACGCGTGGGCTCGTCGTACTCGACTTCGACGCCGAGCGCGCCGCCTCATTGCGCCTGCTCAAACCCATCTCGCGCCCCGCCGTCGGTGCCCCAATACCAAACGCCACACGAGGCTCGCCATGAGCCTCACCGTGAGCCGCATGAGGCCGCAGCATGTCTCACCCCACACCCCACGCCGGCGACACACCGCTGACCCTGCTGCTCGATGACGCCCGCGCCACGACGCGCGCTCTCACAGGCGGCAAAGGCGCAAGCCTCGCGCGCCTGCGTTCGTTCGGGTTGCGCGTCCCCGTTGCGCTCTGCCTCACCAGCGCCGCCTTTCGTGAAGCGCTCTTTGCCGCCGCGCCACTGCGCGACCTCACCCTCGCCGATGCCCTGCGCACCGCACCCATCCCAGACCCCGTTGTCGCCGCCCTGCGCGATACCATGCGCGCCGCAGGCTTCGACGACACGACACCCCTCGCCGTCCGCTCTTCAGCCCTCAACGAAGACGCCCAGAGCCAGTCTTCCGCCGGTCAATACCTCACCCTCCTCAACATTCGCGGAGAACACGCGCTGCACGACGCCATCCGCGCCTGCTGGGCCTCGCTCTTCAGCGAGCGCGCCCTTCTGCAAGACCGCGACGAGACCCAGCTCGACGACGCAAGCCTCAACGCCGCCATCGCCGGTTTCGGCATGGCCGTCGTCATCCAGCGCCTCGTCGAGCCCCACGTCTCCGGCGTCCTCTTCACCGCCAACCCCGTCAACGGCGACCGCACCCAGATGATGGTTTGCAGCGCTTACGGACTCGGCGAGCGCGTCGTCGGCGGTGAGAGCGCCGACACCTTCACCCTCCACGCCGACACTGGCGCCGTCATCGAGCGCCACATCGCCGTCAAAGAGTACCGCACCGTCACGAGCGACGCAGGCGGCACGCGCGATGAACGACTGCCCGAATCTGTCGCCAATGCCGCGAGCCTCACCCCACGCGAACTCACCGAACTCGCCGCACTCGGGCGTCGCATCGCCGACCACTATGGCGCCCCGCAAGACATCGAATTCGCACTGCACGACGGCCTCTTCACCGTGCTTCAGGCGCGCGCCAT
This sequence comes from uncultured Myxococcota bacterium, assembly GCA_964644185.1. Taxonomy (GTDB): domain Bacteria; phylum Myxococcota; class JAJVIH01; order JAJVIH01; family CAZXXB01; genus CAZXXB01. Next base: position 15,590 of record CAZXXB010000031.1, read on the forward strand.
CACCACCCTCGCCCCCCGCGCCACCAAAGGCCCACGCACCGTCGGCAACCTGCGCGCGCGACGCAGCGACGACCCCACCTTCACCGTCTGGACCAACGCCAACGTCGGCGAAGCACTCCCCGGCGTCGGCACCCCCATCACCTGGTCCATCATCCGCCGTTTCTCGCGCATGGGCTTCGTGCAAGCCTTCGGTTCACTCGGCCTCACCGTCCCAGAAGACTACCAGCTCGTCGGCAGCTTCCGTGGACGCGTCTACCTCAACCTCACCGAGTTCATGTCGGTCGCAAGCCAGATACCCGTCTTCAACCCCGAACGTCTCATGGCCCTCGCCGGCGGCGAAGTCTTACCCGGACTCTCAGGCAGCTACCGCCGCCGCTCGAAGCTCGGCTTTGTCGCCCGCCTGCCCCTTACGATGCCCCGCGTCGTCGCCTCACAGTTTCTCGCACCCCGCGACGCCCGCGACTGGATGCGTGAATTCGCCCCCCTGCGCGACGCCTTCTTCCGCGAAGACCTCACCCAGCTCACCGACGCTCAACTCGACGCAAAACTCACATGGGTCACCG
>CAZXXB010000031.1:16171-20594 GCA_964644185.1 uncultured Myxococcota bacterium
CCTGCGCCTCAAACGCGCTCTCGACCCACGTCGCCGTCCAACTTCTTGTCGGAAGATGGGGCGGTGAGTCGGGCGACGAAGACGAAGCGTTGCTCTACACCGGCCTCTCGGGCCTTGCCTCCGCCGAGCCCGGCTTTCGCCTCTTGCAAATCGCCGGACTCGTTCGCCGCCACAACCTCGACGCCGTCTTCGACGCCTTCGCCGACTCGTCTCGCGGCCCCGAGCCTGCCGCCGTCGCCCACGTGCGCAACCGCCTCGCCAACGTAACGGGCGGCACCGAAGTGCTCACCGCCATCGACGCCTTCATCGCAGAGTTCGGCCTGCGCGCCCCCCGCGAAGCCGAAATCTCGACACCCCGCTGGCGCGAAGACCCCGCCTTCATCTACGCCATCGTCCGCAGCCACCTTCGCTCGTCGCACCTGCCCGACCCCGCCGAACTCGAACGCCGCCGCCACGCCGCACGCCGCCGCGCCGAGGCCGCCCTGCGCGCACGCCTCTCGCTCGTCAAGCGACCCATCTTCGACCGCGCACTCGCCATGTCTCAAGAGGCCACTCGCCTGCGTGAAGCCATGCGCGCCTGCGTCGTCGATACCCTCTCAATGTACCGCCAGCTCTTTCTCGAAGTCGGCAGACGCTACCTCGCCCGCAACATCTTCGCGCTCTGCGACGACATCTTCTTCCTCACCATCGACGAGGTCCATGCCCTTCTGCGCAACCAGCACATGAGCGAGTGGTGTGCCCGCGTGCGCGTGCGCCGCACCCAGCACGACGCGTTCGTTCGCGCCCCCGACCCGCCGCCCGACTTCCAGCTTCGCAGCGGCGAGATTCAACCACCGCGCGCCGACCACCACGTTCGCGAAGAAAAAGGACAAGTGCTGCTCGTCGGCCTCGCCGGTAGCCCCGGCATCGCCACCGGCCCCGCCCGCGTCGTCGCCGACCCCCGCGCCGGAGCAAGCCTGCTAAGCGGAGAAATTCTCGTCGCGCGCTACACCGACGTCGGCTGGACCCCCATGTTTCTTCTCGCCGCAGCCGTCGTCGCCGACCTCGGCGGCCCCCTCTCGCATTCGTGCATCGTCGCCCGCGAGTATGGTATCCCCTGTGTCGTCAACGTGCGCCACGGTGTCGAGCGTATCAACGACGGAGACCTCATCACCGTCGATGGACACAAAGGCATCGTCTACCTGCGCAAACGCGCCGAGGGCTAGGCCATGACCCGCGACAGCGACAAACCCACACGCATCACGCCCCCCGGCGAGACACCGCGCCTGCGACCGCCCGACGCCGAAAAAATGGCCGAAGGCATTCGCCTCTTTCTCGAAGGCGCCGGCATCGACCTCGACGAAGCCAACGTCCGCGACACCCCGCGCCGCGTCGCCGACGCATGGCTCACCGACTACATCGACGGCTACGACAAAGACCCCCACAAGGTGCTTGGCAGCTTCTACGAAGAGCGCTCCCCCGCCGCCGATGAAATGGTCATGGTCACCAGCATCGACTTCGTCTCAATGTGCCCCCACCACCTCTTGCCATACAGCGGAGTCGCGCACGTCGCCTACCTTCCATCAGGGCGCATCGTCGGCTTCTCGTCGCTCGCGCGCCTCATCGACGCCCACGCCCACCGCCTCATTCTGCAAGAGACCCTCGCCCGTGAAGTCGCCGACTCGATCACGCGCGAGCTCGCCTCACCCGGCGCCGCCGTCATCATCGAGGCCACACAAACCTGCATGACCACCCGCGGCGAACGTCGCTCGTCGGCCCGCGCCGTCACCGAAGCCTTTACCGGACTCTTCGCCGAGCGCGCCGATCTCCGCGAGCGCTTCGTCCGCCGCATCAAGTAGTCCGTCGCATCAAGTAACCCGCCGCCACGACCCCTCGCTGAAATCCAATGTCTCGCGAGCACCCACACACCCCATTGACCCTCACGCCCGCGCGCCTCTCGACGCTGCTGCTTTCGCTCGCGCCCGCACTTCTACTCCTCCCCGCGTGCGGAGGTTTCACGTTCGAAGGCGACACAGGTCACGACGCCGACGCGCCCGGCACCCCCTCGGTCAACGATGACGACGCCTTCGACGATGTGTCGCTCGATCTCCCAGACGACAACGACAACGACGACGACGACAACAACAACGATGATGACGACGACGACGGTAACGATGACGACAACGATGACGATGACGACGGTAACGATGACGACAACGATGACGATGACGACGACAACAACGACGACGACGTGACCGACACGACCGACACAGGCGACACGGGCGACACAGACGACACAGACGACACAGGCGACACAGGCGACACAGGCGACCCACCGCCCGAATGTCTACCCGGCGAGGCCTGCAAATGTTTCGGACTCACCCCCGAAGAACAGGCCCGCAACGCCGTCATCGACTTCGGCTACGTCAACCTCGGCGACGAGCAACCGCGTGGTTTCCCAATCTGCAACTGCCTCTCACCCGACGAGGGCACGGCAACACTCAAGCTCGTGCAGATGGGTGTCGCGCCCGGCCCCGACCGCGCTCACTTTTCACGCTACCCCGAGGGCATCGGCAGTGAGATCGGCCCGGGTGAATGCATCGAGGTCAAAGCCCGCTACGCCCCCCTTGAACGAGGTACGCACAGCGCCCAGTTCAACGTCGTCACAAGCGACACGAAGCGCGAAAACCTCCGCATCGCCCTTCGCGGCAAATCACTCTTCGAGCCCGACTGCCGCCTCACCCTCGACACCCTCGAGTACGCCGCCGGACGTGCGCAACTCGGCGCCGCCCCACTGCGCACCCTCCACTTCATCCGCAACGACGGCCTCGCCAAATGCAACGTCGCCCTTGCCCTCGACCCCACGGGCTCGCCCGCCATCGCCCTTGCAAACCCACCCAGCGCCACCGAGCTTTCTCCCGGCGCATCCATACCCTTCAACCTCGTCTACACCCCCGCCGCCATCGGCACCGACATCGCCACGCTCGTGCTCGAGAGCAATGACCCCGACGGTGCCGTGCAACGCTTCGTCGTGCGCGGAACAGCCTTCGCCCGCAACGACGGCTTCAACGCCAGCCTCGACTTCAACTTCACCCCCGCCGTCTTCACTGCCGATTTTCTCGATCAGCTCGCGACGCAATTCGACTTCCGCGCCCTCGACATCGCCCTTCGCGCAAACCTCGACAACCGCAACATCTCAGCCGTCGCCTCCGCTGCCGGTTTCGGCACCGCCCAATACGCCGATTGGAGCGACATTCGCGGCAAAAACCTCGGCACGACCAACGTCACCACCTCGACCACCACCGCCAGCGTCACCATCGACTCCAACGATGCACTCGTCGATGATGACGCCTGCTACACGATCTCGCTCGACTACCTGCAAGACTGCGCCGCAGTGGCGCGCGACGACTACTGCATGGGCGACTACCTCTGCCGTTGCCCCGTGCCCCAATGCGCCTTCTGCTGCGCTGAACCTCCGAGTGAAACGCCCTTCGACGCCGACCCCGTTTGTGAAGGGCGCGAGCCCGTCATCGTCAACATCTACACCTCCATCTTCGGACGCGGACCCCAGGGCTTCGACCCGCCCACGCTCGCGCAATTCAGCTTTCCACTCTTCGTAAAAGGCGACCGCAGCGACGCGCTCACGGTTCGCCGCAAAGACGGTGCAATCTCGGTCACCAATGCCGCCGACGACCCCTGCACCTCTTCGCCATAAGCGCAATGGGTAAGCCAGCCCGTTTCAGCTGCCTCGCCCCCGTGCGCTTTGCCCCCTTCCGCGCTATCTTCCGCGCCTCTCGTGCTTGAGGTGCGTGCGTGTCGCTCGGTCGCCACAGTCATTCTGCCATTCGCCTTGCCGTCACACGTCGTGGCGTAGCTCAACGCGCACGCGCGCGCTGCACCCGCCTCACCATCTCGCTCTGCACCCTCGCCCTCTTCACCATCACGCCGCTCACCCTTACAACATGCGGAGACGCATACAGCGCTCTCGTCGCCTACGAGCCGCTCAACGCCGATGACGACGACAGCACCGGCACCAGCACCGACGACGACGACGCAACCGACGACGACGACGTAACCGATGACGACGACGTGACCGATGACGACGACGACGTGACCGACGACGACGACGTGACCGACGACGACGACGACGACGCAACCGATGATGACGACGACGACGTGCTCGAAGTAACCATTGAGTTCAGCCCCGACTTCGCCCGCCGCGGCGACACCGTCGATGTCTCGGCCACCCCCGCCGCCGGCTCCGGAATCACCTTCGACGCCCCCGAACTGCAACTCTCAACGCTGCCCAACTTCGGCACCGGAGTCTTCGTCCGCTCGTCACTCATCGCCGACGGCTCAGTTCAATTTCGCCTCTTCATCGACCCCGCCGCCGCCGCAACCTCGCGCTCGGTCACCTTCACCCTCTTCGACAACACCGCCACCT
>CAZXXB010000031.1:20736-22751 GCA_964644185.1 uncultured Myxococcota bacterium
AGGGCGGCACCTGCTTTGACGAACTCAACTACGACTGCGCCGAAGCCGCCTACACACGTGCCGCCCAGCTCAGCGAAAACGATGGACACAACCTGCGCCGCATCGACGCCCTCACCGCCCTCGGGCTCACCCACGCCTCACAAGAGAAAACCGGACGCGCCGAAGACACCTTCGTCGAAGCCTACCTGCTCAACCGCCTGCAACCGTTGCCCTTCATCGAACTGCTCGACGCCACCGGCAACCCCGTCTCACCCAAAATTCGCGCCACCCTCGACCGCGCCCTCGTCCGCGCCCGCATCGAACGCGACCGCCGCATCAAAGCCGAACAAGACCGCGACCGCGCCGCACGCGCCGCCGCACTTCGCGCCTCCATCGAAGACCGCCCCGCAACCGCCGCACCCATCATCGTCATCGCACCTGATCGCGACGCCCCCACATGGCGCGGAACCTTCGCCCTCACAGGCGGCATCCCCGTCCTCGTCGACTCGGCAAGCGACCGCTTCGAACCCGCCATCAACCTCGAATTGCGCGGACAAGCACGCGTCTTTGAACGCCTTCACGTCGCCGTCGCCTTTGTCGGAAGAACCGCCGCCGTCAACGAAGCGGCTCGCGATGAAGAGGGCAGGGCTGCAAAAGATGGAAGGCTCTGGCTTCTCGGCGGCACCGTCGGCGTCGCCTACGCGTTTCGCGTCGCACCCTGGTTCACGCCGACCCTCGGCGCAGAGCTTGGCTATGCGTGGTTTCGCGTCGAAGGCACCGCGCGCGGACCCCTCTTGCGCTTCCCCATCCAGACCGCGTTCGCGATACCCAGCACACCGCTGCGCGCGCTTGTGATCGTCGCACCCGATTTCGTGTTCGCCGGCTCTCGCTTCGGCATCGCCATCCCCGTCTCCGCCGGCCTCGAAGTCGTGTTCTAGCGCCGTTACCCCCCTCGCCTCACCAGTAGCTCTCGATGTGAACCTGCCCGTCTTTGTCTTTCATCGTGTGCTTGCGGTACCCCTGACCAAAAAGCAGCGCCTGCATCTCATCAATCATGTTCGGTGAACCGCAAAGGTACACGTGCGTGTGTTCCGGGCTCGGCTCAAACCCCCACCGCGCCGCAATCGCATCGCTCTGCCACACGCTCTGCACGCGCCCCTTCAACCCCTGCCATGGCACCGGGTCCTGATGGTCGCGACTCACAATCGGAAAATACGCCAGCCGCCCACCCGACATCCGCTCCATCGTCTCAAGCTCGGCCTGAAACCCCAAATCATCTGCATGCCGCACGCCATGCAGCACCGCAAACCGCGTTTCGCCCGGCTTGTGCAACTCCGTCCGCAACATCGCCATGTAAGGCGACAACCCCGTGCCCGTCGCCACGTACACGTGATGCTTGCCCTCCGCCACGTTCTGCATCGTGAACATCCCCGCCGGACGCGTCATCATCCACAGCTTGTCGCCCGGGTGCAGCATCCACAGCCGCGGCGAAAAAATCCCCGTCTTCACGAGGTCGATATACAGCTCGACGTAGTTGAACTGCTTCGCCTCAGCCGGGCTGCTCGAAATCGAATACGACCGCCGGATAATCTCCTCCGGGTCGGTTGGCGTCGCGGTATCGGGCTCACACCCCTCAAACTTCGGCGCCGTCCACGGCAGGCCGATGTTGGCGAATTGCCCCGCACGAAACTCGGGGTACGTCCACCCGTCGGGCTGAATGCGAAACAGCGCAAGTTCGTGGTTCAATTCGACGCGGCGGATAACGATGGCGTTGAGTTCCTGAGCGGGCATTTTGGGGTTGGTTCTCCGCGAGTGATTCTCGGTCCATGAGAGCGAACACGCGGGGGCGAACTACCCAAATTGCGCGCCCGTGTCTACCCAAGGGGGTGGGCGGCGCAGACTTCTCATCGAGGCACCTTATCGGGGCAGCCACCCGTGTTCGACGAGGTGTCGCCGCGCGAGATCGATCTGGGTCGGGTTGAAGGCGCGCTTGCGGTCGCTCCACTTATTTCAATTACATCATATCCCTTTTTTCT
>CAZXXB010000032.1:0-11916 GCA_964644185.1 uncultured Myxococcota bacterium
TGGATGGATGGCGGTGTGATGCAGGCGACGCAGATTGGCCCCGCGATCGACGACCTCGATTTGATTCCACCCGCCGCGTACGACCTCGGGCCAATGAAAAAGTACTCGCCGTTTGGGCTTTTGTGGCCGCAGGCGGCGACGATTCAGCGCGGGCGTGGCTGCGTTGACACGTGCAACTTCTGCTCGTGGATCGCGATGGAAAACAAGCACACGAATCTGCCCGACGGCACGGTGAAAGATGCGCCGTGGTATCGGTCGAAGTCGGTCGAAAAGGTGCTCGAAGAGGTCGATATCCTCTACAACCGGTACGGGGTGCGTTACCTGTTCTGGGTTGACGCGACGTGGAACGTCAACGACGAGTGGCTGGGGCAATTTTGCGGCGCGACTACAAGCTCGGCTGGTGGGCGTTCACACGGTACGATTTGCTGCCGCGCCAGCACGCGAACGGCACGCTGAAACTGATGGTTGAGGCGGGGTTGCGCCACGTGCTCGTTGGGGTTGAGCGTCCGCAGGCAGGGTCGTTGAACTGGCTCAACAAACACCGGTACGGCGAAGACAAGGCGACCGAGGCGTTTCACTTGCTGCGCGACCATTATCCTGAGGTTTTTCGGCAGGGTACGTTCATCACGGGGCTTCGCGACGACACCGAAGAATCGATTCGCGCGCTGCTCGACCACGCGCATGCGATTGACCTCGATTTCGCGGCGTTTCACGTGTGCACGCCGTTTCCGGGGACTCCGCTCTACAAAGAGGCGGTGGCGCAGGGGTGGCTCGAAGAGCGCGATTTCTCGAAGTACGACATGTTTTACCCGGTGATGCCGACGGAACATCTCACGCGGGATGAGGTGGCGCACTGGACGACGTGGTGCCAGCAGAACTTCGTGATGAAGAAGCCGGGGCGGTACGCATCGCGGATGCTTTCGGCGCAGCCGATTCGGCGCAAGCTGCACTGGTGGTTTTTTCTCTCGATTAATCGGGTACTTGCGAAGCAGGCGCTGGATGCGTTGCAGGGTCGGGGCAAGTTTGAGGGGTTTGCGGGCGTCAACAAGCTCTGGAAGCCGAGCTGGTACGAGACGTGATCGAGGGCGGTCGCGTGGCGGTCGCAGATCGGCGAAAACCCTTGCTGCGTCTAGCTGCTGTGGCCTTTGGGCTGCTGTTGATCGCGAGTTGCGAAGCGACGCTGCGTGGGCTTGAGGCGATGCTGGGGCCGCCGGGGATGGTGGTGGCGAACGGGGTTTTTACCGTCTATGCCAACGGTAACCCCTTGAATACATTAGACTCTCGGGTCGAATGGGGGTTGCTGGGGGCGACGGGAGTGAGGCCGTTTGAGACGGCGTACAACAGCCAGTGGGAACGCGACCCGGTGGGCGTGAAGACGCCCGAAAAGAGCCTGCTGTGGGTCGGCAAGGTTGGGAAATCTCCGTATGATTTCAATGGGATAGCTCGCTTTGCCCCGGCAGGCTCGGCGGGTGCGAAGGTGCTCGTGCTGAGCGACAGCAACGGCATTCATCTGGGCGCAAAGTCGTGGCCTTACCGGCTCGCGGGTGGGTTCAAAAGTGGGGGAAGAAGTGGGGGAAATAGTGGGGGGAAAAGTGGGGGCGAAGTGGGGGCGAAGTGGGGCGATTTTGAGGTGCTGAACGGCGCCGTGCCCGGCTACTCGACGTGGCAGGGGATGCTGAAGCTCGAACGCCTCGCCGCGACCCTTAAGCCCGATCTCGTGGTCGTCGAATTTGGGTGGAACGACGGCAATGTGACCCCCAACCCACCCGACGACGAGATCGGCAAATTGCTCGCTACACACAATCTGCGTGACGATCTTAGCGATAGTCACTTTCTCGCGGCGGTGTCACGGCTCGCACTGTATCGATATCTGCGCGGAGTTTATGCGGCGGTCGCGTGGCAGCGTGAGCGGGGCGCGATGGTCGAGCGGGTGCCGCTCGAACGCGATGCGCCCCTGATCACGTCGATGGCGGCGACGGCGCGTGGGGTGGGGGCACGGCTCGTGGTGCTGACGCGGGTCGTGAACGAGACCCACGCGTTTGACGAGACGGCAAAGCTCTTGATGCAGGCGACGCGCAAACGCAACGCAGCGCGAAGGGCACGGTTTGGCGACGGCACAGACGGCACCGGCCAGACGAGCCGAACCGACAACGCAGATGAAGCGGGGGGCAGAGGTGACGCGGGGGGCAGCGAGGTGCTGCTGTTTGATGCGGCGCGGGTCGTGGGCGAGGGGGAGGCGAGCGCGGCGCTGTTTGATGACGTGTGCCACCTCAACGAAGCGGGGGCCGAGCGGCTCGCCGCGGCGCTGGCCCCCGTGATTGCCGCCGAGCTAGCGCGCGACGAAGGTGAACGCTGAGTTGCGCCCCATCGCCTCGCGCATCGCGAGGTGTATCCAGAGGACGGCGAGGTGTTCGAGCAGGCGGGCGTTGCGCAGGGGGCCGGCGAAGACGGGGGTGTAGCCCCCGTGCGCGATGAGGGCGGAGAGGGTGGGTTTTGCGGTGAGGTCGTCGAGGGCGAACTGCACGTCAACGCCCCATGAGGCGTTGCCACGGGTGATGACGGGGTCGCCGTGAAACTCGGCACCGAAGGTGTTGAAGGCTTTGACGATCGTGGCGCTGCGGCGGTCGCGGGTGAGGGCAGCGGCGATGGCTTCGGCGTTGGAGCCCTCGGCTGGCGGGGCGGGCACGGGGCCGTCGTTCCACTTCAGGGGGTTGGTGCAGTCGATGACGATTTTGCCGTCAATGGGCAGGCCAAGCGCGACTTCAACGGCGACGCCACCGGGCACGGCGAGAAAGACGACGGGGGCTTCACGCACGGCGACGTCGGGGGTGGTGGCGCTGGCATTGGGGCCGCAGGCGGCGACGAGGTCGGCGGCTTCATCGGGGTTGCGGGCACCGAAGACGACGCGCATGCCACGGCGGGCGTAGTTTTTGCCGAGCGCCGCGCCGACGTTGCCGGTGCCGATGATGGCGATGGTGGAGATGGGGGCTGGTGAAGTCATGCGGTGTTGCTCAAAGAGGCGCGAGGCAGGCGGTGCGACGCGGTGAGGGCCGTGGGAACGGCGGCAACGGGGGGGGGCACGAGTGGCGGTGACCGTCGAGCCCCAACCGGAAAGCGAGAGGTTACCAGTAGCTGATGCGGTCGGGGAGGGGGGCACCGCACGACTCGCAGGTGAGGCCGGTGGTGGGCTTGTCGGAGACGACGTTGGCGTGGTTGCAGGCGGGGCACCGTTGCCACATGCGGTTGATGTGGTGTGGCTGCCAGACGCTTGTCCAGACGCCGACGGCGAGGCCGTTTTTGTCGAAATCGGCCATTGCTTCGAGGTGGCCGGAGGTGCGGAGGGCGGCCTGAAGGGCCTGTTCTGATTGCCATGCGGTGACGGTGAAGCCCTGATCGCCGGTGAAGCCGGTGACCATGCCGATGAAGCCGTCTGAGCGCATGAAGTTTTCGACGATTTTGCGCGAGTGGACGCGGATGGCGTCGCGCTCGGCTTCGTCGCGACCGCGTATCCATGTGATGGCGAGGCAGCCGGGGGTGGCGGGGTTACCGCTCGAGACGCGCATCGAGTAGCCGTAGCGAGGCACGCCGGGTGCGTAGTCGCGCTGGGCGCCCGAGGCGTCGAGTTTGGCGAGAAATTCTTTGACGAGTTCCATTTCGCTCATGCTGGGTCTCCATCGCGGGTGATCGCGGCCGCGTGTCGCGCGGTTTGATGGGGCGCGACACGCGGGGACGGGGTGGAGGGGAGGTGGTGTCAGCGTCCGAGGGCTTCGATGATGAGTCGCGCGGCGGCACGGCCTGAGAACTGCTGCTGACCGGTGATGAGGTTGCCGTCGCGCAGGGCGAATTCGCGGAAGACCGGTGCGGTCTGGAAGTTTGCGCCGTGCTCGCGTGCGGCGTCTTCGATGCGCCACGGCATGACGCGCTGCCCGACGGCTTTGTCGGCGTAGTCTTCTTCGCTGTTGGCGAAGCCGGTCATCTGGCGGTTGGCGATGAGGTAGGTGCCGTCGGCTACGCGAATGTCGATGAGTGCGGCGACACCGTGGCAGACGGCGGAGACGATTTTGCCGGCGTCGTGGAAGGTGCGGATGGCTTTGGTGAGGGTGGGGTTGTCGCGGAAGGTGAACATGGGGGCCTGGCCGCCAGCGATGTAGAGGGCGTCGAAGGCGGAGAGATCGAGCGAGGCGAGCGGGGCGGTGGTTTCGGTTGCCGACCAGAGCGCGGGGGTGGCGATGTAGCCCATGCTGAGGACGTCGTGGGCGCTGTAACCGCTCTTGTCGCGCGGGTCAGAGTAGGCGTCGAGCTCGCACTTTCCGCCGTTGGGGCTGGCGAGGGTGACTTCGTAGCCGGCCTCGGTGAATTCGTACCATGCGTGGGTGAGTTCGCTGGCCCAGAAGCCGACGGGCCAGCCGAGGGTGGTCGAGATGGCGGGGTTGGCGAGGACGATGAGAATCTTTTTTGGGTTTCCGCTGCGATTGAGGTTGCCGCTCATGGGGTTTCTCCGAGGTTGAGGTGTTGTGGCATCACGCGCAGGGGAGAGTGTGGCTGCGGATGGAACTTGCAGCAAGCGCACAGGTGTGAAAGCAATGTTGCATGGTGTGCAAGTAATGGGGGGGATACCTCTACCGACGGCTCGATGCCCGGATTACCCCCTATCCCCCTGTCCCCCAGCGACAGGCGCTGTCCCCAGTGAGGAAAAGGGGGGACGCGCGCGAGTGAGGTTTGTTGATGAATGTTGAGTCGCTTGATCTGAATTTGCTGACGACACTCGATGCGCTGTTGCAGGAGGCGAGCGTGACGCGCGCGGCGCGGCGGTTGAATCTGAGTGTTCCGGCGGTGAGTCATGCGCTGGCGCGATTGCGCGAGACGACCGGCGACCCGCTGCTGGTGCGGGCAGGGCGGGCGATGGTGCTGACACCACATGCGGAGGGCTTGCGCGATGAGGTGCATACGCTGAGTGAGCGGTCGCGTGCGGTGCTGTCGCGGGTGCGTGGGTTTGAGCCCGGGCGGTTGCAGCGGCGGTTCGTTGTTCATGCGACCGATCACATGCTGGCGGTGATTGGCGGGGCACTCGACCGGCGGATGCGTGAGGAGGCACCGCGAGCGCAGTTGCAGGTGTTTCCGAACAGTGTGGATGACGCGGCGCTGTTGCGCGACGGGGTGATTGATTTGGCGCTTGGGGTGTATGGGTCGCTGTCGGGCGATATGCGGCAGCAGAAGCTGTTTGATGATCGGTTCGTGTGCGTGATGCGTGTGGGGCACGCGGCGGCGAAGGGGCGGATGACGCTGGCGAAGTATTGTGCGCTCGAGCATGTGCAGGTGGCGCCGCGTGGCAAGATGGGCGGTTACATCGACACGGTGTTGGCGCAAGAGGGGGCAAAGCGGCATATCGCGCGGGCGGTGCCGTATTTTCTGGGTGCGCTTTTGCTGGTGTCGGAGAGCGACTATGTGCTGACGGTGTCGGCGCGGCTGGCGCGTGCGGAGGCGGCGCGGTTTGGCCTTGTCGCGCTCGCGCCTCCGCTCGTGTTCGAGTCGTACACGCTGACGCAGATTTGGCATCCGCGGCTCGACGCCGACCCGGCGCACAAGTGGTTGCGCGGTGTGGTGGCGGCGTCGGCGCGGGGTCGCGGGCTCACGCGATGAGGCGGGTCAGCGTGAGGTGATCGCGGGAACCTGCTGGGTCGAGCAGTGGATGGCTCCGTGGCCGAGAATGTAGTCGTTGCAGTCGATGGGGATGATGGCGCGATCGGCAAAGCAGTCGGCGATGGTGTTGAGGGCTTTGACGTCGTTGGCGTCGGCGTAGGTGGGTACGAGGACGCAGCCGTTGCCGATGTAGAAGTTGGCGTAGCTTGCGGGGTAGCGGTTGCGGGCGATGCCTTCTCCGGGTCGGTCGCAGGTGAAAAAGGTGGCGGCGGGTAGTGCGACGGTGATGACGTCGAAGGGTTTGCCGTTGAGGTTGCGTGCGGTGCGAAGCTGTTCGAGGTTGCGTTGCAGGGGCTCGAACATGGGGTCGTCGCGGTCGTCTGTTACGACGGTGAGGATTTTGTTTTCGGCGACGAAGCGGGCGAGGTTGTCGATGTGTCCATCGGTGTCGTCGCCTTCGAGGTAGACGCCTTCGAGCCAGATGACCTGTTCGATGCCGAGGTATTCGTTGAGGATGCGGTCGATGCGCGAGGCTTTGTCGGCTTCGGTTTCGCTGTTGAGGTTGCGGGACTGGAGGAGGCACATGCGGGTTGTGAGTAGCGAGCCAGCGCCGTTGACGTCGATGGAGCCGCCTTCGAGGATGAGGGGGACGGGGAAGGAGGGTACGCTGGCGAGTTCGGCGATGCGTGGAGCGATTTGAGCGTCGAGTCCGGCTGCAGCGCCGTGGTATTTTTCACCTTTTCCGCCCCATGCGTCGAATTCCCAGTCGACCATGGCGAGTTGACCGAAGCCGTCGTTGCGGTCGGTGTCGCGGGCGAGAAATGTGGGGCCGTAGTCGCGTATCCAGACGTCGTTGTTGGGCCATGTGTGGAAGCGGACGAGGTCTGTTGGGATATCCCAATCGGCGAGGATTCGTTCAGCGCGGGCGCGGATGGAGGGGTTTGCGGTGATGAGTTCGACGCGTTCGGCGGGTTTTCCGGGTCGGCGGCGTGTGAGTTCGCGGACCCAGCGGGCCATCGTTTGTTCGACGACGGGGATTTTGCCTGGGAAGGTGCTTTCGGAGTGGGGCCATGCGAGCCATGTGGCGGCATGGGGTTCCCATTCGGCGGGCATGCGAAAGCCGAGTTGGCGGGGGAAGAGGTTGGCGGTGAGGCCGTGGGCTGGGTTGGTACTGTGGTCAGTCATTGAGAAACCTGCGAGTCAGGCCCTGGAAGTGGTCGATGCGGCGGTCGCGGAAAAAGGGCCATTCGCGGCGGGTTTTTTCGACGAGGCCGAGGTCGAGGGTGACGACGATGTTTTGGGGTTGGGTTTCGGGGGCTTTTGCGAGGATGTGACCCATGGGTTCGGCGATGAATGAGCTGCCCCAGAAGGCCATGCCGTTTTCGATGCCGGTGCGGTTGACCGCGGCGACGAAGATTCCGTTGGCGACGGCGTGTCCCTGCATGACGGTTTGCCAGCCGTGTCGGTAGCGGTCGCGTGCGGCGTCGTCACCGGGTTTTGCGCCGATGGCGGTGGGGTAGAAGAGGACTTCTGCGCCAAGCATTGCGGAGAGGCGTGCGGCTTCGGGGTACCATTGGTCCCAGCAGATGAGGACGCTGATTTTTCCGTGCTGGGTGTCGAAGCATTTGAAGCCGAGGTCGCCGGGGGTGAAGTAGAACTTCTCGTAGTAGCCTGGGTCGTCGGGGATGTGCATCTTGCGGTAGATGCCGAGGACGGTGCCATCGGCGTCGGCGACGGCGACGCTGTTGTGGTAGACGCCGGCGGCGCGGCGCTCGAAGAAGGGGATGACGAGGACGACGCCGAGTTGTTTTGCGAGGTTGGCGAAGCGGGTGACGGTGGGGCCGTCGGCGGGCTCGGCGAGGTCGAAGAATTTGAAGTTTTCTTCGAAGCAGAAGTAGAGCGAGGCGAAGAGTTCTTGCAGGCAGATGATTTTGGCACCGCGGGCGGCGCAGTCGCGGACGCCGGCTTCGGCGGTGGCGTAGCTTTGCGCGAGGTCATCGGAGCCCGCAGACTGGACGAGTCCGACGGTGAGGGGGCGGTTGGGCGGCAGGTAGGGCATGCTCGCTCTCGTGGTGTCGAAGGGGTCGGGGGTGTCGTCGGGGGTGACGTGTCGGGGATGACGTTGTGGTTGCAGTGCCGTGTGAATCGTGTCGCGCTGCCCGCCCGGAGAAGGTGCGAGGCAGAGGGCGCCAATTACTGCGCTGCGCGGTTTCGGTCAATGGGTTTTTGCGGGATGTGCGGGGGTGTTTTTTGCGCGGGTTTTTTTTGTTGCGCGGGGGTGGGTGTGAGTTGGGGTGAGGTGGGGTGCGAGACGGGGGTGAGGTGGGGGGGGGGGGTGGTGTGCGAGGCGAGGTTCAGGTTTCGTTGCGTTTGGCGCGGGGGTGGGCGGCGTCGTAGGCGCGCATGAGGCGGTCGGTCGAGAGGTGGGTGTAGCGCTGGGTGGTGCCGAGGCTTGCGTGTCCGAGCAGTTCTTGAATGACGCGCAGGTCGGCACCTGAGTCGAGCAGGTGGGTGGCGTAGCTGTGGCGCAGCATGTGGGGGTGGACGTGGCGCGCGAGTCCGGCTTTTTGGGCGCGTTTTTCGACGATGAGTTCAGCGGCGCGGGGTGAGAGGCGTTTTCCGCGGTCGCCGATGAAGATGGCGGTGCGGGCGTCGTCGTCGTGCGGGTCGAGCAGGTGGTGGCGGTTTGCGAGCCATGCGGTGAGAGCGGCGCAGGCGCGGGCGTGGAGGGGGACGATGCGCTGCTTGCGTCCCTTGCCGAAGAGGCGGGCGCTGCCGGTGGCGGTGGGGCGGGTGATTGGGGTGTTGGGGGGCATGTCGGGTGCGGGGGTGCGGGGTAGTTCGAGCGATTCGAAGGTGAGGGCGCAGGCTTCGCTGAGGCGGCATCCGGCGGCGTAGAAGAACTCGACGAGGGCGGTGTCGCGCAGGGCTTTGGCGTGGTCGCGGGCGGCCTTTGCGGGGTCGTCTGGTGGGTTCGCGGCGGTGTTGTCGGCGTCGTTGGTGTTGTCGGCGTCGTGCGCGTGGGCAAGTGCAGGGGCGTCGATGAGGGCAAAGGTCTCGTCGACGGTGAGTGCTTTGGGCAGGGGCTTGCCGCGCTTTGGGGTGCGGATGCGCTCGGTGGGGTCGTCGAGGGTTGGGTCTTGCTTGCGCAGGTAGCGGTAGAGGGCGCGCAGGGCGGCGATTTGGCGAGCGACGGTGGCGGGTGAGTGGTCTTTGGCGCGTGCGCCGACAAAGCTGCGAATGGCGAGGCGGTTGACGCGGGTAAGGGGCGTCGTGCCGGGGTGTTTTTCTTCGAGGGCGACGGCGAAATCGCGCAGGTCGCGGGCGTAGGCGAGGGCGGTGTGGGGCGAGACGCGGCGCTCGAGCACGAGGTGGCGAAGGAACGTGCCGATGGCGTGGCCGAGGGTGGTCGCGTCTCCGTCAAGGGTGAGCGCGGCGCAGGCGCTTTTGAGCACGTCGTCGAGAAGCATTTTTGGGTCGTGAGCAGGCATCGCGGGGGCATCATGGCGCGTAACGCAAGGGTGCGCCACTTCACGGCTTTTTTTTGGGTGGGGCTGGTGCGAGGCTGGGCGAGGCTTGGGCGATGGGCGGGCGATGCCGGGGAGACTACCATGACGTGCGTGCAGATGTTTTTTGAAAAAACGACATGGAAAAACTGGACAGGCTTCAAGCATCGATTATCGTGAGGGTGGGTGGTTCTTGACGTGTGAGCAGTTGCGGCGTCGTTGATATGCAAACTGGCCGCGCAAGCGGTGCCGAGAATGCGACCTGCGACGAAAGCCCAAGCCTGACGGGCGACGGCTCACACCCCTCGATGCGGCGCGGATGTGACCTCGGTTGGTCCCCTCCGCCAGGTAATGTCGGCGACGCATCGAGCCTCCTTCGCCTGCCCGGGCGCCTCCTGTGCGCCCCGACCCTGACCCGGCCCGGTGGGACTTGCCCCCCACCGGGCACTTTTTTTTATGCGGCGGCACGCCTTTGGCGTGGCGCCTGACGAGCAATCGGTGATGAGAGTGGGCGGTGACGCGCCAGAGGCGCGGCACCTGACGAGCAATCGGTGACGAGAGTGGGCGGCGGCACGCCCTTGGCGTTGCGCCTGAAGCACCTCTCGCCGTCACGGTGCTTTGCTGTGTGGGCGTGGGGTGTCGGGTGTGCAACATCGTGGCGTCGCGGGACACAACTCCGTGACTCTCGTGCTATGCGTGTCAAAACGCGAACTCACCAGGTCAACAGAGCCAAGCGAACACGCGAGTCGACTTGCCTCGCGAAACGATTGCATGAGGTGCCGGGATGGATACGCACGCAGGCGAATCGCGTCGCGATGGTCACGCTGGTTCAACGACGGAGCGGGGAGCGGCAGCCCAGGCGGTGGCGGATGCTCCGCGTGGCGAGCACGAGGCACAAGGCACCGCACCGGCGAAGCCGAAGTTTCGCATCGGCCTCGTGCTGGCGGGTGCGGTATCGGGCGGTGGCTACCCGGCGGGGGTGTGCGATTTTCTCGTCGAGGCGTTCGATGCGTTTTATGCGCTGCCTGAGGAGGAGCGTCCGTGGGATATCGAGATCAGCGTCGTTTCGGGCACGTCGGCGGGTGGGATGAATGCGGCGCTGTTTGCGATGGCGGCGGGTCGCAAGTTCACGCATGGGCCGGTGGCGCGGGTGGAAGAAGCCGCGGCGAGCGATGCGCCACGGAATCCATTTTACGAGAGCTGGGTCTACGGGGCGAGCCTGCGGGCGCTGCTCGACGGAAGCGATCTGACGGGGGCCAATGCTGGCGACGCGAGTCGCGGACTTCCATCGGTGCTCAACTCTGATGTGTTCACCGACGTCGCGAGGGCGGCGCGTGACGTGATGCACGCCGCGCCGAGCGTGGTGCGACCCTATTTGCCTGCGGTGTTACCGGTGCACCTGACGGTGACGAATTTGCGGGGTTTGATTTATGGGATTCCATTTTCGTCGGGCGGTGGGGTCGATTACCACGAGATGCGCACCCACGCCGACTGGATTAGCTTTGGGTTGTGTGGCGAAGCGACAGCGGCTGAGCGAGATGAACTTGATCGCGATGGGGTGATTTGTCTCGACCTTGCACGTCTCGATTGCGAAGCGTGGATGCGGCTGATCGAGGGGGCGAAGGCAACTGGCGCGGTGCCGGTTGCTTTGCGTCCGGTGGTGGTGGTGAACCCGGCGAATGCGTACACGAGTTGGCGCAGGCGGTGGCTGGTGTCGGAGCAGCTTGTGCAGTCGATGCTCGGTCAGATTCAACGAGATGCGAAAGTGGTTGAGGTTAAGGTCGGTGCGGTACGCTGCTGGGTCGAGCAAAAGATTTGTAAGCCGAAGATTCGGGGTGGGGAGGTTCGTTTTTCGGCGGTGGATGGCGGGGTGTTGAACAATCACCCGCTTGAACTGGCGCGCATGGATTTGTTGCGTGAGCCGAGTGACGACGAACCTGCGCACGAGTTGCGGCGACTCGCGGCACGCGACGGCGAGGTCGACAGGGCGGTGGTGCTGGTGACGCCGTTTCCGCTCAATGGAAAGCTTGGTTATGGCGATGAATCGCCACCGCGAACGATTGCGAAGGCCTTGCCGGTGCTGCTCGATGTGGCGGTGCAGCACGCGCGGTTCAAGCATGAAGAGCTGGGGTTGATGCTGGGCGAGTCGATCTACTCGCGCTTTGTGATTACGCCGTCGGCACGGCTGCCGGGTGGGGCTAAGCGCGAGCATGGTCCATTGGCGTCGGAGGCGGCGGGGGCGTTTGGCGGGTTTGTTGATGAGTCACAGCGGGCGCATGACTACGAGCTTGGGCGTCGCAATGCGCAGCGATTTTTGCAGCGTCACTTCGCGTTGCCCGAGAGCAACCGGCTGTTCGCGAAATTGTCGGATGCACAGAAGTCGGCGTGGTGCGTTGGTGCAGATGAGAACGATGGTGGCGGGAATTTGCGCGAAGCGAAAGAGCGGCGGCTGATTCCGCTGCTTGCACCGGTGCTGGGGGTGGCACCATTTGTCGAGGAGGTTCCGCTACCGGAGTATCCGAAGGTGGCGGAGGCGACGTTTGCCGCGCGCGGTGAGTTGCATCGGGCGGCGGCGGCGCGGCTGGGGCTACTGGTCGGTCATTTGTTGCGCGATGAAAAGGGTAGATCGGTCTTGCGCGCGCAGTGGTGGGTGATGTGGCTCGTTTTTGGGGCGACGGTGCTTGCGACGATTGCATGCTGTGGTGTGGGCGCGCTTGTTGCCGCGTCGCTGTTCTCGTTTCGGGTTGTGTGTGATGCAGAGCGAGCGATT
>CAZXXB010000032.1:11926-12226 GCA_964644185.1 uncultured Myxococcota bacterium
GTTGGGATGGGCGTTGCGGCGACGTGTTTTGTGTCGCTCGTGGTGGTGGTCGCGGTGTTTGGAAAACGGGTTGGTGACTGGGCGTGGCGCAAAGCGGCGCAGTGGGCGAGTCGTGAGATGCTGAAGCCCCTTGAGACGGCGCTGAGGGATCACGGTTTGTGAGTCGTGTCACACGTGGTTGCG
Source organism: uncultured Myxococcota bacterium (assembly GCA_964644185.1). Classification (GTDB taxonomy): domain Bacteria; phylum Myxococcota; class JAJVIH01; order JAJVIH01; family CAZXXB01; genus CAZXXB01. The sequence continues at coordinate 12,110 of CAZXXB010000032.1, forward strand.
CGGCAAAACAAACCGCCCGAATCGCGGAGGCGAAACGGGCGGCAGGTGGGTGATGCGTGGGTAATGAGTAGGTGGTGGTTACTCTACGTCGGTGAAGGTGGCGCCGATGTAGATGGG
>CAZXXB010000032.1:12250-14773 GCA_964644185.1 uncultured Myxococcota bacterium
CGAGAAAAGGCTTGAGGTGGCGGGGCACCTGGTAGACCGAGGCGCGGTAGATGCCGGGGCGGTCGGGGGTGAAGGTGAAGTCTTCGCGTGCTTCGGCGACTTGTTCCCAGGCGTCTTCGTTGTCTTTCAGGCGCCAGATTGCGCCGCGCACTTCGGGGTTTCCGGCGTCGGCGGGGACTTTGCCGTAGACGCGCGGAAGCTTGACGTGGAGTGTGGCGACTTTGCCTTCGTCGATTTGCTGACCCATCTCGACGATGTTTGCGTCGTCGCCTTCGACGGTGGCGTAGTAGTCGAATCCGACGGCGTAGCCGAGGTAGTCGTAGACGCCGTAGTGGTTGCCCGATTTGATGGCGGCTTTGTAGGAGCGGTCGTCGAGTTCGGCATCGGCGGGGAGGCGGACGTAGTTGGCGAACCAGTGGAGGATGCGGCGGTAGGAGTCGAGGCGTTCGCCGTCGGTGGAGGGGCTTTTGAAGACGTTCTGGTGGGCGTTTGAGCCGAGATAGCTGAAGGTTGGGCGCTGGTGGAGTTTGTGGGCGTAGCGCACCATGTTTTCTTCGTTTTCGTTGAAGATGGTGATCATCGCGAGTTCGATGACGGGGAGTTTTTCGGGTTCGGTGCCGAGCTTCAAGACCATGCTGATGACGGCGCCGAGGTCTTTGCGGATGTTGGTGATGGGGTTGTAGATTTCGACGCCGTCGAGCTTGAGCGACGAGAAGAGGTCGAAATCCCACTCGTCGGTGTAGCCGCTGACCATGACGGCGCCGGCGTCTTTGAGTTGCTGAAGGTGTTCTGGGTTGCGGTTGCCGTAGAGGTCGGCGCGTGCTTCGCGTCCATCGACGGGGTGGCCTTCGAGTCCGATGGCGATCATCTGGCGGTCGAAGCCTTGCCCGAGGAGGACGTCGGGTTGGCCGTCTTCGCATTTCATCCACATTGCGACGGGTTTTCCGTTGCGTTCGATGAGGCGGTCACCGGCGGCGGCGTCGTAGAGGAGGAGTTCGGGGAATTCGTACCACGTGACGCGCTCGATGTGGTCGGTGAGGAAGGTGAAGTCTTGGCGTGTGGTGCAGAGGGCTTTGCGGGCGTCGGCGACGCAGGGTTCGTTGCGGACTTCGTTTTCGTCGAAGCCCTGTTCGTCGCAGGCGTCGTGTGAGTAGGCGGAGTGGTAGTGGATGGTTCCGCGTTTGAGGGTGAAGTTGCGGACGCTGCCGATCTCGGCGGCGCTGACGACCTGGTAGGGGTCGTATTCGGGTTCGCTCACGGTGTCGTCGTCGTCGCCGGTCGTGTCGGCGTCGCCGGTTGCGTCGTCGTCGTTGCTCGCGTCGTCGTCGTTGCCGGCATCGTCGTCGTTGGCCGCGTCGTCGTCGTTGCTCGCGTCGTCGTCGTTGCCGGGGGCGGCGTTGCCGGTGTTGGCGTCGTCGTCGTCGTCGCCAGCGTCATCGTTGTCGTCGTCGTTGGCGTCGTCGTCGTCATCGGTTGCGGCGGTGTCGGCAGAGGTGTCGGTGGCGTCGTTGTCGTCGTCATCGTCGTCGCAGCCCTGAATGAGCGCGACGGGGGCGGCGAGTAGCGAGAGGGCGAGGGTGAGGCGAAGCAGGGTTTTCATCGTGAGACCTCAGAGTTGGCTTCTGGTGGCGCGGTCAAGTCGCGGTCAAGTCGCGGTTATGTCGCGGTCGGTGCAGGTTGTGGTTTGGCGTACGGTGACGGCCTGCGATGCGGAAGTGCTCATAACCCGGGGGCTATTCGCGGGTCCAGAGGCGGATGACGGGGTTTTGCCATGCGCCCATGGCGAGTGTGCGTCCATCAGGTGAGAAGGCGATGCCTTTTGCGGCGGCGAGTGGGTAGAACCAGTTGGGTTGCGCGATTTCGAAGGTTTTGCCGTTGAGGATGCGGACGCCGTCGAAGAAGGCGCCGTAGGCGAGTTCGCTGCCGTCGGGTTTCCACGCGAGCGACATGATTTGGCCGGCGGCGACGGCGTCGTAGGTGGCGACGGGGTTTGCGGGGTCGGTGAGGTTCCAGACGCGGATGAAGTTCCAGCAGGCGGCGGCGAGGGTGGGTGTGTCGATCTGGTCGGGTGCGAAGCGCGCTTCCTGACAGGTGCAGTCGAGGGTGGTGAGTGGGGTGAGGGTTGCGATGGCGGGGTCGTCGCCTTCGGGTCGTGCGGGGACGGACCAGACGCGCAGATCGCCTTTGGGTGAGCCGAGGCTGTTTTGTCCGGTGCAGGAGGCGATGAAACGGCCGTCGGGCGAGAAGCTGAGCGACCAGAGGCGGGGGCGGCGGTCGACGTCGACGATGCTGTTGTCGTTGTGCTCGCCGAAGGCGAACGACTGGCCGGATTTGGCGTCGAAGAGGATGAATCCATCGGTGGCGCCGAGGGCGTATGTAGCGGCGTCGGGGCTGACGGCGACGGGGCTCTGGGTGGTGGCGACGTCGTCTTGGGCGGTGCCGGTGAAGGTGGCGTCGGTGAAGGTGTAGGCGGGGTCGGCGGTGGGGTCGTTGGCGATGTCGAAGATTTTGGCGGTGGGTCTG
>CAZXXB010000032.1:14787-15952 GCA_964644185.1 uncultured Myxococcota bacterium
CCGATGAGCAGGCGCGCGGGGCCGGTTGATTCGGTGGCGGGGGCGAAGGTGACGGAGCGGCTTGCGACTTCGTCGGAGTAGACGGGGTCGAGCGAGGCGTCGTCGGTGGCGGGGTTGCTGGCGGTGAGGAGGCTGACGTCGAAGACGAAGGTGTCGCCGGGTGAGGGGGTGGTGTTGAGGCTGGGGTCGTTGGCGGTGGCGAGGAGGTTACCGTCGGGCGAGAAGGCGAGTGATTGTATCCAGGCTTCGGCGCGGTGTCCGTAGAGGGGGGCGACGGTGCCGCCGATGGGGGTGCATTTGCCGGTGAGGCAGTAGGAGGCGGTGGCGAAGTAGGGCAGGCCGGTGTCGCCGAACTCTTCGCCGTCTTCGTCGAAGCCGTCGCAGAGGGCGTAGTCTTTTTTGCCTTCACATTCGGGGTCGGTGGCGCTGGTGTCGTCGTCGTCGTCGGTTACGGTCGTGTCGTCATCGTCGTCGGTTACGGTGGTGTCGTCGTCGTCGGTGCTGTCGTCGTCGTCGGTTGCCGTCGCATCGTCATCGTCGTCGGTGCTGTCAGTCGTGTCGTTCGTGTCAGTCGTGTCGTTCGTGTCGTCTGTATCGCTCGTGTCGCTGGTGTCGCTGGTGTCGCTGGTGTCGCTGGTGTCGGTCGCGTCGTCGTCGTCACCGCAACCGGTGAGGGCAAGCGCGGCGGGCGTCGCGAGGGCGAGCACGAGGTACGTCACGAGGCACAACGAAGGGCAGAGCCGGTGTGAAGCGTGAAGCCGGTGTGAAGCGAAGGGCCGGTGCATGATGTTTCCTTGTTGCGAGCCATGGCGCAGATGCGCACGCGAAAGTGAGGCGGCGTTGATGCAATTGCGCAGCGTGCGTGTCAAGCGTCGTCAGGCGAGGGCGAGGAGTGCGGCGGCGGAGGTGACGACGACGAGGCCGACGATGTCGAAGAAGATTCCGGCGCGGGCCATGGCGACGATGGAGACTCTTTGCGTGCCGTAGGCGATGGCGTTGGGTGCGGTGGAGATGGGGAGCATGAAGCCGAAGCTTGCGCCGACGCAGGCGGCGAGGGCGGGGGCGAAGGGGTCAACGTGGGCGGCTTCGGCGAGGGCGATGGCGACGGGTACGACCATCGTGGCGCTGGCGAGGTTGCTGGTGGTTTCGCTGACGAGGATGGCGA
>CAZXXB010000032.1:15966-16953 GCA_964644185.1 uncultured Myxococcota bacterium
AGCAGATGCCGACGACGCCCGTGAGTCCGGAAGCGGCCATGAGTGAGGTGCCGAGGGTGTTGGCGAGCCCGGTTGAGAAGGTGAGGTTGCCGAGCGAGACGCCGCCGCCGAACATGAGCAGGGTGCCCCAGTCGACGCAGTTGGCGTCTTGCCAGTCGAGGGTGAACTGGCGGCGGGAGAGGTTGATGGGGGTGATGAAGAGGAGTGAGGCGGCGAGGACACCGGCGACGGTTTCGGGGATGCGTTTTGCGGCGGTGGCGACGAGCGGGTTGTCGTTGCCGAGTGCGAGGGCGGCGAGGCCGGGGGCGACCCAGAGGGTGATGGCGATGAGAAAGATGATGAGGGTGTTGCGCTCGCCTTGCGAGATGGCGGGCAGGGCGCGGCGGTCGGCGGCGAGTTTGGCTGAGAGACCTTTGAGGTGTGAGACTTCGGGGCGGTGGAGACGGACGAGGACGAGGTAGAGGGCGAGGTAGAGGAGGAGGGGCAGGGGGAGTGCGAACTGCATCCACTCGAAGAAGGTGATGCGGTGGTTGAGGCGGTCGCCGATGATGCCGATGCCGACGAGGTTGGGGGGGGTGCCGATGGGGGTTGCGAGCCCACCGATGGAGGCGGCGTAGGCGGTCATGAGCACCATCGCCGGGGCGAGTTGCGAGTGCTGGTTTTGGGCGAGGGTGCCGTCGCGGTGCATCGCGGTTTCGACTTCGCGGATGATGCCGATGGCGATGGGGATGAGCATGGCGGTGGTGGCGGTGTTGGAGATCCACATCGAGAGGGTGGCGGTGGTTGCGCCGAAGACGAAGAGCAGGCGGCGTGTGCTGTCGCCGATGAGGGGCAGTGCCATGAGGGTGACGGCGATGCGGCGGTCGAGGCCGTGTTTGGTCATGGCTCCGGCGAGGAGAAAGCTGGCGAGGAAGAGGAAGATGATGGGGTCGCCAAAGCCGGAGAGGGCGGCGCGAGCGTCGCAGACGCCGAGGAGGACGCAGAGGG
>CAZXXB010000032.1:17093-19360 GCA_964644185.1 uncultured Myxococcota bacterium
GATCCGGCGCGGTGGCGATGGGCTTCGAACTGCGCTTCTCGGTGTGAGATGCGCTCGACGGCGTCGTTGTGCGATGTCATGCTGCGTGAGTAGCGAGAACGGGTGCGCGGGGCAAGCGGGGTTTGTGGGGTGGCGTGAAGCGAGAGACGTGAAGCGAGAGATGTGAAGCGAGAAACGAGACGGGTGTGGAATCAGTTGTCGGGCCAGTCGTTGGGTATGTGTTGCTCGTCGTCGTTGGGGTGATGATGGGTGTTGTGAACACGCTTGCGGGGGCGGGGTCGTTTGTGACGGTTCCGCTGTTGATGGCGGTGGGTTTGTCACCTGCGGATGCGAACGCGACGAATCGTGTTGGTGTGTTGATGCAGACGGGTGTTGCGACGGGGTTGTTTGCGCGGGGCAAGGCGCTGCATCGCGCGAGTTTGTTGCGGTATGTGGGTCCGCTGCTGGTGGGTTCGACGGTGGGTGCGGTGACGGCGGCGCGGGTGGCGGATTTGGTGTTGGGGCCAGTGTTTGGGGTGTTGATGCTGTTGATGGCGGTGCATCTTTGGCGGCATCCGACCGATGAGGGGGCGAGTGGTGAGCGGCATCGTCACGGGGTGTGGGCGGAGCCGTTGGCGGCGTTTGCGATTGGGGTGTTTGGTGGGTTTATTCAGGCGGGTGTGGGGTTGATGTTGACGGCGGCGCAGGTGACGATTTCGCGGTTGAATGCGACGCAGGCGACGGGGGGCAAAAATGCGATGACGTTTTTGCTGACGGTTCCGGCGCTGCTGGTGTTTGTGATGCATGATCAGGTGCGGTGGGTTGAGGGGCTTTTGCTGGGTTTGGGGACGACGTTGGGGGCGGTGCTGGGTTCGCGTGTGGGTCTTTTGCCGGGGTCACGTGTTGTGATTGTGCGGTTTGTGGTGGTGGTGCTGGTGGTGGTGGGGGTGCGGTTGCTGGTGATGTGACGTACATATAGTGCAGCTACCATGCTTGACAGCTAACCTCTTGATGTGACTGGCGAATTTTACAGGTTGTCAATCGCGGGGTCTGTTCACCCCCGCAAGGGGGGTACGGCGCGGCGGTTAACTCGTTGCGACAAAACGAGTTTTTCGCTTGACAATCCGTCAATCGCGCCGTAATCGGTGGTCTTAGTTCAGGTAACCCAACCACGAATTCAGGGGAGTGCCCATGACGAAGCAGGAGTTTATCGATGCAGTGCTGAAGGCGGCGAAAACCGAAGTCAGCAAGAAAGACGGCACGGCGATTGTTGAGGCGGTTTTCGACACCGCGATTGCCGCTATCAAGGGCAAAGACAAGCGCTTCGCATACCCGGGCTTCGGCACGTTCACGGTGCGTGAGCGCAAGAAGCGCGAGGGTCGCAACCCGAAGACGGGCGAGAAGATCGCGATTCCGGCTTCGAAGAGCATTGGCTTCAAGCCTGCGGCTTCGTTGAAGGCCGAGATGAACCCGAAGAAGAAGGCGAAGTAACGCCTCGGTTCGAGTCACTCGGTTCGAATCACGCGGCTCGCATCTCGTGATTCAGATGACGCGGTTCGCATGACGCGTCTCGAATGAGTTGTAGTGCCCCGTGCACCGTTGGGTGTGCGGGGTGTTTTTCTTTTTGTTGGGGGGGGCGTTTTTGTTTTGGGGCGGCGATGGTGGTCGCGCGTGTGCAGTGGGTAGAGTGTGACGTGGGTGGAGCGTGATGTGGGTGCAGCGTGATGTGGGTGTGGTGTGTCGTGGGTGCGGTGTGTCGTGGGTGCGGTGTGACGTGGGCTTGCGGCGGGGTCGCGGCCCGCGATAGAGACTCAACGATGCGCAACATGATTCGAGCACGATTGTTCGCCACGCTCACCTGCGTCGCGCTGCTGCCATTGTTCACGGCGTCGTCGGCGATGGCCGAAGGCGAGGGGCTTTCGGTTGGGTCCGCGCAGGTTGATTTTGGCCTGAAGTCGCTCGATGTGAAGACGGGTGAGCTTGGCGACATGGTGTGGGTGTCGGATTTCGTGGGGCCCGAGGCGAAGCAGCCGAAGTGCTGGTGCTGAATTTTTTTGCGACGTGGTGCAAGCCGTGCCTCGCAGAGCTTCCGGTGCTGGCGAAGTTGCAGGCGGCGCATGGGGCGCGTGGGTTGCAGGTGGTGAGCGTGAACTTTCGCAACGAGGATGAGTCGGCGGAAGAGGCGATGAAGGCGACGCGCGAGTTGATGGTGAAGTTGGGCGTCACGTTTCCGGTGTTGTTTGATCGGTTCACGAATCGCAATCAGCTTGCGTACATGGGGGCGAAGG
>CAZXXB010000032.1:19370-21710 GCA_964644185.1 uncultured Myxococcota bacterium
TGCTGCCGTGCAATGTGCTGATTGGTGGCGATGGGAAGGTGATTGCGCGGGTGCAGGGACAGGCGGCGACCGAGGCGGCGTTGTATGCGGCGGTGACGAAGGCGCTGGGTGTGGCGGTGCCTGACGCGGGGGCTGCGACGACGGGAGCAGCGACGACGGGAGCAGCGACGACGGGCGCAGCGACGACGGTGAAGAGTGCGCCCGCGGCGAAGGCCGCAGGTAGCGAAGAGGGGGTCAAGCGATGAGTGTTTTTTTTCGAGGGGCGGGGGGCGTCGCGCGCTCGCGTCGCGTGGTTGCGGGTGTGTTGATGTGTGCGCTCGTGGCCGCGTCGTCTGCATCGTCTGCGCAGGCGCAGGGGCAGGGGCAGGCGGGCAATGATCAGGGCGGCGAGTCAGCAGGCAAGGCGGCAGGCAAGACTGCAGGCAAGACGGCAGGCAAGACGGCAGGCAAGGCGGGGGGGAAAGCGGCGGGCAAAGCGGCGCCTGTGGCAGAGCCCGTGGCGGAAGAGACGGCAGAGCAGCGGCTCATCCGCATCAAGGCTGAGTGCTATGAGGGGAAGAACGCGAAGAGTTGTTTTCAGCTTGGCGGGTTTTATGAGGCGGTGCTGCCTCCGACCCGTGATTATGCGTTGGCGTTTAGCCTGTTTGTGAAGGCGTGTGAGTTGGGCGAGGGGGTGGCGTGTAGCGCGGCGGGGTATGCGTATGAGACGGGGCAGGGGGTTGATCTCGATGAGTCGCGGGCGGTGAGCCTGTATCGGCGTGGGTGCGAGTTAGGCGACGCGCTGGGGTGTTTTAACCTTGGGGTCTATTATCGGGCGGGTCGCGGGGTGACGAAGAGCGATGAAGAGGCGGCGGCGTATTTTCGCAAGGCGTGTGAGGCGGGCGATGCCGACGGGTGCACGAACTATGCGGCGGCGCTCGAGTCGGGTCGTGGGGTGGCGAAAGACGATGCGCTGGCGGCGTCGACGTACCTTATTGGGTGCAAGCGGCGCAGCGCGGTGGCGTGTTTCAACCTGTCGCGGATGTACACGAGCGGGCGCGGGGTGGCGGCCGACCCGGAGAAGGTCGAGCAGCTCTTGAGTCGGGCGTGTACGCTTGGGCATCCACCGGCGTGTGGGCGGGTGCAGCGGGCGAAGGCGCGCAAGGTCAAGGGCAAGTAGAGGCGGTCTCCGCCGCCGCAGCGCAGAGACGATGGCGCTGGGTATGCCAGCGAGGCGGCGGTTGGACGTGTGGCGGCTGGGCGTGCGCCGGTTGGACTATCGGAAGAAGACGATGGTGAGCACGACGAAGGTCGGGATGAGGACGAGCCCAGACCATGCCATGTAGCCGAAGAAGCTCGGCATGGGCACTTCGTTCTCTTCGGCGATGGCTTTGACCATGAAGTTGGGGGCGTTGCCGATGTAGGTGTTGGCGCCCATGAAGACCGAGCCGCAGGCGATGCCGACGAGAAACTCTTCGAAGCGTTGCAGGGCTTCGAGGGTGGCGCCGCCTTCGACGGCCCCGGATGCGAGGAAGGCGTGAATCTGGGCTTCGGTGAGGCCGAGTTTGCCGAGGGCGGTGTTGAAGAAGGTGAGGTAGGTGGGGGCGTTGTCGAGGAACGAGCTGAGCATTCCGGAAATCCAGAAGAAGTGCATGGGTTCTTTGGCGGCGGCGACGACGAAGCCGAGTCCGCCGTGTTCACCGGCTTTGAGGATGGCGAGGGCGGGGATGATGGTGACGAAGATACCGGCGAAGAGGTAGGCGACTTCTTTGATGGGGCCCCAGGTGAATCCGTTGCCTTCGCGGATGGCGGTGGAGGTGAATTTGAGCGAGAGCAGGCCCATCGCGATGATGACGGCATCGCGGATGAGGTTTTGAATGTCGAGGTGGAGTCCGGCGACGTGGATTTGTCCGAGTTTTACGAAGCCCGAGAAGATGACGGCGCCGAGGAGTCCGGCGAAGAAGACGAAGTTGAGTGAGCCCTCGATGCCCATGGGGATGGCTTCGGCTTTGGCGGCGACGGCGCGTTCGAACTCGGCTTTTTCTTTGTTGAAGACGATGGTGTCGTAGACGAAGAATCCGGCGAGTACGAGTGCGGAGGCGGTGAGCATTTCGGGGAGGAGTTTGAATGTCCAGAAGAAGGGGACGCCGTGGAGGAAGCCGAGAAAGAGGGGTGGGTCGCCGAGGGGGGTGAGTGAGCCGCCGATGTTTGAGACGAGGAAGATGAAGAAGACGACGACGTGGGTCTTGCTTTTGCGAAGGGCGTTGGCGCGTAGCACGGGGCGAATGAGCAGCATCGAAGCGCCGGTGGTGCCCATGAATGAGGCGATGCCGGTGCCGATGGCGAGGAGGATGACGTTCA
>CAZXXB010000033.1:0-16683 GCA_964644185.1 uncultured Myxococcota bacterium
CAGCCCCCGCGGCCTCACCCGCCGCGGCCCCGTCGCCGTGCGCGGCGTCGAGCCACCACGCGCCGCCACCTCAACGCCCGACGGCTCAGTCACCATGAGCGGCAACATCGGCGAAATTCCGCTGCCAGACCTGCTGCAACTGCTCGGAAGCTCTAAAAAAACCGGCGTCCTGCACGTCCACGGCCCCTCGCGCGTCGGCATCGTCACCCTCGACCGCGGCATCGTCCAGATGGCCGAAATCATCGGCTCATCAGAAGCCGACCCCCGCGTGCGCGCCTACGAAATCATCAACTGGAGCGATGGAACCTTCGAGCTGCGCCACCCCAACCCGATGCCGCACTTCAGCAACGCCATCAAAGAGCCCGTCAGCGAACTCTTGATGGAAGCCATGAAGTACCGCGACGAACTGGCCCACTTCGCCAAGCTCATCCCCAACGAAGACGCCCCGATCGAGATTCACCGCCCCATCGGCACACGCCTCAGCGAGCTTTCGGCGGCCGAACTCGACATGCTCGAGCTCGCCCTCAACGCCGGCACCGCGCGCGCCGTCTGCGAGATTTCATCGCGGCCCAGAAACGAACTCTACAAGGCACTCGCAGATCTCGCCCGCCAGAAGATCATCCGTTTCAAGCTCTAAAGCTCTAAAGCTCTAAAGCTCTGAAGCTCTGAGGCGCTTCAAGGTCTGACGCCCGCGACGCACGCCCCGCCTTCACGCCACGGGTTGCAACGCGAGCAACTCGGGCGGTGCCACCGTCTCGACGATCTGCAACCCATAGCCTTCGAGCGCCACAATCTTTTTCTGATTGTTCGAGAGCAGCCGCAGCTTGTGCAGCCCCAGGTCGCGCAGAATCTGCGCCCCCACGCCGAAGTCGCGAAAAATCTCCGGCTTCTCGTTCGCCGAGGCCTTTGCGGGCTCGCCCCGCTCTTCACTCGACAGCCGACTCAACAGGCTCACAAGCCCCGCGTCGGGGTTCGGCTGCGTGATGTAAAGCAGCACGCCACGCCCCTCTTTCGCCAGCAACTCGAGCGTCTTCTGCACCGGCACCTGCAAGTCGCCGCGCAACGCCCCAAACACGTCGTTCGCCAACGAACAGCTATGCACGCGCACCAGCGCCGGATCATCGGTGGAGAGATCGCCCACCGTAAACGCAAAGTGCGTGCCGCCGCTCATCACGTTCTCAAACGCAATCGCGCGGAATGTTCCATACCGCGTCGGAAGCTCAGCCTCCGCGACCCGCTTCACCAGCGTCTCGGTCCGCAACCGGTACTCGACGAGATCAGCAATCGACGCAATCGGAATATTGTGCGCGCGCGCAAAATTCGTAAGGTCGGGCAACCGTGCCATCGACCCGTCGTCAGTCATGATCTCGCAGATCACCCCCGCCGGGTGAAACCCCGCCAGCCGCGCCAGATCAACCGAACCCTCGGTGTGCCCCGTACGCACCAGCACACCACCAGCCCGCGCCCGCAATGGAAACACATGCCCCGGCATCGTGATGTCGTTCGGCCCGCACTTCGGGTCAATCGCCACGCGAATCGTGTGCGCGCGGTCGTGCGCCGAGATACCCGTCGAGACCCCCTCACGCGCCTCAATCGACACCGTAAACGCCGTCTCGTGCGAGTTCGGGTGGCGCTTCACCATCATCGGCAAACCCAGCTCATCGACCCGCTCGGCGGTCATCGAAAGGCAGATGAGGCCACGCCCATGACGCGCCATGAAGTTGATTGCCTCAGGCGTCACCCGCTCGGCGGCCATCACGAGGTCACCCTCGTTTTCGCGGTCTTCATCATCGACGAGCACGACCATCCCACCGCGCCGAATCTGGGCAATCGCCTCGTCAATCGTGTTGAGCGGACCCGGACGCGGGGTCGAGAGCGTCGCCGTCGAGAGTGCCACTACGTTGTTGTCTGCCATGTTCTTCGTGCCTGTCTGTACGGGTTACTTCGAGATTTGCGCGCCGTTCACGGGATCATTTACTAGCGTCCTCCCGCGAACTTCAGAGAGCAAAATGCTGGCTCATTTACTAGCGCCCTCCCGCGGACTTTAGAGATCAAAAAATTTGCGGAGGGTGGTGTCGGTGGTGTCGGTGGTTGATGCGGGGTGATTCGTTGCGGCACCTGCGACGGTCGCGGCGCCAAGCAGGCGCTCTACATACTTGCCGATGATGTCGCTTTCAAGGTTCACCGCTGCGCCCGCGCCTTTGGCCGTCAGCGTCGTCTGCGTCTGCGTGTGGCGCACGATGGTGAGGCGCACCCCGTCGGCGGTGAGATCGTTGATCGTGAGGCTGATGCCATCGACCGCAATCGAGCCTTTGGCGACGCAGTATTTGCGCAGCGCCTCGGGCACGCTGATGTAAAGGTCGAGCGCCTGACCGTCGCCCACTTTTTCGACGCGTGAGATGGTGCCGATACCGTCAACGTGGCCCAGCACGAGGTGCCCATGCAGCCGCCCCGCAAGCGTCATCGCCCTTTCGAGGTTGACCCGCGAGCCCGTGCGCGCGTGGGCGAGCGTCGTGCGCGCCAGCGTCTCGTGTGACGCATCGGCGGCGAACGCGCGCGATTCGAGCCGCGTCACCGTGAGGCACACCCCATCGACCGCAATCGAGTCACCGAGCCGCACGTCACTCAGGTCGAGTGACGAGGCGATCACCACCTCGACCGACTTGCCGCGCGGTGTGATGGCGCGCACTTCACCAACCGTCTCGACCCATCCCGTAAACATCGCTTCACGTCTCCTCGCTCGCTCACCATGCCTTCGTGTGCAGCCATGGAATCACAAAACCCCAGAACGACCCGGCGAGCGCGCCGGTAAACACATCGCTCGGCCAGTGCTTGCCTGCCGCAACGCGATTCATTCCGACCGCCATCGAGAGCAGCGAACCCGCGACCCACACCGCCGTATGCCACTCGCTCGACGCGTATTGCCGCTCAAACGTGTAGGCAAGCGCCGTCGTCGTAGCGAACGAATTCGCCGTGTGCGACGAGTAAAACGAGAGAAACCACGAGCGCGGCGTTCGTACGTCGGGCACCGAGTGATAGCTGAGTGGACGCTGTCGCTTCGAGGCGATCTTGACCACCTCCGACACCGACGCATTCACGAGCACCGCGAGCCCAATCACCATGATGTCGATTGCCGCAGCCTGCCACCCGTGTCGCTTCACATCGAGCAACAGCAGCATCGGCGTAAGGCTAATCAGCGTCACCAGCACGTCGCTCGTCCAGTCGGCACGAATGCTGCGAAAACGTCCCGACCAGCGGTCGAAAGCCACCACGTCTTCAAGCACGCGACTCACCGGGCGATACGCCGCCGGGTTGACGGTAAACGCGGTAAAAAGGGTCACGAGCGCAAACAGGGTCAACGCCAGCGTGAAATCGCGCGTGATGATGTAGGGGCTCGGTGCCGCGCTCCAGTGCAGCGGCCAGTCGCGATACGCAAATGGAGCCTTCGTCGTCAGCACCGCGACGCCAATCGCCGTGCCGAGCCATGCAAGTGGAAGTCGCCAGTGAAAGAGGTTGAGCAGCCGCCTTCCGGGCGTGAGCCGTTTGACCTGTGTCGCCCCATGCGGCCCGTGCCCAGACTCATGCCCGCCATCGTGGTCGTGGTCGTTATCGTGTGTCGCCCCGTGCGAGGCGCTCACGGCGCGCGCCATCGGCGGCGGGGCTTTGGCAGTCGCCGTCACATCGAGCACGTCGTCGTGCCCGTCGCCGCTCTCGTGCCCATCATCATGGCGCGGTGCCAGTCGGGTTGCGTCTATGGCCGGACGTGACGGCATAACGGCCTCACAATGCGGCGCGCACCCGCATCAGCTCAACGCAGCCGAGATGATCTCTTTTGCACGAGCGAGCGCGTCGCCAAGTTTCGCGACATCGGGGCCACCGGCCTGGGCGAAATCGGGTCTACCGCCACCCTTGCCGCCAACCACCGCCGCCACCTCTCGCACAATATCACCGGCTTTGAGTTTCGACGAAAGTGCTGCCGCGACCCCACACACAAACAGCGCCTTGTCGCCGCCGTTGGCACCATAAAGCACCACCCCCGCGCCGTCTTTGTCGCGTGCCCGGTCCACCGCCTCGCGCAAAATCTTCGCGTCGGCCACCCGACTCTCGGCCACCAGCACCTTCACCCCGCCGACCTCAAAAAACTCAGCCCCGGCACCGCCCGAAGCACCACCACCCGCGGCACCCGACGCTATCTGCCGCTTCAGGTCGTCCATCGCCTTCAGCAAGTCTTTCTCGCGTTTCACGAGCCGCTCAAGCCGCTCGACCATCTCACCCGGAGCCGCCTTCAGCGTCTGCGCTGCACGCCGCACGAGCGCGCTCTCTTCGTGCATCGCGGCAATCGCCGCCCCGCCCGTCACCGCCTCGAGCCGCCGCACCCCCGCCGCCACCGCCGACTCACCCACGATGCGAAACAGCCCGATGTCGCCCGTGCGCGCTACGTGCGTGCCACCGCACAACTCGGTCGATGGCCCCATGCGCACCATCCGCACCACGTCGCCGTACTTCTCGCCGAACAGCGCCATCGCCCCCGCCGCACGCGCCGCCTCGAGATCGGTCACCACCGTCGCAACCTTGTTGTTCTCGCGAATCAACGCATTGACCCGCACCTCGATCGCATCGAGCTGCTCCGGCGTCGGAGACTCAAAATGGGCATAGTCGAACCGCAACCGATCGGCCGTCACGAGCGAACCCGCCTGCCGCACGTGCTCGCCCAGCGTCTCGCGCAACGCGAGGTGCAAAAGGTGCGTCGCCGAGTGGTGACGCCGCGTGTTGTCGCGCCGCTCACCATCGACCGTCAGTGTCACATGGTCGCCTACCGCGAGCGCCACGTGCGCCTTCGCAAGATGCACGTGCAAGCCATCCGCCGGTTTTTTCGTGTCGCGCACCTCAGCGGCCACGACACCGGGCGAACCAGCGAGCGCAATCACCCCCGCGTCGCCCCATTGCCCACCACTCTCGCCGTAAAACGGCGTTCTGTCGGTGACAATCGCCACCTCAGCGCCCGCCTCGACCCGCTGCACCGCAACGCCACCCACCACGAGCGCCACAATCGTGCCATCGCTCGTCGTGCCGCGATGATCACCTTCCGCACTCGGATACCCAACAAACTCGGTCACGCCGAGCCTCGCCCGCAGCTCACCAAAGATCGCGTCGCTCTGCTTCTCACCGCTGCCCGCCCACTCACTGCGCGCCTTTGCCGCCTCTTCTTCGCGCTTAAACCCCTCGCCATCGACCGAATACCCACGCTCGATCGCAAGCTGCTCGGTCAAATCAAGCGGAAACCCATACGTATCTTTCAGCTTGAACGCCGCCTCACCGGGTATCACCTTCGCCGCGGCGACAGCTTCCGACGCCGCGATGTCGTGAAAGATTCTCAGCCCACGGTCGAGCGTCGCGCGAAACCGCTCTTCTTCCTGCATCACCACCTTCTCGATGAACGCGCGGTTCTCTTCGAGCTCGGGGTAAGTGCCACCCATCGTATCGACGACGACATTGCACGCGTGGTGGTAAAACAGCTCATCAAAACCAAGTCGCTTACCGTGGCGAATCGCACGCCGCATGATGCGCCGCAACACGTACTCGCGTCCGTCGTTGCCCGGCAGCACCCCATCGCCAATCAAAAACGCCGCCGCCCGCGCGTGGTCAGCAATCACCCGCAGCGACACGTCATCTTCGCCATCGCTCGCCGTGTAACGCTTACCGACCCGCGACGCCATCGCCTGAATCACCGGCTGAAACAGGTCGGTGTCGTAGTTCGTCTTGAACCCCTGCAACGCCGACGCGATGCGCTCAAGCCCCATGCCCGTATCAACCGACGGCGCCGGAAGGTTGCTCTGCGTACCGTCGGCGCTGCGATTGAACTGCATGAACACGAGATTCCAGATTTCCATAATGCGCTCGTCTTCCGGCGCATCGGGCCCTTTGTCGAAATAAACCCCGCTGCACGGTCCACACGGCCCCGTGTCGCCCATCGCCCAGAAATTGTCGGCGGCCCCCATTCTCGTGATGCGCGACTCAGGCACACCAATCACATCACGCCATAGCGCAAACGCCTCGTCGTCGGTCTCAAACACCGTCACCGTCAGCCGCGACTCCGGAATCGCAAGCGTACCCGTCAAAAACTGCCACGCGAACTCAATCGCCTCGCGCTTGAAGTAGTCGCCAAACGAAAAGTTGCCCAGCATCTCGAACAGCGTGTGGTGACGCGCCGTGCGCCCCACGTTGTCGAGGTCGTTGTGCTTGCCCGACACGCGCATGCACTTCTGGCTCGACACCGCGCGCGCATACGGACGCGGCTCACGCCCCGTGAAAATATCCTTGAACTGCACCATCCCCGCGTTCGTGAAATAGAGCGTCGGGTCATTCGCTGGCACGAGCGACGAACTTTTAACGACCGTGTGCTGGTTCGCCGCGAAATACGACAGAAACTCGCGCCGCAATTCAGTTGCCGAAAGTGCTCTCATGCGAAAACCCGATGGGGCACAACACTACCGCAACGTCACCGCCGTCGCGGGGGGCATCACGTTGATTGTGCCGTCGATGATGTCAAACGGATTCATCAGCACCGCGCTATCCGAACCCGAAAACGAGACCAGAAGCCGCATGCGATTGGGCGCCGCACCATTGCGTACCACCTGAATCTCGGCTGGCAGATAGTTCAGCACGATCGCGTTGAAAACGTCGGTCGTCTCACGCAGCGTCGAGATACCCGGCGCCAGCCCCGACGACGTCACGAACCGTATCCGGTCTCCCGTCGCCCGCGTCGGACGTGGCTGCTCGCGCGTCAGCGCAAACGCAATCGCAAAGTCATCGCGCGTCGCACCCTCAGGGTAAAGCCGCTGCACCCCATCTTCAAACGCGCGCCCCAGATACCCCGATTGCGAACCCACCACCGCAAACCCCGTCGCCACACGCACCTTCACCACCGCCGACGCCGGGTGACACGTCGCATCGGGCGTCTCAGCGAGCGTCAACGTCGTCCCCGAAAAACTCGCCAGCGTATAAAACCGCGGACACGCAGGGTCATCGCGACGGTCGCCAAACCGCGCAATCTCAACAAGGTCACCCACCGCAACCGCCGTCTCGGCAAGGTCGCTCACCCCCTTCTCGCTCAACGTCACCGTGTTGCCCGAAAGGCTCGCCTTCGCCGACGTGATCCGCGCATCGAACGCCAGCGGAACCTCACCCTCATACGTCACCGTCACCACTTCATCACGCGTGTACCCATCGTTGATGACGATGCCAAACCCCTCCGCCAGCTTGCGCCCATCGCGATACGGCAACCCTTCGAGCAACACCCCATCGGTGTCGAGGTCGCGCCCATCGTCATCAACAAACGTCGGCGGGTCTAACGGCGTCGCGCCCTCTTCCGTCGTCGCAATCCATGTCGGCGTCTCGATGCCCGGCCCATCGGGCGACGCATCAAAAAACCAGTGCGCCGGACGTTGCCGCAACACATCACCATCAAACCACAGGTTCTGCACCCGCGGCTCTTCAAGTGACAACAGCCCCGCCGCATCATCGCGACGCCCCGCCTCGTAGATGACCTCCGCGGGCTCATCAAGCAACAGGCAACCACCCACATCGAGCGTCGTCAGCTCGGCATTGGCGAGAATCACAAACGCCACCTGACCCACGCAGTTGCCGTACACCATCACCGTGTCTGAAAACGCCAAATCGACCGGCGCCTCGCCCACAAACGGTATCCCCACATACCCGCCATTCTTGTACGACGGACGAAGGCGAATCGGCGTCAACGTCACGGGGTCGATCACCAGCACCTGCTGATTGACCCGGTCAATCGCGTAAATCAATTCAGGGTTGTCGGTGAGCGGCCGCCTGCCTTCGCCCGGGTTCGCATCTTTGTACCGCAGCTCAGGCACCACCCGAATCACCGACAACGGCGCCGGCAACGCCGAAGCCGGAGACTCACGAACCGCCCCCGTCGCCACATCAATCGCAAACAGCCGCGCCGACGCAGCATCGGCCACATAAAGCGTCGCCGCATCACGCGACAGCGCCATCGCATCAGGCACCGCCTGCACCCCCGCCGACGCCGGAAGCTCAACCGTCTCTTCAAGCCACACCTTGTCGTCGCCGGGCTCAGGCGGCGAAAGCGACACCCCAAACATCCCCACCGCACCCACCTCGGGTTGCGTCACGTACAGCCGCGCAAGCCCATACGTCTGCGCCGTCGCCGTCGGGTTGCCCTCAATCGCAGAAAGCGCCCGCTCACGCTCTGGCTCATCACCCACAATCAGGTTGCCAAGCGCCACACGCTCAACCGCCACGTTCACCTCATCAACCAGATCAAACGAAATGCGCGTCACACCCGCCGACGCGCTGTCGCCCAGCACCGCAAACCCCGCCTCACGCGATGGATACCAGTCAACCTCAAGCTCAGTCTCGGCGTCGATCAACGAAACATCGCGCGACCCTTCATTCAGCACCGCCATCATCTGGGTGCCCTCAAACGTTCGCGCTATCGTCGGAAACTGCCCCACGTTGATATCGAGCGGAAAAAACCGCACCGGCCCCCGCAATGGGTCGGCCACACTCTCAACGTAGGTGCTCGTAAAGCGAAACGAAAACGCCCGCACGAGGTTGAGGCTTCCGTTCGGGGCATAGACCCGCGGCCCAAACAACGTCTCGCCACTCGGGTCGCTCGGGTCTACCCGCGTCGGAAAATACGCCAACCCGCCCGGACGTCGCAGATCGGCAAGCTGCAACAAATCGCTCTGCGAGCACCCAAGCCCCTGCATCGCGACAAGCGCGAGCGCACCCGCCACACGCAGAAGCGTCGAGACCGTCTTTGAACCCGGTTGGGTAGCCGCCGTCTTCACGAGGTTCTCATCGCCGCGCCGCCGCATCACTTGAAATCTTCCTGCGTCGTTCGAATCGTGCCAATGCGCGCGCGCGGCACGTGCAAGAGCGTGACAGGGTCGATCTCGACCGCCACCACCGTCGACTCTTCAAACATCGATATCGCAACCCACAGCGAGCGACCATCGGCACCGCCGGTACCGTCGTAACGCTCGCGCTTGTATGCCTCGACGTCATAAGGCCCATCGCCAATCTGGTCGAGCACCTGCACCACCGACAAATCGCTCGCCCGCAACACGTACACGCTGTCATCATCAATGCACGGCACGTACACAAGGTCATTGTCACCCGGCAGATCAAGATACGTGATGCGCGCCGGACTCGTACCCACCACCTGCGTCGCCACAATCTGATTGCGCGGCCCCTCGCCATCGGGCCGCAGCGACACATCAATCGCAACGACCGAGTTCGGCCCACGCGACGTCACGTACACCCGCGAACCGTCGGGCGACATCACAATGCCACGCAAACTCGTACCACCCGCCACGTCCTGCACGTCGAGAAACGCCGAAGGCGCGCTCTCAGCCGGCCCCGTCACCATCAACACCGGGTCAAACAGCGCAAGCGCGTTGACGAGAATCCCCGAAATGCCCACCCGCGTCGGCACATACCCAAGCCCCGTCACCGGAGAAAACGCCACATCGTTCGCACCAAACGCCTCGGTATCCACCGTCCGCAACGACTCGCTGATGCGCACCTTGTCGTTCGCCGCAATCGCATTCAGCGAATAACTCTGCACCTCGCCACGACGCAGATGCACCGCAAACACATACGGCTCCCCCGCTGGAGCATCGGGCGTCGACACGTCGAGTATCTCAACCCCATACGGGTCATCGGCACCCGTAAACACCGACTCGTCTTCGCCGCACGTCGTTTCCCCCGTCCACAGGCATCGCAACGTCGAACCATCGGCGCTGATCTCAATCGGCGTCAGCCGGTTCGCCTGCCGCGTCGAGACGATACCCACCGTCTTACCACCCACGTTGCGGCGAAACGCGAAGTCGCCGCCAAACGTACCGATTCGCACGCCCGCCTCAGGCACGATCGCCTCGTCAAAAATACCCCGTACTTCTGGCGGAAGTTTCCGCGCCCCGATCGCAAGCTCACCACGCGACAGATCGTCGGCAATCAGCGCGTCGAGCCGCTTCAAATCAACCACCTGCACCGCGCCGTTGTTGTACGAAAGATCAACGTTGCTCGACACCACGTAAAGGTAATCGACGTTCGCCACCGTCTCGAACTCACCCGATTTGTCTGGCGCGTCATCGGCCCCAATGCGCGGATAAAGCGCCATTTCCGATGGGAACGCGAACCGATCATCAAGGTAATCGACCGACCGCTCGCCACACGCCGTCGTCGCCAGCAGCGCGCACGCCAACACCCCACACGCCAAAGCGCGCGACGACCAACGAGACAAAAGCTGTACCACGGTGCTCATTCGGCCCGCTGCAATAGCGCACGCGCCGTGCGCGCGCAATCAACCGCACCACCTCGCACCATCACCACCCTCAACCACCACGACGATTCGGGTCGGGCAGCACGTTCAACATCGCATCCACGTCAATATCGTCAAAGACCCCCGCCCCGACCCGCGCGTGCAGCAGCGTGCCCCCTCGCCCAATCACAAACTCGCCCGGCTTCTGCGTCTCGCGACCACCAAACGCCCCATGCCCATGCGCAACCGTCGCCCGCAACACACGCCGCAACACCATCGGCGACAACGACCGCAGCGTGCCGAGCCCCAGCCTGTCGCCACCCACCCCGTACAGCCGGTACAGCCGCGCCTCAGGGTCGGCAATCAGATGAAACGGCGGACGCGTCGCCGCAAACTCGGCAAGCTCACTCACCCCCGACTGCACCACCACATACAAAACACACTCGCGCGCCGTCAGCTCAACCGCCCGCCGCCGCAACGTCGCAAGCGTCGCCTGACACACCGGACACCCCGCATACCGCAAAAACGCCAGCCCCATCGGCCCCTCACGCCACACATTCGCCGCCAAAACCCGCGCAACCCCCGTCGCCGTCACCTCGTCAGCCGCAAATTCGGGCGCAACGAGACCCGCCCGCAATGCCGCCTGCGTTGCAACCTGCTGCCCCCCTCTTGCCGTGCCCTCACTCAACTTCATCTCGCCAATCCTCTCCTCTGCGACCCCGGGCTATTCCACACGCGCCCGTCGGCTGATAGCGTATCGCGCCCCCGCAAAGCCCCATGTACAACTCAGCGGGTATTAGGAAGCAGAAGGTGTGCCGTGACGCAAGCGAGTGACTTCGACAAAATCTACGTCAATGACCTGCGCGACGGTGACCGCGTTCAATCGACGTTTCTCGTCCAGTACAAAGCCGTTCCACTCAACAAAAACGGCAAACCCTACCTCGCCATCACCCTCATGGATAAAACCGGCACCATCGACGGCCGCATGTGGGATAACGTCGAAGACGCCCGCGGACGTTTCGAAGTCTACGACTTCGTCGAAGTGCGCGGCACCGTACTTACCTTTCAGGGCCGCCAGCAGGTGCGCCTTGATTCGGTGCGCCGTGTCGAGGGCGACGACCTCAACGCCTCCGATTTTCTCCCCGCAACCGGTGCCGACGCCGAACGCATGCTCGAACAGGTACGCGCCATCGTCGCAAGCGTCGAAGACGAGTGGGTCCGCAAACTCCTGCAAGCCTTCCTCGACGACCGCGACCTCATGGAAAAATTCTCGCGCGCCCCCGCCGCAAAGTCGATTCACCACTCGACCCTCGGCGGACTGCTCGAACACACCCTCTCGGTAATGAAACTCGCCGACTTTCTCGGCGGCTACTACCGCCCACGCCTCAACCGCAACTACCTCATCGCCGGCGCGTTTCTCCACGACCTCGGCAAAATCGCAGAACTCCGCTCAGACCGCAGCTTCGACTACACCGACGATGGCCGATTGCTCGGCCACATCATGATCTGCTTCGAGTGGATAGGCCAAAAAGCCGCCACCATCGAAGGCTTTCCGCACGAGGTCGAGCGCATGGTCAAACACCTCGTGCTCACCCACCACGGCTCGCTCGAATACGGCTCGCCACGCCGCCCACAAACCATCGAAGCGACGCTCGTTCACCTCGTCGACGACCTCGACTCAAAGGTCAACCACTGGCTCACCACCATCGACCGCGAAGGCCGCGGAAGCTGGACCAACTACCTTCAGCAACTCGACCGCCACATCTACATCGGCGACGGAAAATACTACGACGCCTCGGCCCCCGAAGGTCACGGTCAACTCGAGAACCCCACATGGCAGCCGGGCCTCGGCGACGCGTCCGCAATCGAGCGCACCGCGCCGCAACCCCGCGACCCCTCCCGCGATCAGCGACGCGACGGCTCACGCGAACGTCGCCCCGGTGGCAACTTCGGCGGCGGCAATTTTGCTGGAGGTGGTTCACGAGGCGACCGCAATGATCGCGGTGGTGGTAGCGGCGGCGACCGTAACCCCCGTCGCGGACGCGACGACCGCCGTGAACCTCGCCGTGCAGGCCCAGGCAACGCAGGCCCCGGTGGTGGTGCGGGCGGCCCCGCAACGGCGGGCGCACAACCCCCGGGCGCGTCATCGCCCGGCACAACGCCGACAGGCAGCACCGGAGCCAACCCATCGGTGCCCCCCGGCGACCGTGGCGACAGACCCGAGCGCAGCGAGCCAGCAAAGCCGCTCACCTACAACCCGTTTGCGGCCCTCGCCGCACCGGGCGACGCCGCAAAGAGCTAACCCAGAGCCAGCACCGCACGAACGGCCAATACGGCCAATACGGCAACGAGGGCCAACAAAGAGCGCCAACACGGCGCGAACGCCGAGCGAGTACCCAAACGTTGGGCTCGCTCGGCCACCTCGCCGCTACTTTGCCAGCGTCACGTTGAACGTGCCGGTGTTACCAAACGCATCGGTCACCGTCACCACGTAATCGCCCGCGTCGGCACCCGTCATCTCAAACTCGAGCGTCGCAGTCTCGAGGTTTTCGAGCCCCGCTGTCCCTTCAGTGCCACCCGCATCACGGCTCGTCACCAGCGTGCGATTCAACCCGCGCGCGGGCGTCAACGCACCGCTCGTCACGTTTGTCGTGTCGCCGAGATCATCCGCCGGCGCGTAACTCACCGTCACCGCCCCCGACAGCCGCGGACCCGCAACATCGGCCCACGTGCGCGCCGCGCCGTTGTAATCAACGATCGTTCCGTCGGTCCGCAGCCAGTACCCTTTGCGACGCAGCGACGTGAACGCCGTCACCCCGTCATCATTCGTCGGAGCATCGGGGTAGTTCGCGCTCACCGTCACCTGTGACGCCGACACCTCAAGATCAAAAAACTGCAACTCCGCCGCACCCAGCGTGAACTCGCGCGTCACCACCTGATACGCCGTCGTCGCTTCGGTCGTCGCATTCGTCACGTACTCGCCATCAACCACGATGCGGTACGTACCCACCGGCAAATCCCACGGAAACTCGATCTCGGCGCCCCACGACAAATCGAGCGTCTCCCACACATTCTCACCGCTCACCGGGTCAACCAGCGGCTTGTCATTTTCGTCACGCTTGATGCGCCAGTCGCCCTGGTACTCGATCATCGTCTCAAACGCGCGGTCGTCAAAATCGGTCCCATCGGCGCGCTTCACCGTCTCAAAGTTCGCGCCGTTTTTGCGCTGCAACTTCAAACGCGGCATGTCGGCACCCGGGTCACCGCCCGTCCACGAAAACGACGCATACCCACCGCGCGCCACCGACGCCGGTACATCCGACTTGATCTTGCCAGCATCGTTCGCAGGCGTCGCCAGCAGCACGCGCGCAACCCGCGTCGGAGCCGGATACCACTCGGGCTTTACGTTGTTGCTGAAGTCTTCTTTTTCTTCCGTCAACACCGAGAGCCCAAGCTCAAGCGCCAACCCACGGAAGAAATCACCGAGCTTGAAGCCCCACACGTTCTGCTGCGACTCGTAGGTTCCCTGAAACCAGTCTTCCTCTTCGAGAATGTAAAGAAAGTGCGTCATCGAGTAGCCGATGTTGAGCGGAATGACCTCGCTCATGCCCATCTTCGCCGCCTCGGTCGCAAACTGGTCGCGCAGCCCCTCGCCAAGCGTTGACGTAGACTCGCCCGGCATCGTCATGATCACGTGGTTATCCATCCGCACCGCCGCAAACACCACCTTGCCAAACTCAGGCAGCGGATGCCGGAAGATACCCAGCGGGTCGATGAGGCAGCCAAGCTGACCGTCATTGCATGCCCGCGTCGTCGGGTCGCTGTCGCCATCGTCGCTGCAGCAGTTGAGACCACCGTAGTAGTTCGGCAGGTTGCGCGTCGCACCGACAAACGGGTTCGGCCCCGCGCGATAAAACTCGGGCTTGTCGCGGTCGTAACCGATGATGTCGTACGACACCGCCTCGCGACGCAGCGCCACCTCAAACTTCGTCAGCGATGCGCTCATCGGCGTCGCGTCAAACGCATCACCCACGTTCTTCCAGTAACGCTGACCCACCGCCTGCGCACGCGCATATTCGCTGTCGCCCACACCCTCACCACGCGGACTCACGTTACCCGCGTTGCCGTTGAAAAACGTCACGTTGACCGGCACCCCATACCGCGCCGCGAAGTATTCCTGGCCTTCAATCTCAATGCCCGCGCCCGAGTCACCGGTGATCACCGGCCCGTCACCAAAAATCGTCCCGTGCATCGCAAAGCTCGTCAACGCCGCCATCGGCTTGTTCGTCGCCGCGTCATCCACGCGAATGATGAACGACTGCGGGTCTTTGCCAAACGGCCACGTCTCGCGACGGTTGCTCGTGATGCGGTCATCGGGGTCAAAATCATCAAACACCGCAATACCGTACTTCGCGTCTTTGCGGTCATCGAGCGCCTGCTCGATCGCGTCTGCCGTCGCCTTCGCCAGCACCTCAAAAATCGTCGGCTCAAATACATCGTGCCCGACAAACCCAAAGTCCGGTGCCACCGTCCAATACCGCGCCGGCTGGCTGTGCGAGTGCGTCGCACCCGTGATGATGTGCTTCGAGTAATCGACCCCGTCGCGCTCTTTCAAAATCTGCGCTGTGCGTGCCACCAGATAATCGGTGCTGAAAATCAGCGGAAACCGCACGAAGATCGCCAGCTCTTCACCGTTATCCACCGCCACCGCGCGAATGTTGAGGCGGTCCCACATCTTGTTCGATCCACCAAGCTGCTTCTGGTACGGCGAATCGACGCCCGACCCGCGCAAACCATACCCCGCAAGCGAAATGCCCCACGGAAAGTCGGGGAACGACTCACCCACCCCCGCCTTCATCTGCGTCGTTGAACCCAGCAGCGTCGGCTCGTTGCCACCTTCGAGCGGGTTCGCAAACGGGATGCACTCGCCATTCGTGCAAATGCCATCCGCCGGACAATCAAGGTCGGTGTCGCAGTTGTTGATGCAACGCAACACCGTCGGGTCATCGAGCGTCGCATGGCACGACATGAACAACGGGCAGTCTTTGCTCGTGCGGCACGTGCGCGGAGCCTTCTTGCAAGGCCGCTTGATATCAAGCTCGCACTCGGGCACGCACCGCCGCGTCACACGGTCACACCCCTCGCCCGCCTCACACTCGCTCTCGGTCGCGTCAGGGTTGCACGACGTCGTAAACCGCTGCAACGACACGCACGCACCCGCCACGCAATCGCCGTTGCCGCAATCTTGCGGATACTCACACGGCCCCGTCACGTCGTCATCGTCATCGCCCGTGTCGGTCGCATCGTCGTCATCGTCGTCGGTGCCCGTCGCATCGTCATCATCGGTCACCGTCGCGTCGTCATCGTCGTCGCCCGTGTCGGTCGCGTCGTCATCATCGTCATCGTCGTCGTCATCCGCCGGGGCCGTATCGCCGAACGTGTCGGCAAACTCACTCGGATCAAACGGAAACGTCGTGAACTTGTTGCTCTCATCCGGCAGGCACCCGGTCGCCACAAGCGCGACCAGCGCCGCACACGCAACCCACACACGCCGAGCCGACCAACTTACAGAGTTCGAAACACGAGCCATGAATAGCCTCCGCAAAAAGCACAGGCGACGCCAGAACCACGGCACCGCCCTGACCGAAAAACTGAGTAGCGACAGACGACGCGCAGCATAGGTTCAAGCGCCCGACATGACAACGCTTTCGCCGCAATTTGACCCCACAACTTTTGCCGCACTGTGTCAGTTTCGCGCAACGCGGTCTCAAATCTCACCCTTGCCAACACCCCCCCCAGCCTGCACAGCCGCACCCGCACAGCCTCACGGCGCGCACGTGCCCGCGATGCAGCGCAGCCCCGCGCAGTCGCTCGCCCCGTTGGGGCAAAGCGACCCCACCTTGCCGTACGTCAGCACGTTGTAATCAAGGCACACGCTCGTAAACGTCTCGTTACCATACACGTCCGTCACCGGCGCCGGACGACAAGCCCACCCATTTGGGTCACGACGCGGCACCGCGGGGCACGACGTCGAGATGCGGCACACGTTCGTGCAAACCCCCTCTGCCGTGCACAGCCCCCCCAGACACTCATCACCAAACGTACATACCTCGCCCGCCACGCGACCCGACGTGCGCGCCGCATCACACCGCGACCACGGCACCGCATCGACACCAAACGCCTCGACCGTACACGTCCCCACGTCGCAATCATCGGGCTCGGCACACTCGGCACCCGGTTCAACCGCCACAAGACACGCCCCAAACGACGCAAACATCCCCTCGCGCGCATACCCCCGCACTTCGCACACCAACCCCTCACCGCAATCTTGCTGCCGCCCGCACCGCGCATCACACTGCGCACCG
>CAZXXB010000033.1:16788-20371 GCA_964644185.1 uncultured Myxococcota bacterium
CCTCGCACTCTGGCAGGCACAACGCCCGCGCCGCGTCACTCGTCTCGGGCACCGCGCAGCGCCCATCGAGACACGCCGCCCGCACCCCGCACGGCTCGCCATGCAAACGTGGCGCAAGCTCTGGCCGCACGCACCCCAGCGCCCGCACATCGCCAGTGCCCGCCGTCGCATCTTCAAACTGTATCGGACGACACGTGTACCCCGGCGGGCAGGCAATGCTCTCGCGCGCCCCATCAAACGAGCACGGCTGCGAACACTCGCCATGCGTCGGACACCTTCCGCTCAAACACGCCGCCAAACCCGGCGTGCACGCCTCACCCAACCGTCGCGCCGTCGCTGGCGGCTCACGACACGTCAAAATCACCCGCGAGTCGCCCACAAACCCATCAAGCCCAAACCCACACGTCGTCCCATTCGCGCAGTCGATTCCTCGCGGACACTCAGTATCGCCCGGCATGCACACGCTGTTGCCCGCGTAGTCGCCGCAACGATCACCATTTGCGCAATCGTCGTCGCTCTCACAAAACGCGATGCAAAGCCCGATTCCATCGCTGATGCTCGCGCACCCATACGGCGCGCTGCACGTCGCCTCACCCCGCCCCGGGTCACACACCCGTAGCGCATCGCCCGTCGCCACCCCGCACGCCCCATCAATGCAAAACGACCCCGCGCCACAATCGGCGTTCGTCACGCACGATGTTACAGACGGGTCGGTCACGTCGTCACCCGCCGCCACGCACACCCCATCATCGAGCACAAAGCCGTCGTCGCACGGCGTGTCGAGCGCGTTCATGCCACACGCCCCAAGCGATGCGACGGCGCACGCCGCGACGAACCACGGCTGCGCACACACCCGCAGGGCGCGGGCAAACACCACACTCAACAACTGCAAACGGCAACGATCAACGCGCATGGGTCACACGGCGGGTAGCAGGCGCACATTGCCACTCTGCCCGCCCTTGCACGCGCCCACAAGTCATGTTCACTCTCGCTGCCGCCATGCCCACTGAAACCACCCAAAAACCGCTGCGCATCGTCTTAGCCACACGCAACCGCGGCAAACTCGGCGAACTTGCCGCCCTCACCGCCGCGCTCGACATCGTCTGGCTCTCGCTCGCCGACCTTGCCGCCCGCGGCATCGCCGAACCCGCCGAAGTCGCCGAAACCGGAGGCTCATTCCGCGCCAACGCCCGCCTCAAAGCCGAAGCCGTCGCCCGCGCCACCGGCCTTTATGCCCTCGCCGACGACTCTGGACTCGAAGTCACAGCGCTCGCCAACGCGCCCGGCGTCGACTCGGCCATCTACGCCGGTGAGCCCCGCGACGACGCTCGCAACAACGCAAAACTTCTCGCCGAACTCACCCGCGTCGCTGCCCTCACCCCCAAAGCCCGCACCGCCCGCTTCGTCTGCACCCTCTGCCTCTGCCCGCCACCCCACAACGGCATAATCAACGAATCTGACATCCTCTTCGCCGAAGGCGAATTGCGCGGACACATCACCGACACCCCCCGTGGCACAAACGGCTTCGGCTATGACCCGCTCTTCGTTCCCAGTAGTTCCAGCGTCCCCAATATTTCCAGCGTTCCGGGCCATTCCGGCACCCCCGAGAGCAACGCGCCAGCGCGCACCCTCGCCGAGCTCGACCCAGCCCAGAAAAACGCCATCTCACACCGCGCCCGCGCCCTCTCAAGCCTCCTCACCCATCTTCGCTCGCTTGCGCGCTTGTATGGCGCGCCGTGACGCTGATAACGTGGCGAGATTGAGTGCTGCGTTCGTGCGTCGGGCGATTCTTTCGCGTTGACGCGGGGTCTGGCGCATTCGCGCCTTTATGTGAAGGACAAGTCGGGGTGTCCGGTCCGGTTCAATTTGGCAAGTACGTGCTTCTCGGTCGCCTCGCGCAAGGTGGCATGGCCGAGGTGCTTCTTGCGCAACAACGTGGATTCTCCGGCTTCGAGAAACTTCTCGTCGTCAAACGCATCCTCCCCCAGTTCTCCGCCGACGATGAGTTCATCCGCATGCTCATCGACGAAGCCAACATCGCCGCCCAGCTCAACCACCCCAACATCGTCCACATCTACGACCTCGGCACCGTCGGCGGCGACTACTACATCGCCATGGAATACATTGAGGGCCGCGACGTGCACGGCATCTTGCGTGCGCTCAAGCGCAAAGGCGACAAGTTCGCCCTGCCCCACGTGCTCTACATCGTCACCCAGGTCTGCAAGGGCCTCCACTACGCCCACACCTTCACCGACGCACTCGGACGCGAACAGAAAATCATCCACCGCGACATCTCGCCCAGCAACGTGCTCGTCTCGCACGCTGGCGACGTCAAGCTCGTCGACTTCGGCATCGCCCGCGCCGATCAAAAAATCGCCATCACCAAAGTTGGCATGGTCAAGGGCAAGTTCCCCTACCTGTCACCCGAACAGGCCGAAGGCCACGGCGCCTCGCCCCAGAGCGACGTCTTCTCGCTCGGCTGCGTCTTCTACGAGATGCTCGCCGGACGCCGCGTCTACGACGACGAAGACGACCGCGAAAAACTCCGCCGCATCCGCGAAGGCGAGATACCCACCTTCAAAGAAATGGGTGTCGACGCCCCCGAAGAGGTCGAGCGCATCATCCGCAAGATGATGGCCAAGAACCTCAAAGACCGCTACCAGAACGCCGCCGAAGTACGCACCGACGTCCAGCGCTTTCTCAACCAGAGCTTCCCCGACTACACAAACCACTCGCTCGGCGAGTTCATGCAGTCGTTTTTCTCCGCCGAGATCGCGCGCCTCAAAAGCCGCATCGCCAGCATGATCATGGAAGCCCAGCAGCTTCCACGCGACGACGGCAACCTCTCCACCGTCGGACACTCGCTACCCGGCGCCTCCGGCAGCCCCACCGATGGCGTGCCGCCGCTGCCCCCCATGACCCAGCAGCGAACCGCGCTCGCCACCGGCAGCATGGCCTCGGTCAGCTCGGTCGCGTCGGTCGGCTCAGGTTCTGTCGGGTCTGGCTCGGTCGGCTCAGGCCCCGCCGACGTCACACCCCGCTCTGGCCCCCTACCCGGCACCAACGCCCCACAAACCCAGACCGCGGGCGGCTCAAAAACCGGGCTCATCCTCGGCGGAGCACTCGCCCTCGTCGCCCTCTTAGGTGGCGGCGCATTCGCCTACATGCAGGTGCAGGCCGCCAACGCCCCCGGCGCCATCACCGTCAAGAGTGAACCCACAGGTGCCGACGTCTTGCTCGACGGACAACCGACCGGACTCAAAACCCCCACCGAGATCGTCGGCGTCGACCGCAAGGCCACCCACAAGATCGCTCTCAGACTCGCCAACCACGGCGACTTCGTCACCGACGTCAGCTTCCGCGAAGGCGAAAAGCTCGCCTCCGTACTGGGCGTGCTCAAGGCCACAACCGGCGAAGTCATCGTCACCAGCACCCCCGCGGGTGCCCGCGTCTTCGTCGGCGGAGTCGAAAAAGGCATCACCCCCTTCACCCTCACCAACGTCGCCGATGGCGAAAAGCTCGCCGTCGAACTCAAGCTCGAAGGCTTCCAGCCCTGGCAGGGCGAAACGACCGCCGCGAAGGG
>CAZXXB010000033.1:20412-21150 GCA_964644185.1 uncultured Myxococcota bacterium
GCCCGCAAAACCCGCCGCCCCCGCCGCGCCTGCCCCCGGTACCGACGCGACCGCGACAACCGACGAAAAATCCCGCACCGAACGCGCCGAACGTGCCGAAAAAGTCAAAGGCTACGGCTACCTCGACATCAGCACCCGCCCCTGGGCGAATATTTTCATCGACGGCAAACCCCTCGATCGCACGACCCCGGTTAAGGGCCTCAAGGTCCCAGCGGGGCAACGCGAGATACGTCTCATGAACCCCGGATTCGGCTTTGACAAAACGGTCACCGTCGAGGTGAAGGTCGATGAAACCGAAAAAATCATTCTCAACCTCGACTGACGCGCGCCCCGCGCTCGCGACCCGTCTCACCCGCGCGCTCGCCACGCTGACCTGCGCGGCCACGCTCGCACTCGCCGTCGCAGCACCCCACGCAGCCCTTGCAGGGCGACCCGAAGCCGAGGCCGAGACCGCCCGCGGCGACAAGCTCGCCAAAGAGCGCAACACCGCCGAGGCCGAAACCGCCTACCGCAACGCCCAGCGCGAAGACCCCTCCTACGTCATCGCCTACAAGCGCCTCGGCCAGCTCTTCTACAACCTCAAACGCTTCGCCGACGCCGCCTACCAATACCAGCGTGCCGCCGAACTCGACCCCACCTACCAACTCGGATTCTACAACGCCGCCTTCGCCTACCGAAAAGCGATGCGCTGCGGCGACGCCGTCGTGCTCTACGCCCGCTACGTCGGCATGAATCGCG
>CAZXXB010000033.1:21168-21424 GCA_964644185.1 uncultured Myxococcota bacterium
CGCCGAGTGCCAGCGCCTCCTCGGAAAAAACGAACTCGCCCTCTCAAACTACGAGCGTTACATCGCCCTCGAAACCCGCGAAAGCGAGCTTGCATGGCTTACCAAAGCCCACGAAGCCGTCGTCGCGTTGCGCAAACAACTCGGCCTTGCCCCCCCGCCCCCGCTCAAGTTCGGCGCGGGCGCAACCGCAGTTGCCGTTGAGGGCGGCGCTTCGCCCACCAACGTCTCAACCCCCGGCAAAACCAGCGCATCGTCA
>CAZXXB010000034.1:0-3616 GCA_964644185.1 uncultured Myxococcota bacterium
ACTCCCGAAGAACCCGTCCTGGAAGACCATGAAGGCGGTGGCGGCGCAGGCGCGGTCGCAGGGGAGGTTGCAGGCGCTGACGACGACGCATGAGGTGCTTCTCACGATTGAGCCGGGGATTCCAGAGCCGGGGCGGCCGTTGACGCTGGGTGTGCATGCGATGGCGATACCGGCGTCGCGCCATCCGCTTTATGGCAATCGGGTGCCGATGGATGACGCGCGCGTCGTTGCCGGCGTGGTGTACAGCAAGGCGCGAATTGACCCGGTGTATTACCGGCTCGTGCCGACAGGTCAGCCGGGGCGGTTTGCGTTTAGCTTTACGCCCGAGCGCAAGGGAAGCTATCGGGTGGTGATTCAGGGCGAGTTTGAGGGGCGCGGGTTTGCGAGCGAGTTTGAGGTTGCGGTGGGTTTGTGGCCGTTGCGTCCGGAAGATCGTCGGCTTGAGCTCGATGCGCAAAAGCCACAGCAGCAGCGCCAGCCGGGTTTCTTTCGCGCGGCGGCGCGTGGTGCGGCGGGTCCGGTGCGTGCAGGCGCGAGCGCCGGGGGTGGTGCGGGGTCGGGTGCGGGTGATCGTCCGACCGATGGGGTTGCGGCAGAGCGTGTGCAGCTTCTGACGCGTGAGATTGGTTACGCGTGGGCCGAGATTGGGAATCAGTTTCGCGCGTTTGCGAAGCCGAATCCGCGCATCGTGCGCGACGGTGCGGCGGCGATCACCGCGGCGGCGACCGAGTTGCAGGGGCTGAGCGCGGGTGTTGCGCCATCGCGCAAGGCGGCGTTCGAGGCGAGCCTGTCGTCGCTTTTGAGCAGCGTTGGCGGGCTTGAGGCGGCGGCGACGAAGGGTTCGACGGCGACGTTCGATGCATTCTCGAATGAGTTTTACAGCTTTCAGAAGGCGGTGCGGCAATGAGTTCTTTTCGTCTCACGCTTCGTCGCGACGTGCTTGCGCGTGCGCTGACGGTTGTGCTGCCGTTGACGGTTGCGGCGGTTGTGGCGATGCCTGCGTTGGCTCAGGACGACGAGGAGGAAGATAGCTCGTTTCGTCCGGCGACGCGGTCGCAGACGTTCGATTTTCCGACGTTGTATGAGCGTGCGAGCCTCGGTGACGCGGTGAACGGCGAGAAGCTGTTTCGCATTCATTACAGCGCGTGCTTTGGGTGGTACGGGCGCGGTGATGGTCCGCTTGCGACGGGTGCGAGCGAGGCGCTGCCAAACCTGCGCGATGGCGACACGATGAACCAGTACGGCGACGATACGTTGCGCACGTTGCTGGGTGGCGGCATCAAGAATCGGGCGGGTGAGTTGCTTTGTCCGACCGGGACGAGCGGGTTTGGCGAGCTCGAACTGAACGATGTGATTGCGTACGTGCGCACGCTGCACCCGAAGGTGGGGCAGTTTTTTCCGGAAGCGAAGTGGTTTCTGGCGTCGCGGTACGAGATCGATAGCAACGGTTCGGGGCGCATGGCGAAGGCGTTCAAGCGCGCGGTTGCGCCGGATGAGCTGAAGAACACGGTGTTTACGGTGTTTCGCGCGATGGAGCTTGCCGAAAACCTGGGTGCGCCGCGGCTTGTCGATCAAGAGCCGCAGAAGCTGGCGCGGCTGAAGAAGAAAGACCGCATTGGCTACCTCGTGTTTATGAAGCTGACGATGCAGGGATTCGGCAGCGTGCCGGTGGCGGTGTCGCTCGACAACAACGGGACGTTGCTCGACGTGACGGCGCTTGATGCTCCGACAGAAGACGCAAAGAAGCTGAGCGCGATTTTTAAGCTGTTTCAGGGCAAGGGGAAGCGCGGCGGGCAGTATGCGAAGACGCGCGAGATGTTTGAGGTGAAAGACAAGGCTGCGAAGCCATATGCCGACGCGGTGTTTCAGGCGTGGGTGCGCGCGCTCGAGGCGAGCTACATGTTTGAGCGTGATGAGCGCGACCGTACGTTGCTCGACGAAGACTTTGAGCGCGGTGAAGAGAAGCCGGCAGAGGGCGAGGCCGACGTCGAAGAGGGCGGCACCGACTTCAACATCAAGAACTGACGAGCGCCGCGTCGATCGCGCTTTGCACATCGTGGTGCCAGAAGGTGTATCCGGCGGCTTTGAGTTTTGCGGGTACGACGCGTGCGCCTGAGAGCAGAAGTGCGTCGCCCATTTCGCCGAAGAGGGTCTTGATCGCGAACGACGGCACGGGGAGCACGGTTGGGCGGTGCAGTGCTTTTCCGAGGGCCTTTGTGAATTCGCGGTTGGTGACGGGGCGCGGGGCGGTGGTGTTGATGGGGCCGCGCAGAAGGTCGGTGTCGAGGGTGTAGCGGATGATCTCTGCGACGTCTTTGAGGGCGACCCAGCTCATGTATTGATTTCCGCTGCCGACAACGCCGCCGACGCCGAGTGAGAAGGGGAGCATCATTTCTTTGAGTGCGCCGCCGTCTCGGGCGAGGACAATGCCGATGCGCAGCATTGCGACGCGCAGGCCGGCTTCGATGGCGGGGGTGTTGGCGGCTTCCCATGAGACGACGACGTCGCTCATCCACCCGCCGCCGGGGCGGTCGTCTTCAACGAGTTCTTCGTCG
Organism: uncultured Myxococcota bacterium; assembly: GCA_964644185.1. GTDB lineage: Bacteria > Myxococcota > JAJVIH01 > JAJVIH01 > CAZXXB01 > CAZXXB01. Next base: position 2,556 of record CAZXXB010000034.1, read on the forward strand.
CCGCGTGCGCCGTAGTAGCCGATGGCAGAGGCGCTGATGAGGGTGCGTGGGCCGCGTTGCAGGCGCGCGAGGGTGCTCGATATGAGGGTGGTGCCTTTGACGCGGCTGTCGAGGACGCGGGCTTTGTGCTCGGGGGTCCAGCGGGCACCGGCAATGTTTTCACCGGCGAGGTGAATGAGGGCGTCGAAGCCTTCGAGGCTCTGGGCGTCGATGTCGCCGGTTTCGGGGTTCCAGTAGATGCCCGTTGAGTCGGCGCTTTTGCGGCGAACCATGGGGATGACGGTGTGGCCTGCTTTGGTGAGGCGCTCGGTTGCGGCTTTGCCGACGAGCCCTGTTGCGCCGGTGATCGCGATTTGCATGTTGTGCCTCGCTGTGAAGTTGGCGTCTCGACGTCGCGACATTGCGTCGCGCCACCCGTGCACCCCACGATGAATCTGTGTAGCATCGTCGGCCCATGCTTCGCTACGCCATGCTTGTTGGTTATCGCGGCACCGCCTATTGCGGGTGGCAGCGGCAGTCGAATGGAGACACGATACAGGCGCGTCTCGAAGACGCGCTTTCGATGGCGTTGCGGCAGAAGGTGACGGTGGCTGGGTCGGGTCGCACCGATGCGGGTGTGCACGCGGTGGGTCAGGTGGCGGCGTTTACGTTTGACCCGCGGCTCGTGCCCGCGCCCAACCCGCAATCGTCGCGGGGACCGGAGCCCGATTATGCGATCTCGCGGCTGCGGGCGCGGCTTTTGGGCGTGTTGCCGAGTGACATTGCGGTGCATGGGTTGGCCGAGGTTGCGTTGGGGTTTGATCCGCGACGGGATGCGGTGGCGAAGCATTATCGGTATCGGGTGGTGTTTGGGCACAGTGCGTGGCCGGCGTTGGGCGATTGGCAGGCGCGGGTGCCGTTTCCGCATGGGGAGAGGTTTGAGGTTGCGCGGGTGCATGAGGTGATACCGGCGTTGCTGGGCGAGCACGATTTCGCGTCGTTCATGTTGAGTGGCAGCAGTGTGAGCGACACGGTGCGGGTGTTGCATGCGGTCGAGGTATCGCGGTGGGGGGGGCAGGGTG
>CAZXXB010000034.1:3684-6142 GCA_964644185.1 uncultured Myxococcota bacterium
TTGGAGTTTGTGGGGGGCGGGGTTGTGCGGGGGCAGGTGCGGGCGAGGGTGTCGGTGCTGCTGGAGGCGGGGTTTGGGCGGCTCGACCGGGCGGGGGTGAGCGGCATCATTGCCGCACGTGACAGGCGGGCGGCACCGGCGACGGCGGCGGCATCGGGGTTGTGTCTCGTGGGGGTGCGGTATCGCGAGGGGGCCGTGGCGTTTGGTACGCGCGGGGGAGACGTGGAGGGGGGAGCGGAGGCAGCGGAGGCGGCGGAGGCGGCGGTGAAGGCGCGTGGCTAGCGGCAAAGTGCGCCGCAACATGCGAAAGTGGCCGCTCATAAACACGTTTGAAAAAAAGGCAAGGTCTTGCGGGTGCGCGCGGAGAGCCTAGTTTTGCCTCAGGAAACCAACGGGCCGTGTGCCGGTTGGCACGGCTCAGGCAAGGAGGAATTGGCTATGCTGGTGCGCAAGAATCATACCCCCGTGAACGATGTGTTTGGCTTTCCGCTGGTGCTGGATCGGCTGCTCAACGACCGCTTCTGGAACGACGAGTTTCTCGCGCCCGTGGCGAAGGCGGCGTTTGCCCCGGCGGTGGATATCGTCGATGCAGAGCAGGCGGTGACGCTGCGGCTCGACGTGCCGGGGGTGAACAAAGAAGACATCAAGGTGGCGGTTGACGGCGGTGTGCTGACGATTTCGGGCGAGCGTCGCAACGAGGTCAACGAAGAGAAGGCCGGGTGGACGCGGTACGAGCGGACGTTCGGAAAATTCTCGCGCAGCTTCCGTTTGCCCGAGACGGTGGACGCGGAAGCGGTGAAGGCGGTCTACAAAGACGGCGTGCTGACGCTCGAAGTGCCGAAGCGCGCGCCCGCGACGGTGAAGACGATCGACGTGCAGGTGGCGTAACGCGCCACCGTGCGAAGTGCCGACGGGCGAGACGGCCCGACGCAGCCGGTTCGCTGCCTCACGGCGCGTAGCATGGGCGTGGCGTCACGTCGGCGAGAAGAGAGCCCGCAGAACGTGCCATGCGATCTGCGGGTTTTCTCTTAGTCTGCGCAGCGAGTAAGCGTACCAGTCGTGACCGAATGGGATGTAGACGCGCAGCGGGTGTCCCTTTGCGAGTAGTTCGGCGCGCAGGGTGGGCTCGACGCCGAGCAGCATTTGAAATTCGTAGCGGGTTTTGGGCAGGTGGTGCTTTGCGAGCAGGGTTTCGGCGGTTGCGACGAGGGCGCGGTCATGGGTTGCGATGGCGCAGAAGTTGGGGCCTGCCATGAGGGTGTCGAGTAGGCGGCGGTAGCTGTCGCGCACGTCTTCGGGGTCGCGGAAAGCGATGGTCTCGGGCTCGACGTAGATGCCTTTGCAGAGGCGAATCGAGGCGGGTGTGCTGGCGATGTGGGCGGCGGTTTCGAGTGTTGCGACGTCGTTTGCCGACCGGCGCAGGCACGCCTGAAAGGCGATTCCAGCGTTTTTGAAGCGGGCGTGCATGGCGGCGAAGAGGGCGATGGTGGCGTCGGTGGTGGTGCTGTCTTCCATGTCGAGGCAGACGCCAATGTTGAGTTGCGCCGCGCGGGTAAAGACGCGCTCGATGTTTGCACGGCAGAGCGCCTCGTCGATGCGCAGGCCGAGCATGGAAGGTTTGAGCGAGACGGTCGCACGAAGTTTTTCGCGGGCGATGGCTTCGAGCACGGCGAGGTAGGTGTCGGTTTCGGCGTTGGCGCGGGCGGCGTCGCGCACCTCTTCGCCGAGTACGTCGATGGTCGCGGTGGCTCCGGTTGTTGCGAGTTCGCGGGTGACGCGCAGTGCGTCGTCGAGTGAGGCCCCTGCGACGTAACGGCGTGCGACGCGGGCGACGAGAATGCGTGGGAGAAAAGGGAGGAGGGCGACGACGATTCGTCCGAAGGTTTCAGTGGCAAATGTCGTGAGTGCCCGCATGGTTGGGGCGGATAGACGACGTTGGCGGGGCAAGTCAACGGGGCAAGCGTCGGGCAAGGGGTGAGAGGAAAGCGTGACGAAAGCTTGCGGGAAACGTGTGGCGCGGGTTTGACGCGCGAACACTTGAGTGGTTGCACGGGCACGGGTACAACGCGCGCCGCTCGGGCGGACCCGAAAGCATCAGAATGAAGCCTGAAATGATGTCATCGCGAGAGAACATGAGTGAGGCTGACGCGACGGTAGCGATGCGCGAGGTGTCGGTGCGCGAGGTGTTGAAGCGTGAGGTGCAGGTGCTGCGCGCCGCGTGGGCGTCGTTGTGCGCGATGACCGGGCGGTGTTGCGTGTGAGCGGTTCGGATGCGGTTGATTTTTTGCAGCGGATGGTGACGCAAGACCTGCGTAAGCTTGATGTGGGGTCGTCGCTCGCGGCGGCGCTACTGGTGGTGAAGGGGCAGATGGTGGCCGAGTTTGTGTTGCATCGACGTGCCGATGATGTGCTGCTTGAGACGGCGCGCGAAACCGTCGAGATCGTGCGGGCGGCGCTC
>CAZXXB010000034.1:6152-8584 GCA_964644185.1 uncultured Myxococcota bacterium
AGAAGGTCCGGACTCACCTGGACCGCTACATCATCGCCGACGACGTGACGCTGGCCCAGTTCTATTCGGTTGAGGGTGACGGGGTAGGCAAAGGTGCAGGTGGAGATGAGATGGGTGGAGATGCGGGTGTCGCAGACGAAAGGGTGAGGCTGGCGACGCTTGCGGGCCTGCGGGTGGGTGAGGTGGTGGGTCGCTTTGCGGCGGGGCTGACAGAGAACGGCAACGTGATGGCGAAGGTGGTTGACGGGGCTGCGGAGGTGATGTTTGCGCGGCGATCACTGGGTGGGCTCGATGCGGTGACGGTGGTTTGCGATGCAGCGTCGTTTGATGAGGTGATCGGGGCGTTGGCGGGTGCGGCGCGAGAAGTGGGCGGCGATGTGGTTTCGGCGAGGGCACTTGAGGTGGTGCTGATTACGAATGGGGTCGCGAGGTGGGGGCGCGAACTGACCGAGAAGACGCTGCTGCCAGAGGCCGGTCTGGGTGAGGCGATTTCGTACACCAAGGGGTGCTACGTTGGGCAGGAGCCGATGGCGCGGATTCACGCGCGAGGCCACGTGAACCGGCATCTTGTGCGGCTACGTATTGTCGCGACGGGCGATGCGTCGGGCGCATTGGTGCAAGTCGTCGAGGCGGTTTCGCGGGCGGGGGGCGAAGTGGCGGTTCTCACCGGCGAAGGGTTGGCTGAAAAAGAGGTGGGTTATCTCACGAGCGCGGCGACCGACCCGACAACGGGCGAGGTGGTTGCGCTTGGGTATTTGCGGCGCGAGGTGCTCGCCGAGGGTGGCGGCGGCGCTGCGCAACTGCGGCTCGGCGGGTTTGACCCGTCGCCTGCCGTGGTCGTCGTGGGGTACGCTGGCGTGCCAATGGGGACGCACTACAAATCGTAACCAGATTTCGAAGGTCGAATAACACAGGAAGTCGTGACGGGCCGTCGGGTATGTGCGGCGTGCGCGGCGCGACGCGGAAACGAGAGACACCTTGAACCAGTCTGCCAATCAACCACTGCCTGCGAATCAACCGCTGTCTGCCAGTTTGTCTCAATCGGTCAGTGTTGCGCCGGTGATCGCCGTGCACGGTGGGGCGTGGAACATCAGCGATGAGGAGTATCCGATTGTGCTGGAGGGTTGTCGTGAGGCGGCGGAGGTGGGGTATCGGGTGCTGACGGCGGGGGGCAGTGCGCTCGATGCGGTCGAAGAGGCGGTGGTGATACTAGAGAATAATCCGGCGTATGACGCGGGGTATGGGTCGGTGTTGAGCAGCGAGGGGCGCGTGCAGCTCGATGCGGCGATGATGCACGGGCCGGACCTCGGTTTTGCTGCGCTTGCGTCGCTTGAGCGGGTGAAGAATCCGGTGCGGGCGGCGCGCAAATTGCTGGCGCACGGCAAGCACGTGCTGCTGGTGGGTGAAGCGGCGGACAGGTGGGCGGGGACGCACGGGGTGCCGTTGATTGAGAATGCCGAGCTCGTGCATCCGCGAGAGCGGGCGTTGTGGGAGAAGTATCGGGCGCAGTCGCTTGACTACATTGAGCAGTATTTTGCGGGTGCGGCGCAGAGCAAAGATGGGCCGCCTGTGGCGGGTGATACGGTGGGGGCGGTGGCGCGCGATGTGAGCGGGCGGCTTGCGGCGGCGAACTCGACGGGCGGTACGCCGTTTAAGCATCCGGGTCGGGTGGGTGATACGCCGCTGCCGGGGTGCGGTATTCTGGCCGACAACGAGGCCGGGGCGGTGTGCTGTACGGGGTGGGGTGAGCTTATCGCGCGGACGACGCTCGCGAGTCGCATCGTGCGCAACATCGAGGCGGGTGCGAAGCCCGATGAGGCGATTCAGTCGGCGTTTGAGTATATGCTGGCGCGGGTTGGCGGGCGCGGGGGGGCGATTTGCGTGACGCCGGACGGTCGTGTGGGCGCCGCGCACACGACGGCGCGGATGGCGTGGGCTGCGTTTGATGCGCGGGGCAGGGCGCTTGGGCCGGTGCCGCCGCGTCGCCACACCGTGCCGTAAGCCGCGCGGTTAGTTGAGTGTTTCGGTGTCGGCGACGAGGTAGAAGGGGTCAATGCGTGCGTCGAAGGCGTCGCCATCGTCGCGCGTCATGCGAAAGCTGCCTTCCATCGAGCCGTGGGCGGTTTTGAGTGGGCAGAAGCTGGTGTACTCGAACGAGTCGCCGGGTTCGAGTCGAGGGGTTTCGCCGACGACCCCTGGGCCTTCGACTTCATGGCGGTTGCCCCAGCCGTCGGTGATGATCCAGTGGCGGCGCAAGAGTTTGGCGGGTTCACTGCCTTCGTTGGAGATGACGACTGTGTATGCAAACAGACGGACACCTGAGACGCGGTCGCTTTGTTCGGGGACGTATCGCGGCGACACGCGAATTCGCACGCCGTTGGTGGTCGTGTCGGACATGGCAGTCTCCGTGGTGTCTCGGCGCCGTGGTTTGG
>CAZXXB010000034.1:8629-21167 GCA_964644185.1 uncultured Myxococcota bacterium
TGCCGCGATCGGCGGTGGCGGCCCCAGAACTTTCATCGTTCGAATCGCTGCTTGCGTCGTCGGGCACCGGATGGGCGTTGGCGGTCGTTTTCGCAGCGGGGGTCGGCACAAGTTTCACGCCGTGCGTGTACCCATTGATACCGATCACCGTCAACGTCTTTGGTGGGGGTCGAGCGCAATCGCGTGGCAGGGCGGTGCTGGTGTCGTCGAGTTTCGTGCTGGGCATTGCGACGATGTTTTCATCGCTGGGGGTGGTGGCGGCGTTGTCGGGCAAGGCGTTTGGCACGTACCTCGCGAGTCCGTATGTGGTGGCGGGGCTGGCGGTGTTTTTTGTGGTGATGGGGGCGTCGATGCTGGGGTTGTTTGAGCTTGCGCTTCCATCGGGGTTGCAGACGCGGCTGTCGATGGTGGGCGGGTCGGGGGTGCGTGGGGCGTATCTGATGGGGCTTGTTGCGGGGTTTGTGGCGGCGCCGTGTACGGGGCCGGTGCTGGCGGCGGTGCTGACGTGGGTGGCGAGCACGCAGAGTGTGTTTTTGGGGTTTGTGTTTTTGTTTACGTACGCGCTTGGGGTGGGGTTGCTGTTTTTTGTGATTGGCGTGTTTGCGGTGCAGTTGCCGAAGAGTGGGCCGTGGATGGATACGGTGAAGGCGGTTTTTGCGATTGCGTTGTTTGCGACAGCGCTGGTTTTTTTGCGTCCGCATGTGGGGGCGTTGAAGGCGGTGTTGCCCGAGGCTGCGTGGGGGTGGGCGGTTGTCGTGGGGTTGTTTCTCGTGGGGGCGGTGGCGGGGGCGTTTACGCTCGATGCGCATGCGGGGGTGGCGGTGGCGGCGCGCAAGATTGGGGCGGTGGCGCTGTGTACGGGGGCGGTTTACCTCGCCTATGACAAGGTTGAGTCTGTTGCGGAGGCGAAGGTAGCGGCGGCGGCGCACGAGTGGCTTGCGAGCGAGGGCGAGGGGCTTATGGCGGCGGCTGCAAGTGGCAAGCCATTGTTGATCGATTTTAGCGCCGAGTGGTGTGCGGCGTGCAAAGAGATGGAGCGGCACCTGTTTCCGGATCCGCGGGTAGCCGAGCGGTTGAATCGGTTTGTTCGGGTGCGGATTGACGCGACGGAAGAGACCGACGCGGTGACGGCGGTGCTCGACAAGTACAACGTCGTGGGGTTGCCGACGGTGGTGTTTTTGCCCGACGGGAAATCTGCGCTCGATAAGCCGCGATACACGGGGTTTGAGCACAACGAGAAGTTCGTGTTGAGTTTCATCGCGATGCTCGATGAGGCGCTGTCGAAGGCGAACGCGGGCAAGTAGTGGCGACGTTGCGGGGCGTCGCTTGATGCGCCGTCGAGCGCCGAGCCGTGGGCTGCAATAACTTGGCGCGTTGTTCTGGATTCGTGTACGCTCTGAATTCGTGTACAGGCCCTGCTCAGTAGACGCCTTGATGACCTCACCATGACCGAAGAGGCGAGCCAATCGATTCAACCCGCAGCGCGCCGGGGCGCCAACGAAGTCGCCTTTCGGTTGATGCTGCTTTTCTTCGCGGTATTTCTCGTCGCGGCGGTCTTTAATTTTGTCATCGTGTGGCTGGCGCTCAACGCGCTCGACCATGTGGCGCTGCGCTACCACGACACGCAGCGAACGGTGGCGGAAAAGTCGGATGAAATTCGCAATGTGGCAGAGAGCATCGTCTCGCACTCGGTGATGCAGCGGGTCGAGTCGCACGCCGACAAGGTGGCGTTTTTGCTTTCGCTTCCGCGCGACAAGGCGTCGCCTGAGCCGCTGCAAGACACGCGGCTCATCGAGATGATCGAGAATGGCAACGTGGGGCAAGATGGCAGCCTGATGCTGTTTGATACGGTGGCGCGGACGATGCTGATTCGTCGCGGTGTGGCGCCGGGGACGCCGATTGCGGCGGTCGAGCCCGATCTCGACGGGTTTTTGAAGTCGTCAGATTTTTTGCGGCAGGTCGAGCAGCAGGCGCTGAATCCGGTTGCGGGGTTGCAGAATCGCTTTATTAGCAGCTCGCGCGTGCTCGATCAGACGGCGGTTGAGGCGAAGGCAGGCGGCGCGGGGCAGGGTGGCGCGAATGGAGCGGCTGGCAATGTCGGTGCGGGCGGTGTGAACGGTGGCGCGGCCAAATCGGCGCGGCGGGTGTGGAGCGCGACACTGATACCGGGCACGACGTGGGCGCTTGCGGGCACCGCGAGTCCGAGTGGGGTGGTGCAGCGGTTGCTTGAGCCGGTGTCACTGGTGCTCGATGGCACGGCGGATGTGCTCTCAGAGACGGTGACCGAAGGCGAAGACATGCGCGGCAACATCGTCGCGGTGTTGGCGTTCATGGTGGTGTTGGGGCTTGTGGCATTTGTCGCGCTCTACACACTCGTGAATCGGTCGATCATCATGCCGATTCGCGATCTCACGGCGACGGCGGAGATGATTCGTCGAGGCAATTACCATGTGCGGGCGACGTTCAGCGGGCAGGGTGAGTTCGGTGACCTTGCGCTTGCGATCAACAACATGCTCGACCGCATCGTCGGGCTCATCGAGAGTGAAGAAGACAAGCGCAAGCTGCATGCGCAGATCATTCGCCTGCTTGATCAGGTGTCGATGGCGTCGCAGGGCGATTTGACGGCGCGTGGGCAGGTGACCGACGACATTCTCGGGTCGGTGACCGACGCGTTTAACCTGATGCTCGAATCGAGTGGTAACCTCGCCATCGAGGTCGGTTCGGCAGGTGCGAAGGTGACGCGCTCGGCGGGTCAGTTGCGCACACTGGCGTCGCAATTGACGGATGGTGCGGCGCGGCAGTCGGCAAAGATTGATGCGGCGGTGCACGACGTCGAGTCGGTGGCATCGTGGATACGGCAGGCGGCGGCGCAGGCCGGTGAAGCGGCGATGCTCTCTGAGCAGACGGCGAGCAACGCGACAATTGGTGCGCAGTCGGTGCGCGACAGCAAGCAGGGCATGACGCGCATCCGTGTCCACGTCTTGACGGCATCGAAGAAGATCAAAAACCTCGGTGAGAAGTCGCTCGAGATCAACCAGATCGTCGAGTTGATCAATGACATTGCCGTGCAGACGAATACGCTCGCTTTGAACGCGAGCATCGAGGCGTCACGCGCGGGTGAGGCGGGTCGCGGTTTTGCGGTCGTCGCTGAAGAGGTGCGCAAGCTTGCCGAGCGCGTCTCGGCTGCGACGCGCGACATCAGCGACTTTATCGAGGGTGTGCAGCAAGACGCGAACGAGTCGGTGCGCGCGATGGAAGACGTGACGCGTGAGGTCGAAGAGGGCGTGAGCGTCTCCGAGCAGGCGGGTCAAGCCCTCACACGCATCGCCGAAGTCGCCGATGCAACGCAGCAAGAGGTGCGGACGATTTACGAAGACGCGACGGCGCAGGCCGAGGCGATTGAGAGCCTCGTGGCGTTGCAGAGCGACGTGAAGCAGATCACGAAGAGCACCGAGGCGAGTGCGCGCGATATTCGTCAGACGGTTGATGAGCTGGTGGGGCTTTCAGAGGCGTTGGGTGAGGCGATTCGGCGGTTTAAGGTGCAGTCGGCACCCGCGCCGATTCCGCTTGATGACATTGAGAATCGAAAGAAAGAACTGGTGTTCTCGCTGTCGTATTTCGGGCAGCTCTCTGAGCGCGATACGCGGGCTGCGGCAGAGTTGAAAGATGAGCTTGACGCCGTGTTGCGCGATCTCGCGCGGGTGGCTGAAAAGGCGCGTCAACGCATCGAGGGCATCGACTCGGTCGAGACGACAAACCCGAACGCGATGCAGCCGACGTTGTCGCCTGAGATGTCGCGCGAGCAGGCGCGGATGAGCATTTTTGATTTGTCGCGGCCTACGTCGACGCCGCGGACGATTCCATTTGATACGAGCATGACTGCTGGCGATGCGGTGACGCTGCCAGACCCCACCCGTGGTGGGCCCAACAGGGGCCAGCCCGCGAAGAGCTGACGAGGCGTGCCGTGGCGGGTCGTAACCCCAGGTTCATTGACCCCGAGCTCAAGTCGATATTCGTCGCTGAGGCGAAGAAGTATCTGCAGACGGTGCAGTCGGTGGCGACGGCGGGGGCGATCAAGCCCGATGATTTGCGTGAGGCAGCAGACCGGCTGCACAACCTGCGCGGCGTCGCGTCGATGGTGGGCGAGCCCGATATCTCGTTTGTAGCCGACCGTCTCGAAAAGCTCTTGCGCGAGCACGAGGCGACGCGTGGTACGGGCTTGAGGCAACGGCTGGCGACGGGCGTCAACACGTTGCGGGCGTTGATTGAGGGGTTTGCGTCGGATGACGACGAGCAGCGTGATGCGGCGCTCGAAGAGTTTCAGGTGGCTTTCGAGCATGACGAAGTGGGCTCATCGAGCGATGGGGGCGATGGGGCGCGCGCGGAGAGCGGCAGGGCGGTGATCGCGCACGGGGCGACGGGGGGAGGGGGTGGAACGGCTGCGGGCGTAAGTGCGTTGCAGGGGGCGCATTTGAGCGAGCCCGATGGTCCGCATGAGGTTGAATCTGGCGAGCTTGATGAACTGCGAGCGTTTTACGCGATTGAGGTGAAAGAGCGTCTCGCGCGCATCACCGAGCTTTGTCATCGTATGCAGCCGGGCGCCGATGCCGCTGATGATATGCCCTCGCTGCGAGCCGAGTGGCGTGAGATCGCGTTTGGGGCCGAAGCGGGTGAAGACCCGGCGGTTGCGTCGGTTGCGCACGCGCTGCTGCAAGAGCTTGAGAGCGCCGACATTAAGGCGTTTCGCCAGCAGTGGCTCGACGCGACGCTTGTGATCGCGTCGTTTCTTGATGAGGTGATTGGGCTTGCGCATGCCGATGCGACGCGCATCGAGAGCCTTGAAGCGTGCGAGCGGGTGCTTGCCGACTCGCGTGGGGTCGCCGAACGCGAGCGCGACCGCATCGACGCGGCGACGATTGACCTTGGCGCCGAAGCGCAGGCGGAGGTGCTGGAGTTTTTTATTCCGGAATCGCGCGAGCAGCTTGAGCGGCTCAACGCGGCGTTGCTCGATTTTGAACGCAACCTTGCCGACATGCAGATCATCCACACGATCTTTCGCTGCACCCACACGCTGAAGGGCAGTGCTGCGACGGTGGGGTTGAACGAGTTTGCGAATGTTGCGCACGGTATGGAAGACCGCATCGGGGCGGTGCGCGACGGTGAGGCGGCGGCGACGCCAGAGCTCGTGCAGGGGCTGTTTGCCGATGCTGACAGGTTGATGGCGATGTTGCGGGCGATCGCGGGTGGGGCGACGAGTGCGGGGCAGAAGGCGCGTCCGCAGACGGTGATCGAGAGTGCCGTCGCGCATCGCTTTGATGAGATGGAGCCTGAGCTTGCGGAGGCGTTCGCGGCGGAGTTGAGCAACACGCTGTCGCAGCTTGGGCATGCGGTCGACAGGTACGTTCGCAATCGTGGCAACGTCGAGTTGCTGCGAGAGATTCAGCGGAGCGCGCAGAATCTGGGGGCGGCGGCGTCGGCGGCCGGGGCCGACCCGATCGTTCGGCGTACCGACGAGATTGAGCAGATTGCGGCGGCGGGGTGTGAAGACCTGAATCTCGTAAGCGAAGAGAGCGTGCAGGCGCTCGAAGACGCGGTAGCGGCGATTGCGCGGATGGTCGAGCCGATCGTGGGGTCGGTACGTCCGACAACGGCGCAGGTGAAGCGTCCGGAGACGGCGGAGCAGATTGCGGCGGCGGCGGAGCGGCGGACGCTGCGTATCGATGCGGCTGACCTCGATGAGATACTTGATCTGGTTGGTGAGCTGGTGATCACACGGTCGCGTTTGCGGGCGCTGCGTGCCGAGTTGCACGCGATGCGCAATCAGATGCATGCCGACCGCGTGGCGTTGCGCGACCTCATCGATGCGTTTGCGGCGGACCACGAGTACAACTGGCAGCAAGCGGGTGGACGCACGACCGACCCTGGGTTGCGCGGGCACACGCGTTCGATGTCGAACCCTGGGGCGATACGTCCGCGAACGGCGGGTGTGTCGAGTGTGTCGGGTCGGCAGGCGACGGTCGGTTCAACGGCGCTGCGAGAGTTTGGTGCGCTGGAGTGGGACCAGTACACGGAGTTGAACGTGTTTGCGCGCGATGTGCGCGAGCGGATGGCTGAGATCAACAGTCGCGGGGTGCAGGCCGAGCAGTTGCAGGTGCGGCTCGACGACGACCTTGAGAACATTGGGCGCATCATCGAGACGGCGAAAGACCGGGTGATGGAGCTGCGGATGGTACCGCTCAAGGGGGTGTTTTCTCGGCTTCCACGCGTGTTGCGGGATGCGGCGAAGGCGAGCGGCAAGCAGGTTCGGTTGCGAATTTCGGGGGCGGACAATCGGGTTGATAAGGCGATTTCGGATGAGATTGCCGACTCGCTCGTACAGCTCGTGCGCAACTCGGTGGCGCATGGAGTTGAGATGCCGGAGGAGCGGATTCGCGGGGGCAAAGACCCTGTGGGTACGGTGCATCTGCGCGCGAATACCGAGGGGTCGCGGGTTGTGATTGAGGTGGACGACGACGGGGCGGGGCTCGATACGACGCGGATTCGTGCGATTGCGGTTGAGCGTGGGCTTGTCACGCATGACGGTGCGCGGTCGCTCTCGGAAGAGCAGGTGGTCGAGCTGATTTTTTTGCCGGGATTTTCGACGACGGAAACGGCGGATGCGTTGTCGGGGCGTGGTGTGGGGCTCGATGTGGTGCGCGAGAACATCAAGCGGCTTGGCGGCACGGTGTCGGTGGTGTCGCGGCACGGGCAGGGGTCGGTGTTTGCGATTACGCTTCCGCTGACGTTGTCGGTGATGCCGGGGCTTGTGCTGCGGGTGGGCAATCATCAGTTCGTGTTGCCGTTGTCGTCGGTGGTATCGACCGAGCGGTTTGGGCTTGGTGAGATTGACGTGCGGGGCAATCACGAGTCGGTGCGGGTGCGCGATGAAGATGTTCCGCTGTTGAGATTGCAGCGGTTGAGTGCCGAGCGGCAGACGAAGGCGCGGTCGATGCGGCGACTTCCGGTGGTGATTATTGGGCGTGACCCAAAAGTGGCGGTGATGGTGGATGAGCTGATTGGGATTGAGGATATCGTGATCAAGTCGCTGGGGGCGTTTTTGTCGTCGCTGCGGCTGTTCTCGGGTGGGGCGATTCTGGGTGACGGCAAGCTGCGGTTGGTGTTTGACCCCGGGTTTCTGGTTGAGCTTGCGGCGGGTTCGGTTGAGGGTGTGTACCTTGCGCGTCCGACGGGTGAGCATCGTTTGCCGAGCGTGCTGGTGGTGGATGATTCGCTGTCGATTCGCAAGGTGATCAGTGGGTTTTTGCGGTCGGGTGGGTATCGTGTCGATGTGGCGGTGGATGGTGAAGAGGCGTGGCAGAAGTTGCAGGTGGCGGCGTTTGACCTTGTATTTACTGACCTTGAGATGCCTCGGGTGCATGGGTACGAGTTGTTGGAGAGGATACGGGGTGATGAGCGGCTGCACACGATGCCGGTGGTGGTGTTGAGTTCGCGGTCGGGCGATAAGCATCGCAATAAGGCGCTTGCGCTGGGGGCGCAGGAGTATCTTTCGAAGCCGGTTCGGCAACGTGAAGTGCTCGCGACGGCCAAGCGGTGTCTAGAGATTTCGGCTGCTGCGGCGGCTGTGGCGCACGAGGATGAGAGGCCGATTTCACGTCCGGGAGAGGATGCGCTTTCGACGATGCCGTCGCTGTCGGGGGCGGGTGCCGAGTCGATGACGGAGCAGTGATTTGGGGTTGCTGAGGGCATTGGAGAGTTGATTGGACGGTGTATTGGAGGGGGGGGGGCTGAGCGGGTTAAAAGTGGGGGTGGCGGGGGAGAAAGCTGGGGCAGAAGAGACAACCGACGTGCGGGTAATTAGTCAATGAAATCAACGTGTTAAGTGGCATGTCTCCGCGCACTTGTTTAACGGTGGCGTGATTTACTTTGCATTTCAGGGGGTTAGGTGCGTTTTCCCCACTTTTGGAGTGGGGGGGAAGTGGGGGGCGAAAGATTTTTCGCCCCTACAACCGTTTGGCGACCCCCGAGGGGTGGGGAGGCACCTCGCCCGTTGTACTTACGCGCCGACGAGAACCCCACCGAACAAAAAAAATCATCAAGCGCGCATTTTCTTGTTGACTCGTTCCCCCCCCCCTGTAATTGAAGCATCAGGAGCCCCCAACAATTGATTCGCGTCTGTGCGAGCAGACGCGGTGGTTTCTGATGCAAGAGCGCCTGCGGTTCGTGCACTGAATCCGCGGAGCCATGAGGTTTTCCCATGCGTGCTTTTCGCTCTCTTGCGTCATCGATCGCCATCGTGACCGCGGCGCTTGCGCTGCAAGCCCAGTCGTGTGAGTCGGGGCCGATCAACTTCAGTTACAGCACAAATGTGTGCGTGAGCGTCGATAACTCGGGCGATTGTAGCCACGAGAATTCGGCGGGGGCGTCAACGGGCGACGACACGGGTAGCGGTGGGCTTACGTTTTCGACCTGCGACGAAGACCGGGATTGTGCGGAGCTCGTCAATGATTGCAACGACGCCGAGTGCATCGATGGCATTTGTGCGTTTACCAATGCGCTCGAATATGCGGGCAATGAGTGCCAGCCAGAGGGTGAAGCGGTTGGGTGTTTTGTGTATGAGTGTACGGTCGCTTTTCCGATAACCGGTAGCTCGCGGGGCTATTGTACTCCGGTCGAAAAAGTGGTGGGTGCTGTTGACGGTTATTGCTACATCGCTGGCGAATGCATCAGCCATGGTGCAAACGACGGCAATCCGTGTCTCGTGTGTGATGCCCTCTCCGCGAGCCCAGACCATCGCGTGGAAGATGAGTGGTCGAATGCATCGAGCTCGACGATTTGCATTGCCGAAGATTCGTCGGGCAACCCGGTGGTGGGGTCATGCAACGCGGGGGTGTGCGAGCCGCCGGTTACGGAGCCTCTGGTTGGAAGCGGCGAGCCGCCAACCGATGACGACGATGACGCTGATACCGGTGAAGACACCGATACCGGTGAAGATACCGACACGGGTGAAGACACCGATACGGGCGACGATACCGATACGGGCGACGATACCGATACGGGCGACGATACCGATACGGGCGAGGATACCGACACGGGCGAAGATACCGATACGGGCGAAGATACCGATACCGGCGAAGATACGGATACGGGTGAAGATACCGACACGGGTGAAGAAACAACAACTGGCGGGACAACCGCGTAAGCGAGGGGGGCGACGATGCGTAACGTGCGAACATCCCTTGTATTCGCGGCATTCGCGGTGTGCTTGTTGGGCGCCGTGTCGTGCGGAGAAGGCACGGCCAGTACCGATGGAGTCAACATCGCGGCGAGCGACAACGTGTGCGTGATGGTTGGAAATTCAGGCAACTGCACCTCAACGACAAGAGCCACCGGCGCCGGTGGTGGGGGTAGTGGCGGCACGGAAACGGGTGGGGAGGAGGGAGAGGATGACGTGCTGACCCTTGACGATTGGTTCGAAAAATACCCGACGACGGAGGATCGGCTGACTGATGAGGCTTCACTGGACTTTCCGCGTGAGGTGCTACCCGAAAACCCACCGGGGTGGGTTCCGCCCGAAGACGATGACCGTGGCTGGACGCTTGATGACAGTATTCCAGAAGGCAGCTTTTTTCGACTGACGCCGACTGAGGTGAGCTATCTGGCACCGCTCTTTGCTGATGGGGAGGGCGTCGAATGCGAGTAAGACAAGTGAGAGCAGCACTGGTTACAGCGATTTACCTGTGCACTGGAATTGGAGCCGTCGCCGGGTCACAGTCGGCGAACGCGTCGGGCGACGTCAATCCGATTCGGCTTCAAATGACGCCACGAACTGGCAACTCGGATCATTTCGACTACGTCTTTCAGGTGGTTGAGACTGGTATTGTCGACGAAGCAGAACCATCAGCATTGCCGAGATTCAAGATCAAGACGATGTACCGCTTCTACGACCCGGATGGGCCGCAGGATGATGAGGTTGACGCATGCGAACTGACGCCGGGGCCATGCCCTAAGCGGCGGATGGCTGTGCATGAGTTCGATTCGCCAGCGGAGGACCTAACGGTGTCGGAATTTACTGACGATGGTATCTTCGGTGCGCCGATTATGCTCGCGATTTTGGGCGGTGGCCCGTGGCGCTTCGGCGTGTTGCGATTCGAGTTCGTGGTGACGGTGGGCGACGACACTTACACAGCATCGGATGAGATTTTTCAGATTAAGGGGTCTTCGGGCACGTGGCGCTATGTAACGCGCGAAGAGTATCAGGCCGAGCTTGAGGTAGCGCTGCTCGAAACAGACGACACCCCGTATGTATCGGGTGTGCGCGTGCAGGGGCAGGTCGAAAAGCGGCTTCCATTTTGTCGCCCCCGCGCGTATGCAATCGATGTTGATTAAGTGAGGCTTGTCATGGCTCGATACATCTGGACAACGCTTATGTTCGTTTTGCTCGCGGTGCCTTCGTCGGCGACGGCGGTAACCGCTTCGCAAGCGCGCGACTACGCAAATAAGATTGTGGTGATTCGCGGAAGTATTGCAACGCAGGGCGACCCTCGTGCGGATTTCCCCCATCGTTGGCCCAATGCTTATCCGAATCGCCCGTACCCGTCGCTGTCGGTCGCCGAGTACTCGACGGGGCTCGTGCCGATACCCTACGTCGAAATTGGATTGCGCACATCAAGCACGAGCTGGGGCGGTGCCGGTGGCAATCGGCTGGGGTGCTCAGCGGATGGCAGCGGCGTCTTCTGGTGTGGATTCAAGACGAGTGATTGGGGTAAGTATGGATCGGGTGACAGAATTCGATTGTGGGGCCTAATACGCAAGCGTCTTGGCGACAACGATGTGACGTGGACGGTCTACGAGCGTAACGACCAGGATGTCGTCGCAATAAAAATGAGTTGTCAAATCTCAATTCTCAGCTATAACATCGGCACCGTAACGGTAGAAGGCCGCGTCTGCGACGTGGGCACCGTGATTCCAAACAACTCGGGTAACATTGGGACACCCGATGGCGCGAGCCGCTGGTCATCGACGAGAATGAGAGAAGCGGTCGCGGTGCATATGACCGTCTCACGGGTCTGGGACATGTGGGTGAAGCCTTATGAGTGGCTGCGAAAGTATTTCGATGACATTGCGATCAGCATTTATGACGAACAGGAGTCTCCTGACAAGCGCGACCAAAACACAGATGCAGGCAATATCGACTTCCAGTCAGAACCTAAGGCAGATACGGTGGCGCATGAGATGGGACATGCGATAGCGTACCGCGCGTTGTGGGGCTACATCGGCACGGTCAGCCATCAATTGGATATCGCAGAGATAGGTTTTTCGTATCGTTGTGCAGGTGCGCTGCGTCCGCCTCCGGGCAGATTACATGAGCGCCGTTGGGCAGATAACCCATTGCCAGTAATACACGAGGGATTTGCCGATTTCATTTCTGCTGCGACATTTGTGCCGAAGAGTCATGAGGAAGTCGTTAGGTCGCGTGCGCGCAACGCGTTTGGCACGCATTTTCGGAGCAGGGTTGGTTACTTCGACTCGCGGGGCTTACTTGAAGCAACTCGCGAGGAAGATGAGCCGTTTCTTTTGGATCGTTTTGATGCCGTTGGGGGCTTGGAGGCTGACGAGTATACCTGTCAAATTCCAGATCGCAGCACTCTTGACGTGCCCTCAAATGACCGAATGGCGGCTGCATCAAACGAGGTGAATGCAGCCGCAGCGTTGTTCAACTTATGGGACCGACAATTTGCGACGCAAAACAGATTTGACACGGTTGACGTCGATAAGAAGAACTTCTTGCTTGCCTGGTTGGTCATGGACCCTGTAGAGCTTGTTGACCACAACTTTCTCGAGTATTACGCCCTTCTCAAGGGAGTGAGCGGACTGTCAACGTGGCCGGGTTGGAATACCGCGTTAAGTCGCTCGTGTATGAATGTGCGCGGACAGAAGGACATCCAGACCGAAGCGGAGTGTGAAGAATGATGCGCGGTGTTGCGAATAAAGCTCTACTGTGGTGCTTGTCTTGCGTTGCCATTTGTAGCGTCGGATGCTTTGGGGGCGGAGATGAAAGCCTGACCTATTGCTCTGACGGCGCGGCAGAGGATGATTCGGAGCCGTGCCCAGAGGGATTGGCGTCTTCTTGTTCAATAGAGTGTTCGACTTCCGTCTGGTATGCCTGTCAGCAACGCGCTGGCGACCCAAGTCTTCGCGTCTGCGGAGCATTGTCACAGGCATGTTTTCGCGACGAGGGCATTCGGTGCGTCCAGAGCATCGCATTGTTGCCGTATATTGGCGAGTTTGACCCTGTTGATCGAGTGGACGTTCGGAATGGTGCCGGGGCTGCGCTATGCAAGGATACGTCAGAGTGTGCAAGTGGAACTTGTGGTGATTATCGGCGCTACCGAATATTGTCATTGGGCGAGTGGGAGGGCGAACCGCCTGATGGGTCTGAATACGATTTCTGTGGCGGGCGGTGTGTCGGGGGCGAAGCGCTAAGCGGAGCATCGACACCATGGTTCGATGATGAAGAGTATTGGGAGCCTGTACCGCA
>CAZXXB010000035.1:0-1201 GCA_964644185.1 uncultured Myxococcota bacterium
ATTTTCGATCTCGATCTGGTCGAGGGTGCGCTTGACGGTAGAGCGGATTTTGTCTTCGGTTTTTTCGTCGTCAACGAAGATGTCGGCGAGGTGCTTGTCGGGGATGGTGGCAAGCAGTTCGGCGTTGACGATGTCGCCTTTTTTGGCGAGGACGCGGCCAGCTTCATCGGTGAGGCGGGCGGCGAGGGGTTTTCCGTTGGCGTGTTTGAGCACGGCCTGACGCATGGAGTCGCGGCGCTCTGCGATGGAGTCGCGCAAGTCGCGGCGCATGCGGGCTTCTTCTTCTTCTTCGATTTGCTGTGTGCGGGTGTCTTTCTCGTTGCCTTTGCGCGAGAAGACCTTTGCATCGATGACGGTGCCAGAGACGCCGGGTGGGACGCGGAGCGAGGTGTCGCGGACGTCGCCAGCTTTTTCACCGAAGATGGCGCGGAGGAGTTTTTCTTCCGGGCTCAACTGGGTTTCACCCTTGGGGGTGATTTTGCCGACGAGGATGTCGCCGGGTTTTACCTCAGCGCCGATGCGGACGATGCCCGACTCGTCGAGGTCTTTGAGGGCCTCTTCGCCGACGTTGGGATGTCGCGGGTGATGTCTTCCTTGCCGAGCTTGGTGTCGCGGGCGACGCACTCGAACTCTTCGATGTGAATCGAGGTGAAGTAGTCTTCTTTGACGAGGCGCTCGCTGAGGAGGATGGAGTCTTCGAAGTTGTAGCCGCCCCAGGGCATGAAGGCGACGACGGCGTTTTGCCCGAGCGCGAGTTCTCCGCTTTCGGTGGCGGGGCCGTCGGCGATGACTTCGTTTTTGGTGACGTGCTGGCCGACCTGAACGATGGGCTTCTGGTTGAGGCAGGTGTTCTGGTTTGAGCGCTGGTATTTGATGAGGTTGTAGATATCGACCTCACCGCGCTCATCGGCGGCGTCGGCGCGGATGACGATGCGCGAGGCATCGACGGCTTTGACGGTGCCGCTGCGGCGGGCGACGACGGTGACGCCCGAGTCGCGTGCGACGATGCGCTCGATTCCGGTACCGACGAGGGGGGCCTGTGTGCGCAAGAGAGGCACGGCCTGACGCTGCATGTTCGAACCCATGAGGGCGCGGTTGGCGTCGTCGTGTTCGAGGAAGGGGACGAGCGAGGCTGCGACCGAGACGAGCTGCAGCGGCGAGACGTCCATGAGGGTGACTTCGTCTGGTGGCACCTGGACGG
>CAZXXB010000035.1:1229-1644 GCA_964644185.1 uncultured Myxococcota bacterium
ATCTTTCTGGAACTTGCCGTCTTTTGCGAGGGGCGAGTTTGCCTGCGCGATGGTGTGGGTTTCTTCTTGCAGGGCTGAGTAGTAGCGGACGTCTTCGCTGACCTTGCCTTCGGCGGCGGCGCGGTAGGGGGTTTCGACGAAGCCGTGTTCGGTGACGCGGGCGTAGGTCGAGAGCGAGGCGATGAGGCCGATGTTTGGGCCTTCAGGGGTTTCGATGGGGCAGATGCGTCCGTAGTGGGTGGTGTGAACGTCGCGGACTTCGAAGCCGGCGCGTTCGCGGGTGAGTCCACCGGGTCCGAGGGCCGAGAGGCGGCGTTTGTGGGTCACTTCGCTCAGCGGGTTGGTTTGATCCATAAACTGCGAGAGCTGTGACGAGCCGAAGAATTCTTTGATGACGGCGGAGACGGGCTTCGCG
>CAZXXB010000035.1:1739-10119 GCA_964644185.1 uncultured Myxococcota bacterium
CCGACCGAGCGGACGCGACGGTTGCCGAGGTGGTCGATGTCGTCGACGGAGCCGCGACCGTTTTTGAGTTCGATGAGGTAGCGGACGACTTCGAGGATGTCGCGTTTGGTGAGGACGCCGGTGTCGAGTGGTTCGTCGAGGTTGAACTTGTGGTTGAGTTTGAGGCGTCCGACGCGTGAGAGGTCGTAGCGGTCGGGTTGGAAGAAGAGGCTGTCGAAGTAGCGACGAGCGGTTTCGGGTGTGGGTGGGTCGCCGGGACGCATGCGGCGGTAGATTTCCATCAAGGCGTCTTCGGGGTTGTCGATTTTGTCGATGGCGAGGGTTTCGCGCAGGTATCCGCCGACGTTGATGCCGTCGATGAAGAGGACGTCGAACTGGCTGATGCCGGCTTCGACGAGTTGTTCGACTTTGTCTTTGGTGACGGCGTCGTTGGACTGGAGGATGACCTCGCCGGTTTTTTCGTCGACGATGTCGTGGGCGGCGTATTTGGTGAAGAGTTCTTCGGGTTCGACGGGCAGCTCGGTGACGCCTGCTTCTTGCAGTTGTTTGATGGCGCTGCGGGTGAACTTGCGGTTCTTTTTGACGAGAACTTCTTTGGTGCCGGGGTGGCGGATGTCGCGGGTCGCGCGTTGTCCGTTGAGGAGTTCGGCGTTGAAGACCTTGGCGAACTTGTCGGCGCCCTTGAGGACGATTTTTTCGGTTTTGTAGAAGTAGTTGAGCAGCTCTTCGGTGCTGTATCCGAGGCCACGGAGGAGGACGGTGGCGTGGAGTTTACGGCGGCGGTCGATGCGGACGTAGAGGTGGTCTTTGTGGTCGAACTCGAAGTCGAGCCATGAGCCGCGGTAGGGGATGATGCGGGCGGAGTAGAGGAGCTTGCCTGAAGAGTGGGTCTTGCCGCGGTCGTGCTCGAAGAATGCGCCGGGCGAGCGGTGAAGCTGGCTGACGATGACGCGTTCTGTTCCGTTGATGATGAAGGTGCCCTGGTCGGTCATGAGGGGCAGTTCGCCGGAGTAGACCTCTGGCCCTTTGACGTCGCGGGCGGCGCGCTGGCCGGTCGTCGGGTCTTTATCCCAGTAGACGACGAGGCGGATGGTGACCTTCATGGGGGCGGCGTAGGTCATGCCGCGCGAGTGGCACTCGTCGACGTCGTATTTTGGCGCGTCGAGGTGGTAGCTGACGAATTCGAGCAGCGCCGACTCGTTGAAGTCTTTCATTGGGAAGACGCTCTTGAACACGGCTTGCAGGCCTTTGTTCTCGCGCTTTTCCGGGGGGACGCCGGTCTGAAGGAAGGCGTGGTAAGAGGTCGTCTGAATATCAATCAGGTTCGGGATTTCGAGAACCTGTTTGATCTTCGCGAAGTTCTTACGAAGGCGGAAGTTTTGCGGGAGGGCAAACTGCGGAGCGGCGGTGGAGGTCATCGGTGAACCTTGGTCAGCGCGGGCTGACAAAACGGGAACCGGTTTTTGACGGTGCGCACGGTGGCGCACGATTCACGAACGAGACGTCTTCGAACAAGACTTTTTCGAGCGTCTTCTTCACGCGACAGACGCTAGAAACACCAAGACCCGAAAAGTTGCCGAGAGTATGATCGGCGAACCCTTCGGGTACACAGGAGACGTATGTCTTTTTCGCAGGGGCGGTCTCCATGTTACGCAACGAGGCCGTGAGGCGCGCTGGGTAAGGTGGAGGGGCACGCACGATGCGAAGGCCGGGTCGCGGGCACCCGGCGCAAGCCGCGCGGCGGGGTCGACTACTTGATTTCGACCTTGGCGCCGGCTTCTTCGAGCTTCTTCTTCATCTCGGCGGCTTCTTCTTTGGTCACGCCCTCTTTGAGAACCTTGGGCACCGACTCGACGAGGTCTTTGGCCTCTTTGAGTCCGAGGCTCGAGAACTCGCGGACGACCTTGATGACTTTGATCTTCTCGGCGCCGGCATCCATGATGTGGACGGCGAACTCGGTCTTCTCTTCTTCGGGGGCAGCGGCGGCGGCGGCGACTGGCGCAGCGGCGGCGACGGCAACCGGAGCGGCGGCGGAGACGCCCCACTTCTCTTCGAGCTCTTTTACGAGTCCGGTGATTTCGAGAACGTTCTGGGCTGAGAGCCACTCGATAACTTGAGCACGGGTCAAATCGCTCATTTTGCTTCTCTTTCGTGTGCCTGCCCTGGTTTGGGGTCAGGTGCCATCTTTCAGGCTTGCCGTGGGTTTCGCCGGGTTTGGAGGCGACGCGCGCGGCGTATGTTCAAACGGTGTGAGGGCGGCGAACCATTCGCCGACTCACGGATTCGTGCGGTGCCGTTACGCGGCCTGCTTTTCGAGTTCGGTCTTGCGCGCCTGCAGGACATTGAGAATGTTCTGCGGACCGGCGGCGAGGACGCGAACCATCTGCGAGGCGGGTGCGTTGAAGACGCTGAGCAGCATTGCGCGAGCTTCGTTTTTGCTCGGCAGTTTGCTCAACGAGACGACACCTTCCGCGTCGAGGACTTGTCCGTCGAAAATCGCGGCCTTGACTTTGAGCTTGTCGAGGGTTTTCGCGAAGTCGAGCAGCACGCGAGCGGGGCTTGCCGGGTCGTCGTAGCTGTACGCGACGGCGGTGTTGCCTTTGAACGCTTTGCCACCGGCTTCGTTTTTGGTGCCTTTGAGGGCGAGGGCCGCGAGGGTGTTCTTTACGACGACGTAAGTCACCTGGGCTTCTTCGCACTTGCGGCGCAGTTGATCGACTTGCAGGGGCTTCATGCCCGAGAAGTCGGCCAGAACGAGCGATTGGGCCTTTGCAAACTCACCCGTGAGGGCTTCGAGTTGCTCGACCTTTTGCTTGCGCGTGATGGTCATGGGGTTGATTTCACCTCCTCTCCCCGAAAATTCGCCTGTGAATCGAGCGAAACGGGGAGAGGCGCGAAGAGCCGGTGCGTCGGGCGTGGTGCCTGACGGGAGCCAGCGTGGCTTCGTGGCGATGGGCCTTTCCTCGTCTCGGCGGGCTGTCGTTCGGCTGATGTTGATTTGCCGACTGGTCGGGGGTTGGCCGAAAAGTCGGAGTGGTCAACGGCGTCGCGAGCGATTAAGCGTGGGTACGCGCCTGCTGTCTTTGACGGTGCCTGAGGGCAGAGCCCCCAAGCGGAGCGCGGTATGATGCACAGATTTACCGAGAGCGCAAGAGTAAAGTTGCGCGATTGGGGGTGCTGCGGGTGATTTGAGGGGTGCCGAGGGGTCGCGCGGGTGCCACGGGGTATGGAATCTGCTTGCCAACGCCGCCGTTGGTCGGGATAGTTGGGGTTATGAGTCGGATCGACCTTGATAGCCTTTTGGATGATCTGAAAGCGCAGCTCGCAGTGCACTACGGGCGGCGCCTGCACTCGGTCGTGTTGTTTGGGTCGCAGGCGCGAGGCGATGCCGGGGACGATTCAGACGTTGACGTGCTGGTGCTGTTGCATGGCGCCGCGAATCCGTATGACGAAATCGCGGCGACGAGAACGCTGCTGTCTGAAATCTGGTTGAAGCATGACTGCATCGTGTCGTGCCTGTTTCGGTCGGTCGAGAGTCTTGAGCCTCCGCTCGGACCGTTTCTGGGTAATGTCGTGCGCGAAGGGATTGTCGTGTGAAGGCGCAAGCTGAGGTGGCGTATGAACCAGCCTGACAGTCGGTTGTTGGCGGCAGGACGCGACGAGTTTATCAAGGTGTTTGATCTCGATTGGCTT
This sequence comes from uncultured Myxococcota bacterium, assembly GCA_964644185.1. GTDB lineage: Bacteria > Myxococcota > JAJVIH01 > JAJVIH01 > CAZXXB01 > CAZXXB01. The sequence goes on from CAZXXB010000035.1 coordinate 5,433, forward strand.
CAACAATATGAAGCTCTGTGCAGCCCGGCCCACGACCTTTGGCCGCGGATCGTCCGGCAGATTCACGAGTGGGACCTAACTCGCGAGTATGCGCCCGGCGAGTTGCTGAAAGACGCGAACTGGTGGATGTCGGCGATGTCGGTGGCACGGGGCGCAGGATTGATAAGCGAGGAGATGTGTAAACGGTTGAGAGCGATTACCCCGCCCCCGGAGGCGTTCTGGGAAAACGTCGCGCCCCACTCTGATTTTCGCGGGGTGGAAGCCGAGTTGAGAGTCGCGCTGATTATCAGACAAGGTTGCGGGCTGGATATCAGAGCCGTGCCGCGTTCAAATCGGCACCCCACGCCAGATTTCGAGGTCGCTATTGGGGGATGCGACAGCAGGGTAGATATTGAGGTCAAGACCAGCTGGACAGACTCGATACAGCTGAGACCCACAGGTGAGGGTTCTGCAGTAGGTATGAAATGGGGCCCGTCTGGTCTCGCGCCGACTAGGCTTCAGACTCTGGTCGACAAAGTGAAGCATCAGAAGACAGAAAACCCGATAGTGCTAGCGTTCGTCGAGCCCTCCCCCGAGGCGAAGGTCCGTGACCCGGAGCGGCTTTTCCATTGCCTAATGGGAGAGCCCCGAGCTACTTTGTTTTTTGGGCATCCGCTGAGTGATGAGGGTGGCGTGTTCCGGGGCCAGGGGAACAGGTTTCTGTCAGCGATTCTGTTCTGCACTGCAACCGCAGAGGTAGATTTGTTTCTGCTCGCGGTGAACCCGCACTCAACTAGGCCACTCCCTGGCTGGTTTATTGAAAGTGTTGGGCACGCCGACCTCTTGGCCGCCGGGAACGAGCCGAACTGGTTTTCCATCGAGTTTCGGCGGCACTTCACGACTCGGCGATTCTCCGTGCACCATGGTAGTGCATGAGTTGCGTGTGCTTACCAGCTGATCAAAGGCCCCACACAAGATGAATGACGCAGCGAAATCGATGCCGGTGAAGGCGATGACGATTGATGAGTTTCTCGTGTGGGCCGAGGGCGACGAGACGATCTACGAGCTTATCGATGGGTTTCCGGTGCCGAAGTATGGCGAGTGGCAGGGCGGCGTGGTGGCGATGTCGCCGGCGCGGAATCGGCACCAGATAATGAAAGGCAACGCGTGCGATGCGTTGAAGCGGCAACTCAAGCTGCCGTGCCGGGCGTGGGAGGAGGCGGCGATTCGCAATACGAGCGACGCGTCGCGGTTTTACGTGGCGGATGTTGCCGTGAGTTGTAGTTCGAGCCTCGATGACCAATACGTTGATGCGCCGGTCATGGTCATCGAGGTGCTATCGCGCGGCACGCAGCACAAAGACCTCGTGGACAAGCTGGCGTTTTATCTCGCGCATCCGAGTGTGCGGGCGATTGTGTATTTCTGGCAAGACCAGAAGCGGGCGCGCGTGTGGGTGCATGAGTCGGCGAGCGACCCTGCGGGCGACGGAAGCTCAGAGCGGGTGTGGTCGATGCGCGATGTGATTGGTGGCCACGCGATCGAGATCGCGCTCCTGGGCGTGTCGATCTCGCTTGATGAAGTCTACGAAGGTTTGCTGGAGGGGTAGGTCGAGCGGAGGGGGCAGGGGTGTTCGGGGCACCGGTGTGTGGGGCAGGGGTGATTTGCGGGGTGCAAAAGAAGAACCCCGATGGGGTGAGCCATCGGGGTTGTGGTGCTGTCTGATTATCGCGTGTGTCTGATTGTCGCGTCAGTTTATCGGGCCGTCGCGTGTGACGGCGGCGCGAGCGTTACGCCGTGGCGACGAAGCTCGACGGGTCGACGTCGATTCCGGGGCCCATCGTCGTGCTGACGGTCACGCCCTTGACGTAGGTGCCTTTGGCGGCGGAGGGCTTCGCGCGGAGGATGATGTCGTAGAGCGACGAGACGTTCTCGACGAGCTTTTCGATGGGGAACGAGCGGCGTCCGATGGGGGCGTGGATGATGCCGGCCTTGTCAACGCGGAACTCGACGCGACCCGCCTTCATGTCGTTGACGGCTTTGCCAACGTTGAGGGTGACGGTGCCGACCTTGGGGTTGGGCATGAGCCCGCGTGGGCCGAGGACGCGACCGAGTTTACCGACGTGTTTCATCATGTCGGGGGTTGCGATGCAGGCGTCGAAGTCGGTCCAGCCGCCGAGGATTTTTTCGACGAGGTCTTCAGCACCGACGTGCTCGGCGCCGGCGGCGGTGGCTTCTTTGGCCTGGTCGCCCTGTGCGAAGACGACGACGCGGACGGTTTTACCGAGTCCGTGGGGGAGGACGGCGGCGCCGCGGACCATCTGGTCGGCGTGACGGGGGTCAACGCCGAGGTTGATGGCGACGTCTACCGATTCGTCGAACTTGACGAACGAGAGTTCTTTGGCGAGCGCGACGGCGTCTTTGATTGCGTACTTGGTGTCGCGGTTGACCTTTGCTTCCGCAGCGCGGAATTTTTTTCCTGCCTTAGCCATGATCGTATCCTTTGGTCGTGCAAGCGCCTTTACAGATTTGTTTTAAGGCTCCGACCGTTCGAGATGCTGTGTTCGAGGTACCGTGTTCGAGAAGCCGTGATTCTGTGTGCCGGTTGGCTCAGTCGACGATGTCGAGGCCCATGTTGCGGGCGGTTCCGCTGACCTGCGAGATGGCCGACTCGACGGTGGTGCAGTTGAGGTCGGGCAACTTGGTGCGTGCGATCTCTTCGATCTGCTTTTTGGTGACTTTGCCGACCGAGTCTTGCTTCATCGGGGTTTTTGCGCCCTTGTCGATACCGGCGGCTTTTTTGAGGAGCGACGGGACCGGGGGAGTCTTGGTGATGAAGGTGAACGAGCGGTCTTCAAACACCGTGATGACGACGGGGACGATGGTCGCGTCGGCCATCTGCTTCTGGGTGGCGGCGTTGAACTTCTTGCAGAACTCCATGATGTTGACGCCGTGCTGACCGAGCGCGGGGCCGACGGGTGGCGAGGGGTTAGCCTTGCCCGCTGGAAGCTGCAGTTTGATGTATCCGGTGATTTTCTTTGCCATTGTCTGCTCCTACGCCGGTGCTAGCGAACCCGTTTTGCGGTGTCCTCCCGGCGGGTTGTGAACGAGTGTGTGCGTGGCCGTCGTGCTGGGTGTTTTCTCACTGCGCTTTTTCGACTTGAGTGAAGTCGAGTTCGACGGGTGTGCTGCGTCCGAAAATGCTGACGAGGACGCGGACTTTGGATTTGCCTTCGTCGACATCTTCGACGACGCCGTTGAAGTTGCTGAAGGGGCCGTCGATGACGCGGACGTTTTCGCCCTGTTCGAAGACGATGCGTGGGGCCTTGGTCATCGAGCCTTCGGTGAGTTGCTGGGTGAGGCGCGCGACCTCTTCATCGGGGACGGCGGGCGGGTTTTTGACGCTGCCGACGAAGCCAGTGACCTTTGGGGTGTTTTTGACGAGGTGCCAGCTACGGTCGTTGAGTTCCATCTGGACGAGCATGTAGCCGGGGAAGAATTTTTTGTTGATGGTGCGTTTGCGTCCGTGCACGTTTTCGACGACCTGCTCGCTTGGGACGAGTATTTCGCCGAAGAATTCGCTGATGCCTTCACGCTTGGCGCGCTCTTCGAGGGCGCGTTTCGCGAAGTTCTCGAAACCCGAGTAGGTGTGCACGACGTACCATTTTTTCGTCATGACGAAACCTTCTGCCTTTGCGGTGGGGCTCTACCGTTTGGGGTGAGCGCCTGCGAACGTCGGTGCTGCGTTTGGTGCGCGGGGATTGGTGAATCAGTAGACGAAGCCGGTGATGGCCGCGCCGAGATAGTCGAACAGGAAGAGGATAAAGGACGCGACGATGACGGTGATGACAACGATGCGCGTCGAGATGTTGGTTTCTTCGCGTGAGGGCCATGTGACCTTGCCGAGTTCTCCGGTGACTTCGTGAGCGAAGCCAGAGACGGGTGCGGCGCGGTAGGCGGCGAAGGTGGTGCCTCCGGCGATGAGGATGGCGACGAGGCGCGAGAGGCGAAACTGCGCGCCGCCGAGCTCGCGGTCGAGGACGCCGATGCTTGAGAAGCTGGCGGCGAGTCCACGGTCGAGGACGAGGGCGAAGAGGAGGCCCGAGAGGACAAAGAAGAGGAAGATGTAGTTTTGACTGCGGTTCATTTCTGTTGCCGTTTTGTTGGCGGGTCTTTCGGGCTCGGCATCCACGGTGGGTGGAAGTGCGGAGCGGGGTTGCAAATTGGCAGGCCAGGTAGGAATCGAACCCACAGCCCTCGGTTTTGGAGACCGATGCTCTACCGATTGAGCTACTGGCCTGTACCGTCTGGTTTCGAGGCGATGCGGCGCGGATTACGTGTCGCGACCGTGTCGAAACCCGCCGAGAGGATAAACGAATCTACCCCCTTCGGCGAACGGGGGGCGCAATCTGCACGAAATGGCGGCAAGTTTCAAGTGCCTGCATGGATTCGTGGGCGAGAGGGGGCTGATTAGCGGATGAAGATGGGGGTGGTGTAGATCCACGGGAGTTCGCGGATGAGCTTGCGGTCGCGGCGGGTGAGCACGTCGGAAAGATGAGCCGGTACCATCGTCACCTCGGCGCGGTAAACTCCACTTTCGGAAACTTCGACGGTGACGTCGCCCGTCGTGCTCTCGGCGATGACTTCGTCAACGGGGGCGGGGCCCCATGGGGTGTCGGTGGTTTCGGTCGTGACGCGGATGATGCGGACG
>CAZXXB010000035.1:10129-20997 GCA_964644185.1 uncultured Myxococcota bacterium
ATGGTGTCGTCGCCCGGGATGTAGCCTTTGAGTGTGGGTCGCTTTGCGGTGAAGCGGACGAGCTGGCTCGTTGTGGCTGCCGTGCCCATTTCCCACAGTGTACTTTGCCCGGATGCGTCTTGCCCGGATGTGCCGTCGTTGACGCCCTCGGCGTAGAAGTCGAAGCCTTCGGGGGTGCCGAGGTACTCGAAGACGGCTGCGACGCGTCCATCGCGGATGGCGCTGGTGAAGCCTTCGTGTGAGGTTTCATCGACGAGCAGCCATGTGGCGAACCAGCGGAGGAAGCGGCGGTAGCTGTCGCCGCGTTCGCCGTCGGGGAGTTTGAGCGAGATGACGTTCTGGTGGGCGTCGTGTCCGGTGGTGCCGGGGAGGGGTTTGGTGCCTTCGTTGAAGCGTTCGAGGTTGAGGGTGTTCCAGATGTCGAGGTAGCGCTGGGTGCGGGCGGCGAGGCTGATGGCGATGAGGTCGGGTGTGGGGCAGGTGTCGGGGTCGAAGGCGCACTTTGAGAAGGTGGCGAGTTGTGCGGCGGAGTCGAGGCCGAGGTACTGGGCGTTGATTTTGGGGTCGAGTACGGCGTGGAGGTTGAAGATTTCAATCCAGTCGATGGGGAGGGTCTTGAGTTGAGCGACGTCGCGCAATTCGGGGTGGATGGAGCCCGCGAGTCCGCCGGCGTCGTGGATGAGATCGATGGTGGATGCGGATTCGGCGCCGTAGGCGGAGTTGCGGTCGTCGGGTGTGCCGTCGACGATGTGTTTTTTGAGTCCGATGGGTGAGATGTCGTTTTCCTGACCGGCCATGAGGCGCACTTCGTGTCCATCGGCGCAGGTGATGATGTTGGCGACGCGGATGTCGGCCTGCATTTCGGGGCGGTCGCCTGAGCGTTCGAGGAAGAGTTTGTCGAAGGCGTCGAGGTCGTTCATGTAGCCGGTGTGTTCGGTCATGAAGACGGCGTCGTAGCGGGTGGCGCAGAGGGCGGAGCGGAGGTCGTTGAGGCAGGGTTCGTTGCCTGAGCCGTCGGGGAGGGTGTTTCCATCGCAGGCGTCGTGGCTGAAGACGGAGTGGAGGTGGATGGAGGCGCGGGCGAAGCGGCGGGAGCGGAGTTCGGCGATGGAGGCGAGGGGGGGCAGTTCGCTGTTCCAGACAAACGGGCGGCGTGTTGGGGTGGTGTCGTCGTCGTCGTCGGTTACGTCGTCGGTTGTGGTGGTATCGTCGTCGTCGTCGTCGGTTACGTCGTTGTCGTCGTCGTCGGAGGTAGTGGTGGTGGTGGTGGTGGTATCGTCGTCGTCGTCGTTATCGTCGTCGTTATCGTCGTCGTTGCCAGAGTCGTTGCCAGAGTCGGTGCTCGTGTCTGAGTTCGAGGTGGTGTCTGAGTTGGTGTCTGAGTCGGTGTCAGTGTTGGCGTTCGTGTCGGCGTTGGAATCAGCGTCAGCGTCGTCGTCGTCTCCGCAGGTGGTCAGGGCGGGGGCGAGCAGGGCGAGCAGGCAGAGGGTGAGCGGCAGACGCACGACGGGCATGGCACCTCACAATCGCGCGCGATGTGACGCGAGCGTGACGAAATTGTGACGCGAGGTGGTGAAGAAAGTCAAATTGCCAGGCGAGCGGGTGCGTGTGATAAGGGGTTCTCACAGGCAGTTTCGGCGAAGAGCGGCGAGCGATGTTCGATTATTTTGCCAACAACATGAATGCGGCGCTGCGTCCGCTGGTGGCGCTTGCGGTGGCGTTTGGGGTGGCGTTGTGGGTGGTGCCGGTGTTTCGCGATGCGGCGTTGAAGTTTGGGATTGTGGACCGTCCATCGTCGCCGTTGAAGCAGCAGCGTGAGCCGGTGCCGTATCTGGGTGGGATGGGGGTGTACGTGTCGTTTTTGGCTGCGCTGGCGCTGACGTACGATTTTGACCAGACGGTGCTGGCGATTTTGCTTCCGGCGACGGGGGTGGTGCTGCTGGGGTTGATGGATGATTTTGGGGTGATTCGCCCGTCGGTGAAGCTGCTGTGGCAGTTTTTTGCGGTGGCGATTCTGGTGAAGTCGGGGATTTACATTCGGCTGTCGTTTTTGCCGGAGTGGGCGGCGATTGGGTTGACGTTTTTGTGGATTGCGGGGTGCTCGAACGCGCTGAACATCATCGACATCATGGATGGGTTGGCGACGTCGGTTGCGATTGTGGCGTCGGTGGCGCTGTTTGGGTTTGCGTTGTGGTGTGGGCGCGAGATGGTGGCGATGATGGCGCTGGCGTTGACGGGGTCGCTGCTTGGATTTTTGCGGTACAACCGGCAGCCGGCGCGGATTTATCTTGGCGATGCGGGGAGCCTGTTTATCGGGTTCATGCTGGGGGCGCTGTCGATCAACAACCATTACACGCGCATCAACGTGGTGGCGGCGGTGGCGCCGGTGCTGGTGCTGGGGGTGCCGGTGTTTGACACGGTGTTTGTGAGCATCATTCGGGTGTTGCGGGGGCGCAACCCGATGCATGGGAGTCCGGATCATTTTGCGTTGCGGTTGCGTAAGCTTGGGTTGACGGTGCGGCAGACGGTGATGGCGTCGGTGTTTGGGCAGATGGTGTTGTGTGCGGCGGCTGTGGTGTTGACGTTGTCGTCGCCGCAGGCGGCGCTGTGGGTGCTCGTGGGGGTGGTTGCGGTGGTGACGGTGGTGGGGTTGCTGCTTTCGCGGGTTGCGATGCCGTATCCACCAGGGTTGACGGGTGCGGGTGCTGGGGCCGAGGCGGGCGAGAGCGCGGCGCAAGAGCGGGGGGCGTGAGCGATGGGGGTGGGGTCGACGACAGGTGTGCGGGCGAGCGGGGCGCGGGCGAGCGTGGTGCACGTGATTACGCGGCTCGAGCTTGGGGGGGCGCAGCAGAACACGCTTTATACGTGCGAGCATCTCGACCGTGAGCGGTTTGACGTGCATCTCGTGTATGGGCCGGGGGGGATGCTGGATGACGACGCGCGGCTGATTGGGCGGCTGGGGTTGCATGAGTTGCCGTTTATGCGGCGCGAGATTTCGGTCGTGCCCGACGCGCTGGCGGTGGCCGAGGTGTATGTGGCGCTGAATGAGATTCGCGAGCGGTCGAAGTTGCCGCTGATTGTGCACACGCATAGCTCGAAGGCGGGCATCGTGGGGCGGGCGGCGGCGAAGCTGGCGCGGGCCGACGCGATTGTGCACAGCATTCACGGGTTTGGGTTTGGGGCGACGAGTAACCCATTGATGCAGCGGGTGCTGGTCGAGGCCGAGCGGCGGGCGTCGCGCGTGACCGACTGGTTTATTTCGGTGGCGCGCTCCGACCTTGAAGAGGGGGTGCGGCTGGGGCTTGTGACGCGTGAACATTCGAGCGTGATTCGGTCTGGCATCAAGCTCGATGCGTTCGATCTTCCGGCGCGAAGGGCGAGCGCGATTCGGCGTGAGGTGCGAGACGAATTGTGTTTGCGAGAGAGCGCGCCTCTGGTGTTGACGGTGGCGAATTTCAAGCCGCAGAAAGACCCGCTGACGTTTGTGGCGACGTGTGCGCGCATCGCGAAAGAGATTCCGGATGCGGTGTTTTTGTATGCTGGTGATGGTGAGATGCGGGGCGAGGTTGAGGCGATGGTGGCGCGCAAGGGGTTGTCGGGGCGGGTGCTTTTGTTGGGGTGGCGGCGCGATGTGGCGCGGCTTTTGGCGGCGTGTGATGTGTTTTTGCTGACGTCGCGGTGGGAGGGGCTTCCGCGGGCGGTGGTGCAGGCGATGGCGGCGGGCAAGCCGGTGGTGGCGACGCGGGTGAACGGCACGCCAGAGGCGGTGGTAGATGGGTTGAATGGGTATCTGGCTGGGGCGGGCGACGACAAGACGCTGGCCGAGCGATGCGTGACGCTGCTGCGGTCGTCGTCGATGCGGCGCACGTTTGGCGAGGCGGGGCGTGCGCGCGTGGGCGAGTGGGATATTGACGAGATGGTGCGCGCGCAAGAGCGGCTCTATGAGCTGCTACTCACGCGCGCCGTGGCGCGGCATCAGGGCGAGACTTCGCGGAAGTAGAGCATGCGGACGTTGGGCACGGGGGCCTCGACGTCGAGGTTGTTCTTGGCGGTTTGCAGGTTCTCGGCAGCCTGCACGCCGTAGACGTGTCCGGTGCTGGTCGAGAGCAGGGGTATGGTGACGGCACCGGCCCTGCCGCCGATCGATTCGACGCCGTTGGGCAGGGCGACGTTGGGGGGCGTCTCTTCGAACGTGACGCTGTAGAGGCGAATGCCGGTGGCGATGCCGGGCAAGACGTCGCATGAGCGGCGCGATGGACCACCGGCGCAGCAGGCAAATCGGCTCTGCACCTCGTCGGCGGCGTTGCGGGCTTCGAGGGGTATGCCACCGCTGCGCACGTCGGCGGTGTAGACGTGCGAGTTGGCGTAGTAGGTGCGGGTGAGGAATCCGGGTGCGGCGATGGCGTCTCCGTCGAGGGGTGAGGGTGCGGAGGCGTTGGTGCGGCGCTCGTGGGGGAAGTAGGATGTGAAGAAGTAGGCGGAGCCGATGACGACGGGGTCGTAGATGATGCGCTCACCGGCGGCCTGTGTGCCCGAGAATGGTAGCGACCAGAACCAGCCGGCCTTTGAGGCGGCGATGGCGTAGTTTTGCTGCTCGGCGGCGCTCGAGTCGTTGAGGTCAGAGAGTTTTACGGGGAGGCTGCTGGCGTCGTATTCGCGGTCGCGCAGCGAGATGAAGTAGCCGTTGCGCGAGGCGTTGATGTTGAGCAGGGCGTTTTTGTCGCCGGTGCCGAAGCCGACGTAGACTTCGTTGTTGAGCTGGGTGACGGCAGGTTTGACCCAGATTGACTGCCATGGCTGGTTTGCGCCCTTTGCCGCGCCGGTGGGTTGGGCGTGCTGGTAGAGCATGTCGAGTTGGGCGCAGTTGGTGTCGGTGGCGGAGGTGCAGCGTTTGACGGTGCCGCCGCCGCTGACGGAGCCGGTGAGTCCGAGGGTCTTGGCGAGCTTTACGCGCCAGAGTTGTCCACCGAGGTCACCGAAGTAGAGGCGGTCGGCGAAGCCGTCATCGTCAGAGTCGAAGGCGCGCACGCCACCGCCGACGGCATAGAGCAGGTTGTTTTCTGCGGTGAGCCCCGCGCCGTAACGGAACTCGAGGATTTTTTGCATGGTGTGGAGGTTGATGAGGACCATTCCGCGCCCGAGTTTTGAGGTGCCGTCGTAGCAGGGCTGCTCGGATTCGGGCGGGGGCGAGGTGTTGCAGCCCTTCTGGCGGGGGTCGCTGAAGGGGCTGTAGCCGAGTGGGAATGCGGCGACCCAGACTTCACGCAGGCCACCGGCAGCGCCGGGTGTGGCGAGGGTGGTGCATGAGGCGTCGTTGTCGCAGACGCGCATGCGGAAGATTTCGGGGGGTGCCGAGACGAATGCGAGGCCTTCGGATTGGAAGCCTGTCTGCGCGGCGCAGCCGGGCTGGATTGTCCAGTCGGGTGGAGGTGAGGTGGCGTCGTAGTAGGTGAAGTCGCAGGCGCCGTGTGGGGCGGGGTTGAGGGGGTCGCTTATGTCGAGGGCGTAGATTGCCTGCCCGCCGCGTCCGAGACCGCCGATGGCGAGGGTGCGCCACTCGCAAGCCGAGCGGCTGTATGGCAGGCCAGCGCCGTCGATGCTGGGGCTGAGCACGCCGTCGCATTCGGGCACGCCGTTGGCGTTGCGGTCGACCCAGATGTTGGCGACGACGGGTTCGGCGTCGATGCCGTAGGCGCGCAGGGGTTGCGACGACGAGAGCATTTTACCGGCTGTCCATGAGACGTAGAGTGCGCCTTCCGACCAGCCGGTGATGCGGTCTTTGATTTTTCCGACGAGGGGGCGGGGCATGTATGCCCAGAGTTCTTCGCCAGAGCCGTTGCTGGTGTAGCGCCCGTAAGCGCGGCCATCGACGCGGGTGACGGCGAGGTCGCCGGCGTCGAAGGCGTGGAGGAAGCCTTCGTTGCTGGCCTGGAGGACGATGCGCTTACGCTGGGCTTCGAGTTCGCCGTAGTAGAAGTTGAGGTAGGGGGTGTTTTTGCTGTCGGCGAAGTTGTTGCCGAGTGCGTCGCCCTGGAAGAGGAAGTTGCGGTCTGGTCGCGAGACGACGACGGGCGGTGCGGTGGTGGTGTCACCCATGCGCCAGAAGGTGAGGAATTCGCCGCCATCCCAGAAGCTGCGGACGCCGTTGTAGACGCGTTCGAGGACGGTGGCTTTGCGGGCGTTGTTGATGTCGTTGGAGATGAAGATGTCTTGCGAGCTTGACTTGGTACCGGCTTCGAGCAGGTCGAAGTCGCGCAGGTCGAGGTTGAGGTCGTTGATGAGGTTGGTGAACTCGACGAGCGCGGTACCGCTCGTGCGGCTGCGGGTGAGCAGACGGCGGTTGGGGATTTTGAGTTCGATGGTGCGTGTGGGGCTTGGGATGATGGGCTGAAGGACGGGCTTTGAGCGGTCTTCCCACGAGGCGAGCAGGTCGTCTGCGCCGTTGATGGCCTGGACGACGGGTTGTCCGTTGCGCTGAAAGGGTTGTGTGATGCCCGAGGCACCTTCCCATGCGAAGACGGTGGAGTCTTTGGAGCGGAGGCGTCTGCCGTTGCCGAAGCCACCGCAGGTGGCGTCGATGTCGTTGCCGGTGGCGTAGATGCCGCTGTTGTCGTTGCCGGCGACGCCGATGGCGAAGTCGAAAGCCTGGAGGTGGCCCTCATACATGGCGGAGGGGGTTGGGACGAAGCTGTTGATGAGCAGCATGTTCGAGTTGGGGTTGTTGGGCTGGCCGGCGTCGATGGCGAGCACGGGGGGCGTCATGTAGTAGGGGCGGTCGATGTTGACGTTTCGGTACTGAGCGTTGACGAACCAGTTGTTGAGGGCGCGGGCCATGGTGCCGGGCTCGTAGCACTTGTCGGGGAAGGGGCTGAATTCGCAGTTACGTCCGAAGCCGCGTTCGAAGCAGTCGGTTTCGACTTTTCCGTTGATTGAGCGGCAGGTGTAGAGCCATTTGTCTTGCCCGTCGAATTTGGTGGTGGCGTAGGCGATGCCCATCGACTGGGTGGAGGCGTCGGAGAAGAGTTGTGATTCGATTGCGGCGATGATGTCGGTCGAGACGGCCTGACGGCGGCAGTCGCTGGCACGCCCGGCACCGAAGTGTTCGTCGGCGCAGGGTGCGCGGTAGCCGGCGCCGTAGTTTGAAGATGGGTCTTGCAGGGTGTCGATGTGCCAGAGCGCGGCGGCCATGTCGTCGAGGAAGTTGGTTTTGAGGCCGTGGTAGTCGTTGGTGACTGCGGCGGTGTAGCCGGGGTCGGCGGAGGTTTTGAATCCGGCGGCGAAGGTGGTGCTGAAGTCGGGCTGATTGAATGCCTGCGTGTCGGTGCAGCAGTTGTTGAAGATGGCGCAGCTTGCGGCGGTGCTGCATGAGAAGTCGTGGTCGCCGATGTTTGAGCCGCCGACTGCGCGCCAGTCTTTGCGGAGGACATCGCCGTTATCGTGCGACGGTTCGTCGGTGACGATCATGAGGGCCATGTTGTTGGCGTAGAGAAAGGCGTCTTGCGCGTAGTCTTCCTGAAGGGCGCCGTTGCCGACGGGAGAGACGTAGTCGGTCCAGGTTGAAGAGCCGTAGCCCTGGCGGCAGAAGTCTCCGGCGGCGCCCCAGAAGAACTGACCGGCGTCGCCGAGCATTTCAGCGAGGGGGAGGTATTCTTTTGGGCGGTTGTCTGGGCAGCTACCGAGGTTGGATGCGCCGATGGTGCAGGCACCCGAGCCGGCGGCGAGGTTCTGGTACGAGACGAAGCCTTTGGTGTCGTCGGTGGTGTAGGTGAGGCCCATGCCGGCGGGCCAGAACATGTAGCGGAGCATGTCGGTGTAGAAGGTGGTGAAGGGCAGGGGTGTGGCACCGCTGATCATGCAGCCGCCGAGACCGTCGTGGGTGGTGGCGCTCGGGACGGGGCTTGGGAGTCCAGATTTTTGAATGGTGGTGTTGCTGAGAAAGCTTGCGCCGAGCACGCTTGAAGGGGGGAGCATGTTGAGGCGCTGAAAGGCGACGCGGAAGCGGTTTGAGTAGTTGAACCACTGGTCGGCGGTGGTGCCGAGTCCACGCAGGTAGCCGTGAAAGCGGACGCCGGAGTCCATCCATGTGGGTTTGCCGGTGTCGTAGCGGGCGAAGAGTGCGGCCCAGAGTGCGGAGTGGATGGTGGACGTAGCCTGGTTCCATTCGTCGCCGCTGTAGGGGACGCTGCGGGTGGCGGTGTTGGTGTAGTAGAGGATGCGGACCTGGGGTGTTCCGGTGGTGGGGTCGCGGAAGCGGGCCTGGGTGATTTCGCAGTATTGGCTGCTGACGTCGCGGACGGTGATGTCGCGGACGCCGTCAACGCGGTTGGGCGCGGTGTTGAGGTGTTCGAGCAGGGGGTCGTTGAGCGAGCAGTTGGCGGGGAGAAACGAGATTGAGGCTTGCGGTGCCTGAATGCCGTAGTGGAACGAGGGGCAGTTGTAGTTGACGCCGCCCCAGTCGGAGGCGATGGGGCCGCAGGCGGAGGGGCATGACGACTGACTGTTGACGGTGCAGTTGCGGTAGTAGCCCTGTTGGTAGGGGTAGGCGAACTGGACCATGTCTTTGGTGTCGGTGACGCCGAGCACGACGTTGGGGCGGACGCGGAGATCGTAGAGGTAGAGGTTTTCGTCGCCGGTGTAGGCGAATTGTGCGTGAGCGGGGGCGGCGACGGTGACGACCGCGGATAGCAGCGAGATTGCCGCGAGCGCGCGCAACGCGAGTCGCCGGCCGGGGTAGAGTCTCTGTTGCTTCTCAATGGTCATGGTTCATCACGGCGTAGCACGTGCGGTGCTATTTTTTGTTTGGGATTCCGCTCACGAGAAAGGCGACCTGAAACTCTTTGACGGCAAGGCGAACTGCCGACGTGACGGTGAGATAGAGGCGAAGCTGACGATACTGGGGGTTTGACGAGGTTTCGGCGCTCTTTTCGGGCACGAGGTGTCCGATGGGTGAGCCGAAGCGATAGATGAGGCCGATGGGTCGTGAGTCGGTGATGAGGGTGGGCAGCGCGTCGCGGATGCTGCTCGTGCCCGAGACGGCGCTGCTGACGATTTGAAAGTGGTTGGTGTTGTTGCGGCTGTACGAGAAGGTGTTGCCGGCGGCGTCGAAGAGGTACCCGGTACGGCAGCAGCAGTAGCTCTCGATTTCGTTGCGCCCGTTTGCGGGGTTGAGGTCGACGTTGAAGTCGACGCAGCGGGCGTTGGTTTGCCAGCAGTCACCGATGATGGGGTGGTTGCGGTACTCTGATGCGGGTGGTGCGTCGGTGCCGGGTGAGCGGGCGTCGTAGGTGCCGGTGATGTTGGGAGGGGGCAGCATGAAGCGCGTCGTGCGCGAGTAGTCTCCGGTACCGGCTTCATCGACCCAGCGTTTGACGACATCTACGCAGGCCTGGGCCGAGCGACGCAAGAGGTGTGAGTCACCGGCAGATTCGGCGACGCGGGCGTCGAATGAGATGGTCTGAATGGCGACGACGGCCATGGTACCGAGCAGCATGAGAAACATGAGCGCAAGCATCAGCGCCGCGCCGCGCGGGGGGCGATGGGTGAGGGGCGTGCGCTGTGTGATGCTCGGTTTCATCGTCTCTGGTTCACGTTGAGGTTTGCGGTGCTGGTTCGTTGAGATGGGTCGTGAGGTCGTTGTGGGGTTTGAGGTTATGGGCACGAGCGGGTGCCGGGGAGGCTGACGAGAATTTCGAAGAGGGCGCCGCCGAGCGACTCGCCGTAGCCCGAGTTTTGCAGGTCGAGGTACTTCCAGAGGAGGCGGCGTCCGATGCCGTCGTTGGCGCCGGTAAGAGCGTAGTCGGCGATGTAGCCTGTGCCGAGTGCGCTGTATTTGGTGTTGGTGGCGTCGAGGACCGAGATTTCGCTTGCTGTTGCGAGGGCGCGGTTGACGTAGTCGGCGTTGGGCAGACGCATGATGAGAAAGAAGTTGATGGTTTTGGTGAAGCCAAAGGCGCGGTCGAGGGTGAGGCCGAAGACCGACCCCGCGATGGGGGTCGTGGTGCTGCGGGGTGCGACGATGTGCTGGGGGCCGAAGGTGTTGACGGTGAACTGGTTGCGGTACTCGTTGAAATCGGTGGGTACGGCGTAGGGGGTTTGCACGTCACTCGTGGCGATGCCGACTTCCATCTGCATGGTGCCGATGTTCTGGGCGATCATCGAGCGGGCGGGGGCGTTGGTGGCGGTGAAGCGACCCACGTCGTCGAGCCAGAGTACGCCGCTGAGGCGGGTGGGGTCGTTGGTGTAATCGACGAAGTAGCGCTCGACCATGAAGCGGGCGAGCTGGGTGCGTCCATTGCCGCGATAGCGGCGGAGGTATTCGTTGGTGAGGCCGGTGGCGCCGTCTTGCAGCCAGCGGTGGTTGGCGACTTTGTTTTGCTCGTCGGTGGTGTTCACGACGACGACGAGGTCGCCGACGGCGGTGCCCTGATTGACGCCTGCGTTTTCGATTGAGACGATGCGAAAGACGTCGGAGAAGATGTGGTCGGTGACGACGACGAGCATGCCCGGGCAGAGGAGGTTCGCGGTCTGCACTCCACCGCCGCAGCGGGTTGCGTCGTAGGCGAAAGCGGCGTCTTCGAGCATGAACCGCCAGCCGGTGACGGCGCCGTTTTTTGGCTGGTAGCCGACGTTGGGGTCGTCGCCCTCGTTGGTACCGGGGGTCTGGACGACGTTGAAGGTGAGGTAGGGGTCGGCGCGATAGACCCAGACCTCGTCGGCGCGCGAGTTGGCGTTGGTGGTGTGGTTTTTGAGGCCGACCGAGCGGCGGTAGTGCTCGACGGAGGTGTCTTCGTTGTAGGTGCCCTTGCCGAACCTGACGCCGAACTGGAAACCGTTGGTGCGGTCGCAGTGGACGTTGTTCATGAAGAGTC
>CAZXXB010000036.1:0-372 GCA_964644185.1 uncultured Myxococcota bacterium
TGGAGCCGGTGGTCATCCCCGTCCCTCCCCGTCATCGGAGGACAGAAAGACTCACTACATCACGCTGCACCGCTACATCACGATGCAAGCGGGCGGCCCGCAACCGCGAGACCGCCCAGAAACTCACACCCTGTCAGACGCCGACACGCGCCCGTTATTCTGCCGCAGCGTTATTCCGCCGCCGCGTCGTCGCCCGCCGTCTCGCCATCACTCGTCGTCGCCTCACCACCCTGCGACACGAGATCGCGATTCACACCGCGATTCGTGAGGCACTGCGTGTACTCGCAACCGATGTTGTACGAGCACGTATCAATCACGCCCTCTACGCGCGCCGCTTCATCGGCATCAAGCGATGCGATGTAGCTCTGGCAC
>CAZXXB010000036.1:484-20615 GCA_964644185.1 uncultured Myxococcota bacterium
CGCCATCAGCGTCGCAAACGCGGCCACAACGGCAAGACCCAGCGAACGAACCGACGACTTCACCGCAACACCTGCTGCATTACCCACTTGAAACTCCACGGGATTCCCTCCATCAGGCAAAAAAACTCCCGCGCGTTATCGTTCACTTGGCCTCACCGCGCAAGACCGTCACCCGTCGCAACCGACGCGAACCGCCCACCCGCACCACCTCACCGGCCCACTCACCGCACCCCTCTCTTCATCCCTCTCTTCACCCCTCTCCTCACCCGTCAAAACGGAAACGGCTCGTACTCGACCGGCGGGTCGAAAAACAGATGCACCGTGTGATGCTCGCCACGACTCAACTTGCCCGCGCTGATGTAGTGCTGCGCCCCCGGCAAATCGGCAAGGTGCAACGTCCACGACTCGCCAATCTCATCGCGAAAGTACCGCACCGCAAACCGCTCCAAGAGCGCACGGTCTTCCGGCACCCGCGCGTTGAGATCAACCGTCGCGCGCCCGTTCACCAGTATCCGCCATGGAATCTCACCTTCGGCCCGCGCGCGACGCACCGCCTCAAGCTCGATCACACGACCGCCATTCGCCCCGTGCGACCCACCCGCCTCTCGCGTCGCAACCGCCGCCTCACCCGCCCCGCGACGGCTCGCGCCCGGCCCACGATTCACAAGCTCAACCTCAAGGCACTCCAACGTCTTCCGTGTCATTTCCTCACTCCATTCCCGACCCACGGTCGGATAGTTTTGCTCGTGTCCCACCTCATGCCTCTCGCTCTCACGCCGCGAGCGCCAGCGGCTCTTCGTCGTCGCTCTCCACACCGATGGCTCCCCCACCACCTGCCGCCCCCGCCCCCTTGGCCCCCTTCGCCACCGCAGCAAGCTTGCGACTCGCCAGCGCCTGCAACGTCGCCCCGTGAATCGCCGCAAACAAATCGCCATCGCCTTCGAGATACTCACGCACCCGCTCACGCCCCTGCCCAAGCCGCGTCGGCCCAAACGAGTACCAGGCCCCCGCCTTCTCAATCACACCCGCCTCAACAGCGAGGTCGAGCAACTCACACGCCCGCGAGATGCCCTTGCCAAACAGCACGTCGCACTCAGCCTGCGCGAATGGAGGCGCGCACTTGTTCTTCACCACGCGAAACCGCACCCGATTGCCAATGTTCTCCTCACCATCCTTCAACCCACCAATCCGCCGCACGTCGATGCGCACGCTCGCAAAAAACTTCAGCGCGTTACCCCCCGTCGTCGTCTCGTTGCTGCCGTACGTCACCCCAATCTTCTGCCGAAGCTGATTCAAAAAAATCACGCACGTCTTCTCGCGCGCCGCCGCCGCCGTCACCTTGCGCAACGCCTGACTCATCATCCGCGCCTGCAACCCCACATGCGCGTCGCCCACGTCACCCTCGATCTCCGCTTTCGGAGTCAGCGCCGCCACCGAATCAACCACCACCAGATCAACCCCACCCGAATGCACCAGCGCATCCACCACTTCGAGCGCCTGCTCGCCAAAATCGGGCTGCGCAATGAACAACCGCTTCGGGTCCACACCCAGCGCCTCCGCGTACCCCATGTCGAGCGCATGCTCCGCATCGACAAACGCACACACACCACCCGCACGCTGACACTCGGCAATCGTGTGCAACGCAAGCGTCGTCTTCCCCGAACTCTCCGGACCAAACACCTCGACAATCCGCCCACGCGGTATCCCCCCAATCCCCAACGCCCGATCAAGCCCCAGCGACCCCGTCGGCAACGCCTCCACCATCTCATACGGCTGGTCGTTCATCGCCATCAGCGTCCCCTTGCCAAACTGCTTGTCGAGCGACGCAATCGTCCGCGTCACCGCCTTCAGCTTCTCGGCAATCAACGACTTATCCATGCTCAAAAGTGCCATCGCTCTCTCTCCCTCTTGTGCTTACAAATCTGCTCGCTCACGCATTGCGGTCGAACGAACGGTATTGAATCGCCTCTGCCAGATGCCGCGGACCAATCACCGCCGCCTCATCGAGATCGGCAATCGTCCGCG
Source organism: uncultured Myxococcota bacterium (assembly GCA_964644185.1). GTDB lineage: Bacteria > Myxococcota > JAJVIH01 > JAJVIH01 > CAZXXB01 > CAZXXB01. Next base: position 2,510 of record CAZXXB010000036.1, read on the forward strand.
CCACCTTCAAAATCCGATCATGCGCCCGCGCCGACATCCCAAGCCGCGTCACCGCAAGCTCCATCAACCGCTGACACTCGCCATCGAGCACGCAATGCGCCTCAAGCTGCCGCCGCCCCATCGCCGCGTTGCTATGCACGTGCGCCAACCCCGCAAACCGCTCACGCTGCACCTCGCGCGCACGCTCGACCCGCTCGCGCACCACCTCCGACGACTCGCCCTTCTGCAACGACGCCAACTCGCGAAACGACAGCCCCGGCACCTCGATGTGCAAATCAATCCGGTCAAGCAACGGCCCCGACACCCGCCCCCGATACCGCGCAATCTCAAGCGGCGAATCAATGCACGCATGGTTCGGGTCGCCCAGATACCCGCACGGGCAGGGGTTCATCGCCGCCAGCAACTGAAAATTCGCCGGAAACGACAACGTCGACTGCGCCCGCGCAATCGTCACCCGCTTCTCTTCAAGCGGCTGCCGCAACACCTCCAGCGTCGGACGTCGAAACTCAGGCAGCTCATCGAGAAACAGCACCCCGTTGTGCGCCATCGACACCTGGCCCGGACGTGGCCGCGCCGTGCCCCCAATCAGACCAATGTCGCTTATCGTGTGGTGCGGCGCGCAAAATGGACGCTCGGTGATCAGCCCCTCACCTTCCGGCAACAACCCCAGCACCGAATACACCTTCGTCGTCTCAAGCGACTCATCGAGGCTCATCCGCGGCATGATCGTCGGCAACGCCCGCGCCAGCATCGTCTTGCCCGAACCCGGCGGCCCCACCATCAACATGTTGTGCCCACCCGCCGCCGCCACCTCCAGCGCACGCTTCGCATGCTCCTGACCCTTGATGTCGGCCAAATCAATCGGCGCATACGTAGGCGTCAGCCCCGTCCCCGTCGGCGTCGGCGGCGGAACCGTCTCAAGCGGCTCATTGCCATTCAAAAACCCCACCACCTGCGTAAACGTCCGCGCCCCCAGCACCTCTAGCCCCTCGACCACCGCCGCCTCACGCGTATTCTCATACGGCAGCACCACCCCCTTGCGCCCCGCATCGCGCGCCGAAATCGCAAGCGGCAACGCACCCCGAATCGGCTTCACCTCACCCGACAACGCAAGCTCGCCCGCAAACAGATATTCCCCCATCCGGTCGTCGCGCACCTGCCCACTCGCCGACAAAATCCCCAGCGCGATCGGCAAATCAAAACCACTGTCGGTCTTGCGAATCTCTGCCGGCGCAAGGCTCACCGTGATGCGCCGCACCGGAAAATCAAACCCCGAATTGTACACCGCCGACTGCACCCGCGAGCGCGCCTCGCGCACCGCCCCCTCGACCTGCCCCACCGTCGTAAACGTCGGCATCCCCACCGCAAGGTCGACCTCGACCCGCACGAGCTGCGCATCAACCCCGATCACGGTCGCGCTGTGTACGTGTGAGAGCATCGTCGCCTCTTGCCTCTTTGCGTGTCCGCGTGATTGCGGCAAAGAGCTAAGAGCGAGCGCCGTGCCAACGCGTGGCGCGCCCCCACAAGACCTCAGCAAGACCTCGACAAAACCTTTATAGAATCTGGCGTTTCACCCGCTCGATACCGCGCCGCCCAGCCCCTCACCCCGTGCTCGCCCCATGCCTGCCGCGTGTCCGCCTCTGTCTGAAACTGTCCGCCAATGTCCAAAAATGTCCGCGGACACAACCCGCGCCCCAAAGCTGTCCGCACATGGCTGTCCGCACGCCGTCCCCACGCAGCCGCCCTGCGACCCGCCCTACGACCCGCGCGTGATCTTGCGCAGCACCCGCTTTGCAAGCTGCGTGAAAGCATCATCTTCACCCCGCAACGCCAACGCCGTCGTCATCTCACGTGTCGCAAACCCCTCACGCCCGCACGACAAATCAAGCCCCGCGAGCCGCGCGCTCAATTCACCCTCGGTCAACGCCTCAAACGGCATCTCGGCGCTCGAAAACGCCCGCAACACAATCCCCGCCATCCACTTCTGCAACGGCCCCTTCACCGCCATGAACGACCGCTCGACCGACCCGTTCGCATACGCGTGCAGGCTCCACCGATACAAAAACTGCACCGCCGGAGGTTTCGACAAATCGGGGTCAATGATGAACACAATCGGTGCCCGCCAGTGCTCGGCAAGCTCTTTGAACGCCCGTATCGGCAAGTCGGCCTGCTCTGCCGTGTACGACACCTTCGCATCGAGCCGCACCACGCGCGCACCCGCCCACTCACGGCTATACACATCCGGCCCTATCCGAAACACCGGCCCCTGCACCGCGTCTTTGTTGATCCATTCGAGCGTGAGATTCGCGACGCGCATCTTGTTTCTATCTTTCCGACATCTCGCCGACGAGACGACCTACGGCCCCGGCGCCGCGTATACCGCAAAACTGCCATTCTCGTATCGTTTCACGAGCGCCCCGCAATTCGCCTCGCCAATTGTCGTCGTCGCGCGCTCGATGATCAGCCGATTCTGCTGAAGTGCGCGCATCTCACCCGCAACCTCTTCGCACGTCATCGCAGGCAACCGCGCATAAAACGCCTCATTCACCCGCCGGCGCCTGTCCCACTCCAGAAACTCCACATCTTTGTACGGATGGTTCTTCCAGTCGGCATAGACCGGCACACCTGCCCGCAGCCGCAAACTCTCAAACTGCTGCGTCGGCGGCACCAGATACCGCTCACCCGCCGCGCGATGCGCCGCAACCCACCCCACCACCGCCGTATAATCGTTTCGCTTCTCGCTGATCCGCGACCACTGCCGCTCAACCCCCGTCACCACCAGCACCGCCGCCACGCAAACCGCCGCCACACGTGCCACCTTCTCATTCGCAATCCGCAACCGCCCCGCCTCATCAAACAGCAAGCGCGCCACCAAAGCCCCCACCACCACCGCCGTCGCCATCGCCTGCAAAAGCGCAAGCGGCCTCCATGGAAACATCAACGCCAGCGCGTCGCTCTTCGTGAAAAGCTGCACCCCCGTCAGCAAAAGCGACAACGCGAGCGCAACCCCCATCACCACCGACACCGCGCTCTTACGCGCCACCACGATGCCGAGCCCTATCCACCCAAGCGAAAACACCCACCGCCCCACCGGAAACTCCAGCGCCTGCGTGTGGTGCGGTATCCGCTCATGCACAAACAGATGCTGCGCCTCTGCCAGCAACTCGGGCGTCGTCGCGGCAAACAGCGCCCGCGCATAAAGCGTCACCGGCAACACCAGCGCCAACGTCAGCGCACCAAACCCCACCACCCGCTTCACCGACCGCGTCTCGCGATACGTCGCCACCATCAGCCCCGCCGTCAGCATCCCCCCCGCCACGAGCTGCGCCTGATGCATCGTCGCCACGATACCAATCACCACCGCCGCCATCGTCAGGTGCCGCGTCAGCGCAAGCCCCGCCGCCAGCACCAGCAACATCGCAAACTCGTTCGGCTTAAAGTGCGTCCCAATCACATAGTGACTGCTCGGCGACCAGTTCAAATACCCCTCGACCGCGATGCGCGTGAGCTTACGCGTCGCCTCATTCAAAAACGTCGCGTGCAGCCCCGTCAGCGCGAGCCCCACCGCCACCACACCCGCCGTGTTCTGCAACCGCCGCGACGCAAGCGCCGCGATGACCACGATACCCACCGCATAAAGCCCGCACAGCAGCGCAAACGCGAGCGCCACCGCCACGGCACCGCCCGCCTTCAGCAACCCAACCAGCAGCAGCGTAAACGCCGGGTACGGGTCGAGCGTCTCGGCGGCAAACCAGTCGTGCGCCACAAACCCGATGCCCGCCTGCGCAAACGCGTGCGCAAAATAGGTGTTCTGGTCACTCGTCAATAACCGGTCGCTCACCCGCGACAACGAAAACAGCGCCGCCACCCCCACCCACACCCACAGCGGAGCCCACACCAGCAACCCCCCGCCCGAACGCGCCTCGTCTCGCTCGTCGTCTCGCCGCATCGCTCGCTCACCCAGCGTTTCCGCGCGTGCCAGGCAAAAGTGCCGCACGCAAAAACCCCCGCGAAAACACCCGCGCTCGCCACACCCCTGCCGCCCGCCGCACATTCGCCCCAAACCCCGCGCGCGCGTCAAACTCGTCTTTCAATTCGAGCAGCGGCTCTTCAAGCAGGCGGTAGCTCACCCACGAAATCGCAAACACGAGCCCAAGATAAACCGGAAACCCGATAAGCCCCGCCACCGTGTCGGGCCGATAAAGCCCCACCATCTTGAGCACCTCGCGCAACGGCATGTGGTACACGTAATACCCATACGAGATGCGGCCAATCGCCGTGAGCGGACCCCACTCCAGAAGGTTCGCAAGCCTCGGCCCCGAACTCACCGCCAGCAACGTCGCCGCCGACCCCAAATCAAGCAGCGTCGGCAACCACACGTACTCGTAGTTCGCCACCCCGCGCTGCCGCAGCCCAAGATGCCACTGAAACGTCCCCTCGGTCGCCAGCAGCACACCCACACTCACCGCAAGACACAAAACCACCGTCGCGCACGCAAGCTCAAACCGCCTCGGAATCTTCTCCACATCAAACAGCGTCAGCGCCGCCCCCCATGCAAACGCATCAAGATGCGACGTCAAAAGCCGATTCACCGCAATCGCCACCTCTTCCCCTTCAAGCCCTTGCTGCATCGCAATCAACGCCGTCGCATACCGCACGAGCGGCCCCGCCACGATCAACCCCACCACCACCGCGCGAAACGAACCACGACTCAAAAACCACACCAGCGCAGGCCAGAACAGATAAAACCGCTCTTCAATCGCAAGCGACCAGAAGTGCGAAAAAAACGCACCACCCTCTCTCCCCGTCAACACGAACACGTAGTTGTAGAGGTACGTGACCAGATACCCCACATCGAGCGGAAACGACCCCGGCTTACCCGTCGCGAGATAAAGCCCCCCCGTCGCGAACACGATGAAATAATACAACGGAAAAATTCGCAGCGTCCGCCGCCAGTAAAACCGCCGAAAGTAACTCTGCTCGCCGCTCCTCGTCGCCCTCGTCGCCCCCGCCGCCCCCGCCGCCCCCTGCTGCACCCCCGCGCCAACCTTCGCCTTCTCGCGCGCCGCGACCAATATCCGCGTGATCAAAAACCCCGAGATCACAAAAAAAATCGGCACCCCAATCCACCCGAACGGAACATAGTGCCCGTAGTGGTAGCCGACGACGAGTAGCGCCGCGATCGCCCGCAACCCATCAAAACCGCGAATGTGATTCATCGCCCCGCGCCTCGTTTCAACCGAATCGTCCCCACCTCAATCCCCTCGCGTGAACGTGCCCAGCAAAGACAGCTCAAGCTGCGCCGCCTCAAACGGTGTCGCCTGCACACCATGCTTCGCCAGCAACCGACTCACGCTCTCAGGCATCGTCGCCTCCACAAAAAAAAGCTTCAGCACACCATCCACATCCAGCATCAGCGCCCCATCCGGATGCTCACGATCTTCATCACTCGGATGCAACTCCACAAACCACACGTCGCGCGGCTCATCACCCTCACTGCGAATGAACTCCTGCAACCGATTCACCTTGCTGCGAAACGCCGCGGGGTCCTCCGCCCGCGCCGTCGCCAGTGACGGAGCCGCATCTTCACGCGTCAGATAATCCTCAAGACCATACGGCTCGCGCCCCTCGATACCCTGCACAATCTGCGCGAGCGGAGTAAACACCGTGTGCCCGCGCCGCTTCATAAACTCACGCCACGACAACAGCGGCTCGCGCTCGCGAAACGCCCCGTACGACTCATCAAGATACCCCATCAACCACTCCGCCGCCCCATCCGGCAACGCCACCACCGCCGAAAGCACCGGCGTCGGCGCAATCGGTATCACCCGCGCCAGCACCGTGTCGCCCGTGTGCAAACTCATGTCGAGCGTCGGCGCATACACCGTCACCTTCTGCCCCGATTTCTCCGACTTCAAATCAATGTGCTGCGCCCCATTGCGCTTCGTCACCCGATAAAAATCGTAGTGGCTCATCCGCACCGCCACGAGCGCCGCGTTGAGGTCGCCCGGCAAAATGTGCCCAAGCACCTCGCGCACCACCTCGGCCACCGTCAAACCCTGACTCAACGCAAAATCGGCGCACACCCAATCAAGCAAAAAATCCCGCATCGGGTCGTCATTCTCACCAATCTCAATCTCCCCCTCCTCAAAATCCGGCAGCCCAATCTCACCCGATGGGTCAAACCGGTCCACCGCCTCACGCTTCACCTCATCATCCAGCTCGTGAAAGAAAAAATTCTCGCAAATCTCCAGCGCCAGATACACATGCGACGGGTCTACTGACGGCGCCTCAAAGTCTTCACGCAACACCAGCACATCCTGCGAATTCGTCTCCGCCCGCTGCGCCGTCGTCGCACGCTTGCGCTCCGCCCGCGCATCTTCCGCAAATGGAGCAGCATCCGCCGGGGTTGCCCGCGCCGCCGGTGAAAACAACGAGAAAAACTTCGCGAACTCTCGCGGAAGCTCCTCGCGCGACGCCTCCATCCCATGCATCGCCGCCTTCACAATCGCGCACGCCGACGGCTCGCTCAACGACTCGCGCGCCTCATCCGGCCCATACGCCCGCGCAATCGCCTGCAAATACGCCTCGTCACTCATCCGCAACGAACCATCGCAATCCACAATCCGCCGCTTGTCGAGGTCCACCGTAAAATACGCCACGTCGAGCCCACCCGAAGGGTTCGCCCGCGCAATCGTGATGAACGCCTCACCCTCTTCACGAAAATTGCGATTGATCGTGCACCCGATAAGCGCCCCTCGCGGCAACTCAGGCACCCCACCGCGCGCCTTGGCACGCGCCCCATGACCCCGCGTCGTCGCCGCCCGCACACGACGCCGGGCTGCCTCGCCCGTCGCCGTGCCCGCTGCATCACCCGGCGGTACCACCGCCGCCGTGCCCGTCACCGTACCCGCCGCCACGCGGCCCTTGCGAACCACCTTCTCGTTGCTCTTTTCGTCGCTCATGACGCCTTCTGCGGCGCGCCCACCTGCGGGCGTCGCGAGAGTACATGTTCCACCACGACCCGATAATCCTCGGCCCCGTGACTCGTCGGTGCATACTCGAAAATCGTCTTGCGCCAGCTCGGCGCCTCGCGCAACTTCGTGTTCACCCGCACGGGCGGCAACACCTTCTGCGGAAAATAACTCTCCAGCGTCGTCAGCACATCGTGGCTGATGCGATTGCGAACGTCGTAAAACGTCGGCAACACCCCCGTCACCTCAATCACACGCGGCGCATGACCCGCCTGCGTCACCGTCCGCGACATCCGCTCCACCGTCGCAAATATCTGCTTCACCGTCACCATCGACAGGTAATCACACGACACCGGCACCACAATCTCACCCGTCGCCAGCAGCACCGCATCAACAAGCGGAGAAATCGCGGGCGGGCAATCAACCACCACAAACGCGTACTCCGGTGTCCGCTCAAGCGCCCGCCGCAAAATCATCCGCTCTTCCGGGTTCATCGCAAGCCGCGCCTCGAGCGTCGCCAGCCGATGATCGGTCGTCACGATATCGAGGTTGTCGCGAATCGGCACCGCGCAATCGGCAACCGCCGCCTGCGCCGCCAAAAGATGATGCGTCCCGTACTCGCCCTGAATACCAAGCGACGTACCCACCGCCCCTTGCGGATCAGCATCAATCAGCAACACGCGGTGCCCCGCCTCGGCGAGCCCCGCCGCAAGGTTGACCGCCGTCGTCGTCTTGCCCGTACCACCCTTGTGGTTCAGCACCGCGATGCCGCGGCAATTGTTGCGCGCTGTGTTCTGCATGGTCGCCGCGTCTCGGTCTCAGCCTTGCTCTCGCGCTCGTGCTCTCGGTCGTGCTCTCGTCGCTCTCGCTGTCGCTCTGCAACCCGCTCGGACTGCCGCTCGGACTGCCTCTCGACCTGCCTCGCGATTCTTCCATCGTCGTCGTGCGTGAGACGCGTAACAGAGGCCCGCGAGGGCGGCAAGGCGTCACAACTGCTTGCCGCGCCGCCAACACTCGGTATATGTCCCCCCCCGGTGCGCAAGTCCGTGGGCGCGCAACGACGCGTTGGGCCGTCTTGCCGCTTTTTGACGCACCTCTCCACATCACCACCCGGCGCCTCAGCTTCACAGCTCGCGACCGCGACAGCCCACCCACGCAGGCCACCCAAATGACCGCTACCCTTCTCACACCACACCTCGCAGACCACATCTCCGCCGAAGGCATCCCCGCCATTCGCGACCGCCTCCTCGCCCTCGCCGCCACCGGAAGAAAAGTCTGCCGCCTCGAATCGGGCGACCCCTCCTTCGACATCCCATCCCACGTCGCCGAAGCCATCGTCGACGCCATCCGCTCCGGCAAAACCCACTACTCACAGGGTGGCGGCATCCCCGAACTGCGCGAAGCCATCGCCGAAAAAGTCCGCCGCGAAAACCGCCTCCCCATCACCTCGCCAAAACAAATCCAGGTCGCAAACGGCGCCACAAACGCCCTCTTCGTCACCCTCGCCTCGCTCCTCAACCCCGGCGACGAAGTCATCGTCCAAGACCCCAACTGGACCAACACGCAAGACATGATCGCCCTTTGCCACGCAAAGGCCGTCGGCGTGCCCCTCACCGCCGCCAACAACTACACCCTCGACCCCAAAGAAATCGAAGCGCGCGTCACCGACAAGACCCGCCTCATCATCATCAACACCCCCCACAACCCCACGGGCTCAATGGCCACAGAGGCCACCCTCGCCGCCATCCTCGATATCGCCAACCGCCACAACCTCATGGTCTTGAGCGACGAAGCCTACGAACACGTCGTCTTCGACGGACGCAAGCACGTCAGCATCGGCTCATTGCCCGGCGCCGGTGACCGCGTCGTCAGCGTCTACTCCATGTCAAAAAGCTACGCCATGAGCGGGCTGCGCGTCGGCTACCTCGCCACCACCAACACCGTCCTGCTCGACCGCGTCGGCAAACTCCTGCGCTCCACCATCAACCACGTCAGCACCGCCACCCAATACGGCGCCGTCGTCGCCCTCACCCGCCCGCAAGACGAAACCGAAGCGATGCGCGTCGAGTACGAAGCCCGCCGCAACCTCCTTCTCGAAGGCATCAAAGGCGCACCCGTCCTCCACGTCTTCAAACCCGAAGGCGCCTTCTTCCTCTGGGCCCGCATCGACCCCTCGTGGGAAGGCTACGAAGGCAAAACCGGTGGCCGCGCCATGACCAACTTCCTCATCGACAAAATCGGCGTCGGCTCCGCCCCCGGCGAATCATTCGGACTCCACGGCGCCAACTGCGTCCGCTTCTCGTTCTCCTGCGCCCGTGACCACATTGAGCGCGCCGCCGAGGGCCTGCGTACGCTGTTCTAATCTTTAACAGCCTGCGTCAGCAGCCACGGCCAGATCACCTCTGCCAGCCGCGCGTGTCCCGCGTCGTTGTAGTGCCCCTCAAACATCGTGATCGGATAAAAACTCCGGTCCGACTCAAACGCCGGGTGCGTCGCTAAAAACGCGACCCCATGCTCTTCGCACGCCGCCCCCGCGAGCGTCGCGAAGTCGTGCGTCCCACTCTGAAAATCGTTCACCCCCGACAACGCCACATACAAAAGCTTCACCCCCTTCGCCCGCAACCGCCCCGCAAACTCACCCAAGAGCCGCGAATAATTCCGCGCCAGCTCACCCCGATACGGCTCAATCAGCGGCAACCCAAACTCACCATTCAGCGGAACCCCACGCGCGCCGCTATCCGCCGACCACGTCTTGCCCGCAAGATAAAGTCCCCGCCGCTGCAACCACCGCAACACCTGCACCGTCTGCAACCGCTCCACATCAAACCCAAACACCGACACACCCATGTTCACAAGCCACGGAGGCTCTTCACCAGCCGCCTCCGTCAAATCGTTCGCATACCCCGCCAGCAGCACCACGTCCGCCTCCGTCCGCGTAAGCACCCGCTCCACACGCCGCGCCTGCGTCACAATGCTCGACCCCGGCCACGCCACATTAAAAAACCGCACACACGGCGCATGCACCGCACCCTTTGCCCGCAGCAAATCGGTAAACGTCTTGCCATCACCCACCGCCACCCCAAACGTGTGCGAGTCACCCGTCACCACCACATGCACGCACGACCCCTTCACCGGCAGCGCATCAAACTGCACATCCCCATACACTTCCGGAAAATCATTGAAATACAGCGTCGTCACCCGCCGCTCGCCAAACGGCCACGCCCCCAACTGCGTCTCATACGTCCCCCGCCGCGTCTCCCTCAACGACGTCATCGTCCGCTCGGTAAACATGAGCCGCCCGCACACCCCCCACTCGATGACCGCAAACAGCAGCACCGCCGGCGTCAGCGCAAACACAAGCCCCCGCACCGTTGTTATCGCCGGAGCCCGCACCCCCGCCCTCGCCCCCTCGCCACTCATGCCGCAGGCTCGCCAGCTTCGCGCTCTTCACCCATGATCACCGTCGCATCGAGCCGCCCCCGCAACGCATCGAGCGCCGCCAGACCCTTCGCCGCATCCACCGCATCAAACGTCACCAGCACCCAGTGCCCAGTCTCATCCCATTTCGGATAACTCCCGACGGAAACCTCCGAAAACGCCGCCACCACCGCATCGAGATCCGCCGCAAGGTGTGACTCCGCCACCCGCACGCTCAACGTCACCGTATGCACCCGCACCGAACCCGCACGCGCGACAAACTCATCGAGCAACGTCTCAAGCCGCCGCGAAAACAACGCCGGAACCCCAGGCAAAATGTACACGTTCTCCATCACCGCCGTCGCAAGCCACGGGTCACCCCCATTGCGTATCTCGGCCCCCACCGGCGTCACGCACAACCGCCGATACGGGTCACCCTCGCGCATCGCCTTGCCCCGCGCCGCCTCAATCGACGCCACCATCGTCACGTTCTCCGCCGTCCCCACACCAAACGCCGCCGCAACCCCCGCCATCGTCAAATCATCATGCGTCGGACCCACCCCACCCGACGTCACCACGAGCGACGCCATCGCCCGCGCCGCATTCACCGCCGCCGCAATCACCGAGACATCATCGGCGACGACACGCACCTCGACGAGCCGCAGCCCTTTGCGCGTCAGCGCCTTCGCCAGCGTCACGATGTTCTCGTCGGCGATCTTGCCCGTCAGTATCTCGTTGCCGATCACGACGAGCGCCACGGTGTTGCCGTGCGCGCCACCATGCCCGCCGCCGTGCGCGCTTCCACCTTCCTGCGTCTTTGCTACCGCTTGCATGACCCCACTATCGCCCACGCGCTCACCGATTTGAAGGGGCTGGCGCCGTCTGCGGAATCCTTACCGCATCCGCGAGGCGCGCAAACCGTGGCCGCCCATTCTCGTCACCCAGCAACCACTCATACATCGCCCTCGCAATCACCCTGTGCCCGTCCTCGTTGTAATGTCCCTCATACATCACGAATGGATACCGATCCCGATGCCCATCGAAATGCGGGTACATCTTCAACACCGGTACACGTGACGCGATCGCCACAGCCTCGACCGTGTCGGCCTCCCAATGCAGCCCAGACCGAAAATTCTCCACCCCCGACAATGCGACCATCCCCACCTCCACACCGCGCCCCGTCAGATACCCACGCAGCCGCAGTAGCCACCTCTCGTAACGCACTCGCGCCTCAGCCTGAATCTCTTTCGGCAATGTGTCAGGCAATGGCCACAAACCCGGAAACAGCGTCAGCGTCGTCTCGCGATTTCGGTACATCCATGCCCAACGATGCCACCTCAACACCTTCACGATGTGCAACTGCTCGACATCAAATCCCATCGGTACGAACGGCAGCGCGTCAGCGTCTACAATCTGCGTAAGATCGTTCGCGTATTGGGCGATCACGATGACATCGGGCTTGAGCGTTTCGAACGTCGCGACAATCCGCTGCGTTTGCTCCGCCGGGCCATCCGCGGGGTAGGCAATGTTGTAGACGCGAACGCAGCGCCCACCCTGAATCAACCGCTCGCGTAGTAGTTGCGTGAACGTCTCGTCGCCGTTGACGCCGACACCAAACGCCTGCGAGTCGCCCGCGACAACAAGGTGCGCGCAGCCATTCTTCGCCGTCGCCGGGTCTGGTTCGTGGCGGTGCGACCCATCAGGCGTAATCGGTATGCGCGTCACTTCACCCCATGGATGCAAACCGACCCGCAATTCACGATACTCAGGCGACTCATGCGGCACTTCAACCTGCCGCGTCCAAAGCACAAGAAACGCCCCGCCCTCGAGGAGCAGGGCGAAAAACACCGTCGGCAGCAATCCGAAGATCGCCGCCTTGCTGTGTTGAACAATATCGCGAAGCACGCTGTGAATCCCTCAAAGCACACGAACCGGTCGTGATGAAAGACCCCGCTACGCGCTCGGCATCATGCTCAACGCCACGCGCGAAGGCACCCGGACCATTACAAGACCACCGGTCAGCAGAGGCCCCCCGCGTTTTTCGCGACTAGGGCCGATTTGTGTCGGTCGAGCCGCCTGGCCCGATCCATGCGCTTCCGTACGTCGCGGTGCCGCCATTCCAGATATTGTTGGTCACGGTATTCCCGGATGCCGACGTTGTAAACGACCTGCCGCTGTGAACGCGATTGTCGGAGAACTTGTTCGTGTTGCCCACGATATTCACGTTCCCGACGAAATCGTTGTCGTGAATATTGTTGTTCTCGGAGCCGTCCTCAACCGTCACGTTGCCGTAATCCGCGCCGGTCGTGCAGCCCGATATGTGGTTAAACGTGCTTCCGTCAGCGACGCGAATCGCGTTTGCGGCACTGTCGCCCATCGAAACCGCCGTGAACACGAGAATGTTGTTGCCGGAGGTTCCGTCAATCACAACCCCCTCAAGGCTAGCACTTTCGTTGCTCTCCGCGAGGATGTTGACACTCTGGACTTGGTGGTTTGGACCCCCACTGAGCACCACGACTGCATCTACATCTGCATCAGCGTTGACCAAAATTCCCAAGTTCTCGAGAACACAGCTGTCACCGTTTAGCAAAATCCCTGCGGAGTTCGTGATCGATTCGGTTCCGCGAATCACCAGCACCGTAGCATTGCGCCCCATGCCCCGCAGCGTCACGTTGGTTGGCACCTCGAGTATCGCCGACGCGGCACCTCCGCGAGCAATGTCAGAGCTTCCCGGCCCGATTTGCACAACGCCGCCGGTAATTGCCGCCGCGTTGATTGCGGCTTGCAACGTCACGGCGTTTTCCGCTGGGTCGCTGCCGAGGTAGTAGTCCGCGCCGTCCGCGTAAAGTCCAGCCGGGGTGTTTGAGTCGTAACGCTGCGAAACCGTCACAAGCGCGCCCCCACGTGGCATGCCCGCCGTACCCTTGGCGAGCAAATCGCGGCTGAAGCGCAACGCGGCGGTAAGTGCCGCGTTCGTCGAAGTCAGGTTTCCCGTCGTGTCACTGTCGTACGGCAGCCCCGCAACGTCGGCATTTGAGTTCACCAGCACCGGCAGTGGAACACCCGAACTCCACTGAGATACAAACTCAACCACGACGTTCGTCGATTGAATCGCGTCAGTGACCGACGTGATCGATGGCTGCAACGATGCCCCGCCGCCGTAACTGACCATCGAGCAAACGCAATTCGGCGGGTCCGACGCCGGCGTATCCGGCGTGTACGTAAAGTTCACGCTCGCGACCGTCGCGCCGTCGCACAGAATCGTGTAGCCGAAATCATCCTCCGCCCCCACCCCGCGCGCCGTCGTCCAATCCGTATCAATCGACCCCTCGATTCGCGCACCCGCGCTGTCGAACGAATGGAACAACACGAGCGGCACGGGCTTCTGGGTGCCCAGCGCAAGCTCGCGCCGCACCGCCTCGTTGACAAGGCGAATCGGTGCACTCTCGATGCACGAGTTCGAAGTGTACGTGAACGCGAAAAGGCCGCCCGTGAGAACTTCCTCTTCCCCGATCTCCATCGTCGCTGTATCCGCGAGCATCTCGACCCCCTCAGCCGGAGAAATCTCAAGGTCGCAGTGATCGATGCGCAGAAACCCACCGTGAGCATGCAGCCCCTTCAGGAACGCGGTCGTCGGTGTCGCGTTCGGCGTGCAGATGATCAGGCAGTTTTGCACGAATGCCGCGTCGTCGAGAGTAGCTGAACCGCCAGAGTTACCAGCGTACGGCCCCGCCTCGATCGCATACGCGTCATCACGGTCTGTGTCGTCACGCGAGATCACGACGTTCGCAAGCGCGCATGGCTTCCACTCCGGGTCTTCCGCGTCCGCACCGCCTTCGAGAAGCACGATTGGCCCAGCGCCCTCTGCCGCACCTGTGATCCGGGCCCCTCGCGGCGTGCGGCAGAACACCTCGACCCAGCCCGGAATCGCGATGTCTTCATCATACGTCCCCACCGCCACCTCAACGCCCCACCATTCGTTGTCAACCCCCTTCTTGCCTCCCGTGCGATTCGCAACGATGTAATCGATGGCCGCCTGAATTGTCGCAAAAGGCGCACCCCATCCATCGGCAGTCATGTCATTGCCGTTGTCAGGGTCAACATTCATGATCCGGTACTGCGCCAATACACGCGAACCAACCGAAGCCAGCGACGGAAACGATGGAAATGCCATGGTAAACCTCTAGTATCCTCTAAGAACAGTTTGTGAGTGCGAAAGCGAAATTGCACGACCATCCAACTGTTGACTAATCAAACCTGCGACGTCAAGCAAAAAAACATTCTGGCACACGCAAAATACGACGTGTTGCGCCAAAAGGTGCGCCATCAAAGTGGGTGACGATAGGTGACATCAAGCGTCACATGCCGCGAGTCGTCGAGTGATGGTCAATAGTGTGTGAAGAAACGTGCAATTGCATGACATGCGCGCAACATTTTGCCGTCATTCACCCGCCCACGCGCTCACCGATTTGAAGCCCCAGCCACCTCTTCAATGTGCCGTGCGAGCGCAGCCCCCAGCAGCGCGTGCCCCGCCGCATTCGGATGGCACCGATCATCCGGGTGCTCCGCAAGAAACGTATCCACACCCGCATCGCGCAACACAGGCGTCAAATCCAGCACCGGCACCCCACACCCACGCGCAGCCTCGCCCACCCGCGCCAGCAGCGCCCCACTCCCCACGCACTCCCACTCGTTCGCGCACACCCCCACGCGCCCCGCCACATGATCATCAATCAGCGCCAGCGTAAACTTCTCACCACGCCCCCGCGCCACCACGCCCATCGCGCAAATGCGCCCCACCGCACGCGCCACATCGCCCTCGTCCCACGCAAACCGCGCCGTATCGAGCGCAAGCGACCGCGCCACCAGCGCCGTACCCACCATGTTCACAACCCGCGACACCCGCATCAACCCCATCAACCACTCGGGCAGCACACCCAACTCCACCACCCGCTTCGGAAACACCACGCCAAACCCCGCCCGCAAATCCGAATCGAACCCAATGTTCTCCAGCACATCACCCGGATGAAACACATAAATCACATGGTCAAGCACATACCGATTCAACCGATGGAGATACGTCGCCTCGACCTGCTCTGTGTTGTAGCTCGGCACCCCCGCGTTGATCACGGCATACCGTGTCTGCGCCCCGTCACTCGCCGTCGTCACATTCAAACGTGCCTCCGCCACCGCCGCAAACGCCTCACCCATCGCCACCCCACTGCCAAACGTCACCGAATCACCCAGCACCGCCACCCGATACACCCCCGCCTCTCGCTCAAACCCATGGTCCGGCGTCCGAAACCCAAGCCGATTCGGCCCCCCACGCGGCTCAAACTGCAACCCCGGAACACTCGTCGCCCGATAATCCAGCTCTTCTTCAACCCCATGCGCCGCGACGAACCTTGCCACCCCCTCGACCACCACCAGCGGAACGACAGCCCACACGAAAACCAGCGCAACCCCGCGCAACACACGCCCGCCCCGTCGCCACCATCTCGCCGCGCCCCCCGTGTCATCAATCTCCGCCATCATTCGTCACGTGCCCACGCCGCGTCACCGACGTAGCGACACCTCTCCAATGTGCCGCGCGAGCGCAGCCCCCAGCAGCGCGTGCCCCGCCGCATTCGGATGGCACCGATCCTCCCGCTGCGATTCGAGAAACGTATCCACACCCCCATCGCGCAACACAGGCGTCAAATCCAGCACCTCAACCCCACACAACTGCGCTGCACGCCCAACACGGCGAAGCAGCGCACCACTCTCCTCGCACTCCCACGAACCCTCGCACACACCGGGGCGTTCGGCCACATGGTCGTTCACGAGCGCAAGCGTAAACCGCTCCCCGCGCGACGCCGCAAACGCCCCCATCCCGCAAATGCGCTCCTCCGTCGCCCGCTTGTCATCTTCGCCCATCACAAACTGCGCCGTATCGAGCGCCAACGCACGCGCCACCAGCGCCGTTCCCACCATGTTTGCGAACCGCGACACCCGCATCACCGGCAACGCCGCCTCGGGCAGCACACCCAACTCCACCACCCGCTTCGGAAACACCACGCCAAAGCCCGGACTAAACACCGACTCGAACCCCACGTTCGCCAGAAAATCACCCGGATGAAACGCGTAGACGACATGCTCAAGCTCATACCGACTCACACGATGCCGATACGTCGCCTCAATCTGCTCCGCGTTATAAGTCGGCACCCCCGCGCTCATCACCACAAAGCGCGTTCGCTCTCGCGCGACCACCCGCCCCTCATTCAACTCGCGCTCGGCCACCGCCGAAAACGTCTCCTCCATCCGCACCCCGCTGCCAAACGTCACCGAATCACCCAGCACCACCACACGATACACCCCCGCCTCACGCTCAAACCCATGGTCCGGCGTCCGAAACCCAAGCCGATGCGGCCCCGCCGTCGGCTCAAACAACAACCCAGGTATCGCAGACGCCCGCGCGTTGACCTCGGGCTCGCACTGCACGAACGAAAGCAGCCGCGCAAACAACTCGACGACAAGCAATGGTACCACCACCCACGCCACCACCACCGCCACCACTGTCCGCCCCGGACGCGTGATGCGACCGCTCATGTCGCCTCGCTCGCCTCGTCAAGCGCCATCTGCACCAGCGGATGCTCACGCGCGACCCGAATCACACGATACTGCTGCCCCTGCGAACCCACCCGCTGCTCCACATCCACCGCCCCCACCTCATCGAGCCGCCGAATCAACCCCCGCCGCTGCGATGGACTCATCAACGCGAACTCGGGCTCGTTGTCGATGAAATACAAAAACGGCTTCAACCACACCTCGCTCACATTCTTCTCCGCCATGAACCGCAAGATCGCCCGCACGCTGCGCAACTCCCACTCATGGTCCGCATCGGGGTCATACCGATCCCAGCGCCCCACACCCGTACTGCCCGATGGCCCGCTGCTGTAGACCACGTTCGCCGGTAACGCCGTCGCCGCCGCCAATGTCGCTGCTGACGATGACGATGACGAAGCCGCCGCACCACTGCCCGGGTTGCTCGCGCTGCCACTGCTGCCCGCACCACCGCCCACACCACCGCTTGCGGCACCGCCTGCACTGTTGCCTGCACCCGCGCCGCCAGCCCCACCGTTGCCCGCCCCGTTTGTCGAACCGCCGCCCAAAAACCCCGGCGACGGGGCGAGTGACCGCCGTTGCCGCAGGTCTTCAGCGCGAAGCTGCGTCGCGCGGCTGTAGTTCGACGCATCAAACATCTTGTCGCACAAAATCACATGGTCGGCGTTGACGTACTCGCGCAACTCGGCGCTCAGCGCACGGTCGAATCCCGCCACGTAAAACGTCTTCAGGTGCTCGCGCAGCCGCGTGCACACCTGCAGGTAATCGCGGTCGCCACCGACGATGTAATACACGTCAATCTCGCGCCGCGTGTGCATCAGCTCCAGCACGTCGAGCGACAGCGCGATATCCGCCGACGATTTTTGCGGAGTCGACGTCACGTGTTCGGGTTTGATGCCGAGAAACGCGAGGCGTCGCAATTCAGCCGCGATGCGGTCGGTGTCGAGGTAGGCCCGCGCAAAAATGATCTCGTGTTCGCGCGACTGCCGCGACTCGTTGATGAGGTACGAGAGCACGTTGATCGACGCTTCCGCCGCGTCGTCGTCGGTCAAATCATACGTGTTTTTGAGAAAGTAAAAGACGTTTTCAAAATCGACGAACATCGCGGCAAA
>CAZXXB010000037.1:0-1989 GCA_964644185.1 uncultured Myxococcota bacterium
CACTCCATTGTCCTGGCCGGTCTCTGCGAAACACCCCATGAATGGCGCGAAAGTTCGGGCACCGCCGCAAACGCATTTCCCCACCCGTCCATAACTTTGCGGTTGAGAATTCCCGTCGCTGTGGCACTATCCAGAGCGTCGCCATTGATTGGCGTTGAGGTGCTTCCATGTCCGCCTTCGTCGTCGAATCCACTACGGATGCCAAAGGCGTCGCCCGTGTCGAGCTTTCGTTGAGCCGTCCGCATGAGCATGTGCGATTGCGCGTCGAGGTGCTTTCAGTCGAGGCTCGCGCAGATTCGATTGATTACGTGCGCTCACCAGGGCCGATTCCCACCGCGCCCATCGTCAGCTCAACCGAGTGGCAAGCGCGCCTTGATCGTTTTTTCGGCTCTGCCGAAACGGCACCGCTGCACGTCGACTACGAAGGCGATCTCGACGAACCAGATGTCGCCACGTGAGATACGTCCTCGACACCAACGTCCTCATTGCTCTCTCTCGCGGACGCTCACCCGGCCTTCGCGCACGACTACGGCACGTGCATGAAAGCGAGCTCGCCACGTGTTCGATCGTCGTCGCTGAGTTCGGTCGCATTCCGGGCATCGTGCTAGAAGTCTGGGAAGACACCCCCTGACCCCCACTTCCTGCCAGAACACTTCCAACCCGAAGCCCGGGCGCGTAGACTCAAGCCATGAAGCCCGCAGGCGATCTCACCGACTGGCGCACCCATCTCTACCGCCTATTTCGCGAGGCCGAATTCAGCGGCAACGGCGGCCCGTTCTTCTCCACCGCCTTCCGCCCCGAACTCGACCGCATCGCCGCCGATTGGCTAGCCATCCGCGACGAATACCGCGCCACCCCCGCCGGACAATTTCTCAACTACAACGACACCGGCCTACCCAACATCCCCGAAAACTGGAAGCTCCTACCCCTCTACGCATGGGGCGCCCCCGTCGCCGCCAATTGCCGCACATGCCCCACCACCGCGCGCCTCCTGAAAGGCTTGCCCGGCATGGTCTCCGCCGCGTTCTCAGCCATCGCCCCAGGCACCGAAATTCGTCCCCATCGCGGCGCACCTCAAGGCGTCATCCGTTGCCACTTGGGGCTCATCACACCCGACGCCGGAGACGCCTCACGCTGCGCCCTCGAAGTCAACGGCGAAGCCCGCCCCTTCTACGAAGGCCAATGGCTCAACTTCGACGATGCCTGCCTCCACCGAGCATGGAACCGCGGCACCGCCACCCGTGTCACCCTCATCGTTGACGTGCTCTTCAACCCCCATCACCGCAAGCTCATCCACCGCGCCGTGCTCGCCGCCGAGCGTACCAACTACCTTCGCAACCGCATCGCCCAACACCTCGCATCAACCTTTCACCCACGCAGCTGACCCGCTGCATCCCTTCGCTTCGACGCGCGTCTTTCCCATGCGGGCCCCGCGCACCTACCCGCTCAGAGGTTCGTCATGTCGATTCATTCTCCCGCCGACGTCGCCCCACTCGCCACGATGCGCAGGCTCTCGTTTCTCGACCGCTACCTCACCCTCTGGATACTCCTCGCGATGGTCGCCGGCGTGCTGCTCGGCTACCTCGCACCGGGCATCAACACCGCCATCCAGTCACTCAGCATCGGCGCAACCTCGATACCCATCGCCATCGGCCTCATCCTCATGATGTACGCCCCACTCGCGAAGGTGCGCTACGAAGAGATGGGCGCCGTCTTTCGCAACCGCCGCGTGCTCGCCCTCTCGCTCGTGCAAAACTGGCTCGTCGGCCCCCTGCTCATGTTCACGCTCGCCGTCATCTTTCTGCCCGACAAACCCGAATACATGCTGGGCCTCATCCTCATCGGCCTCGCCCGCTGCATCGCCATGGTCATCGTCTGGAACGACCTCGCCCGCGGTGACACCGAATATTGCGCCGGTCTCGTCGCCTTCAACTCGATCTTTCAGGTGCTCTTCTTTCCATTCTACGCGTGGTTCTTCGCCACCTTTCT
>CAZXXB010000037.1:2003-5402 GCA_964644185.1 uncultured Myxococcota bacterium
CGGACTCACCGGCGCCCGCGTCGACATCACAATCACCGAAATCGCAAAAAGCGTCGCCATATACCTCGGCATCCCCTTTGCCGCCGGATTCCTCTCGCGACGCATCCTCATCGCCCGCTTCGGGCGCGCATGGTTCGAGACGGTCTTCGTCCCCCGCGTCAGCCCGCTCACCCTCGTCGCGCTGCTCTTCACCATCGTCGTGATGTTCGCCCTCAAAGGCGAAACCATCATGCAGCTTCCCCTCGACGTGCTGCGCATCGCCGTGCCACTGCTGCTCTACTTCGGTATCATGTTCACCGCCTCGTCCTTCATGAGCCGCCGCTTCGGCGCAAACTACCCCCAATCCGCGACGCTCTCGTTCACCGCAGCCTCCAACAACTTCGAGCTTGCCATCGCCGTCGCCATCGCCACCTTCGGCATCCACCACGGCGCCGCGTTCGCCGCCGTTATCGGACCTCTCGTCGAGGTCCCCGCTCTCATCGCCCTCGTCAACGTCGCCCTCGCGTGGCAAAGACGGTACTTCGCACCATGACAACCACAACGCCGCTCACACCCAACCCACCCGCGTCCATTCTCTTCCTCTGCGTCGCAAACTCGGCCCGCAGCCAGATGGCACACGGACTCTCTCGCGCCATGTTTCGCGACGACCTGCTCATTCAAAGCGCCGGAAGCGCACCCACACGCGTCAACCCGTTCGCAATCGAAGCCCTGCGTGAACTCGGCATCGACATCTCGAACCACACCTCGAAATCGGTTCAAGACATCGACCCACAGAGCGTCGCGACGGTCATCACCCTCTGCGCCGAAGAGGTTTGCCCCGCATTTCTCGGCGCTGCCGAGCGCCTCCACTGGCCGCTGCCCGATCCAGCGAGCAACGACCCCACCCTCTCTCGCGACGAGCTGCTTCAACGCTTTCGCGCAGCCCGTGACGCCCTTCGCGACCGGCTTGCATCTTTTGGCGCCGAGCGCCGTCTTCTCAAACAGAACCCCGCGTGATCGACCACGGTCACGCACGTTGCAGACGCTAGTCGTCAACCCGAACCGTCCGATGCGAACCACTTCGCAAACAGCTACCCGAAAGGCTTCACCATGACCGCGCTCGTTACGTCACCCAGCAATTCCTCGGCCACCACGCTTCACCACGACAACCCCGACGCCGTCCGCGCCGCCGTGCGCGAGCAATACGCCGCCGTCGCCAACGCGCCCTCCACCTCGTGCGCGCCCGGCTGCTGCGGACCCAACCCCAACGCCAGCCTCGCCCTCGGCTACACCGAAGCCGATCTCGCCGCCGTGCCCGAAGGCGCCAACATGGGCCTGGGTTGCGGAAACCCGCAGGCCATCGCCGCACTGCGCGAAGGCGAAACTGTCATCGACCTCGGCTCGGGCGGCGGCTTCGACTGTTTTCTCGCCGCCCGCCAGGTCGGCGCAAAAGGCCGCGTCATCGGCATCGACATGACCGCCGACATGATCGCCAAAGCCCGCAACAACGCCCGCACCCTCAACGCCAGCAACGTCGAATTTCGCCTCGGAGAAATCGAGCATCTCCCCGTCGCCAACGACACCGCAGACGTGATTCTCTCCAACTGCGTCATCAACCTCAGCCCCGACAAGCAGGCCGTCTTCCGCGACGCGTTCCGCGCCCTCAAACCCGGCGGAAGACTCGCGATCTCCGACATCGTTCGCATCGCCGACATGCCCGCTGAACTCGCCTCACGCGTCGATGCGCTCACCGGCTGCATCGCCGGTGCCGCCGCCGTCACCGATATCGAGGCGCACCTCGCCTCTGCCGGATTCGTCAACGTGCGCGTCACCATCAAACCCGAGAGCCGTGAGATGGTCGCCGGCTGGCTGCCCGGCTCAGGTGCCGAAAACTACGTCACCTCGGCCACCATCGAGGCCGAAAAGCCCGGCCCCCTCACCGTCACCCGCGCCCCCACCCCCGCCGCCTGCTGCGCACCCGGATGCTGCGACTGAGCCATGTCAGAAGCCCTCATTCACCCCGATGAACGCGATGCGTGGCGAGCGCTCGATGCAAAGCTTCGACCCTTCGTCACGCGTCGCATCGCCTCACAGGCCGACGCCGACGACGTGATGCAGACCATCTACCTGCGCATGCAACGTTCGGTGACATCGTTGCAAGATGACCAGCGTTTCGGCCCATGGGTCTACTCAATCGCCCGCAACGCCATCACCGACCACTACCGCCATCGCGCGCGCCACCCCTCTGCCTCTGCAGTCGCGGCAATCGATCTCGGCGACGCAAGCACCGTCGTCGCGTCGCGCGCCAGCGAGCCTCCACCGGGCTTTGGCATCGCATCTCACGACGACACCGATGAGGGCGGCGCTGCCTCACTTGCCCCTTACATCGCCGCCTTCATCGCTTCGCTACCATCACCTTATGCCGAGGCACTGACACTGACCGAACTTGAAGGGCTGACGCAGCGCGAAGCTGCCGAGATGGTCGGTATTTCGTTGCCCGGTATGAAGTCTCGCGTGCAACGCGGACGAGCTTTGCTTAAAGCCGCCATCGAGTCAGCCTGCCGCATCACCCTCGACACCCGTGGCAACATCATGGCCTGCGAACCCCGCCTCGACGGCTCAACCCCCGACGGATGCTGCTCGTAGGCACAAGCGCGATCTCACCCCTCGCCCCTCACTCCCACGCTACGGTCACCATCCGTTCGCCGCGATACGGCAACCTTCCGTGCGACACCGCGTAGTTATCAATCGCCACCACGTCGCCACGCTGCCAGCGAAACGCGACGAGGTTCTTCCATATCGCGTCGCGCACCGCCTCCATATCGCTGTCGGGTATCTCGCTGCCGTCGCCGTAGGTACAGTGCATCGCCTGCTCCTCAGGCTTCAGCCGTGCCCGCTTCGCCGCCACCATCGTCGCCGCAAACGCCGCCAACCCAAGCGTCGCCGCCATCCGCTGCCGCCGCGCTATCCGCCGAAACTCACCCGCCGCCGCCGACAGATGAAACACCTGCGTGTGATTGAACCACACAGGCTCGCCCGTCTCTGGATGATGCCGCACCGCCGGTTGCGAATTCGTCAGCCGCAACCGATCACCCTTAAACCACTCGACCGTCAGCCCCTCGCGCTCAGACTGCGCCTGCACCACCGCCTTGTCGGTCGTGCCAAACATCTCTGGCCAACCCTTCAGCTTCCACAAATCAAACTTGCCCGCCTTCTCATTCGGCCCCGCATAGTTGCGAATCGTCGTCACACCCTTTTCCTGAAACCGCGCGCGCACAATCGGGTCGAGGTCACGCAACAACGCGCGAAAATCACACAGCGGCGTCTCACCCCCCGGCCCCGTCACCGGCGTCATGCAATGAAAAAACAACCGCCGCGGCGCGTTCTTCAAAAAGCTCATCTCGCAATGCTGCGGTATCG
>CAZXXB010000037.1:5554-6499 GCA_964644185.1 uncultured Myxococcota bacterium
AACACCGCCCCATGCGCGAGAATCGCCCGCTCGACCCACGCATGGTTGCCCGTCACCCACGTCGAAAGCGCCGCCGCACTCAGCCCCCCCCGCACCGGACGCACCACGAGAGGCAGCCCGTCTTTGCCCTCAGGCAACGAACCCGTCGTCATCAGCCCGTCGCTCGGTGACGTCACAAACCGTGGACGTTCCATCCCCGCGCCACCCTCGCCGTCGCGGTCACGCCTCGCATTGCCCCTTGAAAACATGGCTCTCTCCCCTTCGTTGCAAGTCCGCGAAGCCTACGCGTTTGCTGACCCATTCGCCAGACCCCGTCTGCCAGACCTGACGCGCGCAACGCCAGACGCCCGCTTCACGCGACCCCTGTCGCTCGCAACCATTCCACGGTCTCGCTGCACAGCCACTCAGGCGCATCAAGCGCAAGCTCGTGACCCGCTTGAGGGTGAATCTTGCTCGGCACACCAAGATGTTGTGCAAGCGCCGCCGTCGCATCGGGGTGGGTCAGCGCATCACCCGCCCCCGCCAGCAACAACAGCTTCGCCCTCGGCGTACCCGTAACGCGAAACCCCATCGCCGCCCGCAATTGCCGCACCACGTTCGCCCGCTTCATCGGCCTCTCAACCTGCACCGCCGCCCACTCTTCGGCAATCGCATCGAGGTTCGGATTCAGCGCCGTCGTCATCGCCAGCACCGCCCGCTCACGCGCAAGCGGGTCTCTGCGCGCAAGCGTCGCAATCACACGCGGAATCACCCGAAGCTGCATCCGCTTCCACGGCGGCGTCAGCCCCGCCGAACTCGTGCTGCACGCGATCAGCGCACCAAAATCATCAGGGTAGCGCGCCCCCCAATCGAGCACGATCATCCCCCCGAGCGACATCGCAAACAGCGCCCACCGATGTTCACCCACATGAGGCAGCGCAAGCCACCGCGCGCGAATGTCGTCGG
>CAZXXB010000037.1:6536-10658 GCA_964644185.1 uncultured Myxococcota bacterium
GTCGTCGGCGAGTCACGCAGGTACTCCGTTCCCGCACCCGGAAGGTCGAGCAGCTCGACCCGCAGCCCCGGCAACGCCGCGCGCACCCGGTCTGGATAAGCGCCCCAGTGCCGTTGCTCGCGCGACAACCCGCGCAGCATCAACAGGGCAGGGCGCTTCGCCTCCATCATCTCGCCTGCTTTCGTCTCGCTCACGTTGTTGTCCCTCACCCCCGCGTCTTCACGAACTGGTACACCGTTCGCCAGAACCGCGGATGCATGTGCTCGAAGCCCCAGAACTTGATCAGCAACCCAGCCGCAAACAGCAACTCCGCCGTAATCTCATTGCCCGGCAAAAACGCCAGCACCGTACCCGTCACCCACAGCGTAATCGCCGGCGCCACCGTCCGCCGGTCATAATCGAGGTCGCTCACTAGCCCCTCCTGCAACGCAAAAATCTCCACCCCCCAACTCACGAACCGCAGCGTTAGCACCAGCGCCAGAAACAGCGGATGTATCTGCCCCATCGTCGTCAAAAAAATCAGCAGCGTCGCCATCACGTACGAGTCGCCGTAGTTCGCAAGCACCGCCAGCAACCCCTTCGGACGCGCGCGCAACCACCGATCATCCGCCATCGACTCCGGCGGCGGCTGCGATGGATGCAGCCGGTCTTCCATCCGCCGTCGCACCACCTCGCGAAAGATGTATGCCCTGTCCATCTGCACGTACAAAACGCCCGAGTAAATCGTGAACCCACCCACCAAGAGGTTGCACAGCCACACCACGAAAACCCCGAACAGATTCGTCGACACCGGCGTCACGTACGGCGGCGGACTCAACGCCACCGCAACCACGAACATCGGTATCGCGATGAACACGATCTGAATGAAATTCTTCACCTTGCCGACCCACCGCGCCCGCGCCACATTCAACCCGCCCTTCTCGTGCCGCTTGTCATACCCCGCCTTGAATACGTACCGCGCCAACCCCTCGTACACGATCCATGGAATCACCGTCGCGCGATACAAAAACGCAATCACCCGAAACAACACCGCCCCAAACGCCCCCAGCACGTCAAACGCATGCCGCGCGCGCACCAGCACCGCCCGGTCGCCTTCGTTAAACTCCGCGTTCGCAATCAACTCATCCCACGACTGCGGAGCCTTCGCGGATACCCCATGCTGCGCCTCGTCCATCGCCGCCGAAATATTGAAATACCGCAGCGTCACAGCGACAAACTCGCGCAACACGAGTGCCCACAACGCCCACCCGTGCCCCACGCCAAAATACAAAATGATGCACATCGCCAGCACCACCGCGACCTTGTCGACAATCGGGTCGAGCAGCGCACCAAGCTTCGTCGAGTGGTCACCCACCACCTTCCCATCCGCATCAAAACGCGGCTTGCGCGCCAGATGCCCATCGAGCCAGTCACCCACGCCGATGATCGCAAACAGGGCAAACGCGAAATAAAGCCCCGCCTTGTCGCCAATCAGCCCGTACGCCCAGTACGCAAACGCCCCCGACCCAAAAAATCCCACCACCCTCCACGGAACGAACTTCGCGACCCGTGTAAGCGCCCCTCGCAAATTCAGGTCGAGCGAAATCCCAAACGTCGTCAGCGCCGCAAACCCCACCGTAAACAGCCACACATGCTCGCGCTCAGTGTAAAGAAACGGCAGCGTGTACAGCAGTACGAGACGCGCAATCGTAATCCGGTTGGCCCAGTTCATCGTGCGCCATCAACCCTGCTCGCCATGTGTCGGCGACATCGCGCCGTGCGACGCCCCCAGCTTCTCGCGCCGATGCTCCTGCCGCGTCTCACTCGCCAACCTGTCGAGGTCATACTTCCCGTAATCGCACCGGAAATACCTGCCCAGCCGCGGAAACGTCGCACGCACCATCTCATACGTCGCCTGCGCCACCCGCCGATAACTCACGTGCCCACCCTCGGCGCTGCGCAGCCGCACAAAATGCCACGCCTCGCGCAGGTTCATCGAAAACAGCACCCGCTTGCGATACGCGAGCGGCACGAGATACGCCGCCTGCTCAGGTAACTCCGCCGCAACCTCGGCACCCGCCTCTGCCGCAAGCCCCATCAACTCGTGAAACCGCTCGGACTTGCCAATCAGCTCAAGCCCCATCGGCACGTCATACCCATCCGCAAATCCCGTCTCGCGCGCAATCTGCGTACACATCCGATGCCGCTGAATGTCGCGATACGCCCCATAGTCGCACACGAGCTCAAACGTGATGCTCGTCGCCTCGAGCGCCCGCTGCGGCCAATCGAAATCACCCAGCCTGCCCACGCTGAACATCTCGTCAAACACCGCGTCACGCTCACCGTCACTCAGCGACCGCGTCGCCGCCATCGCCGCACGGTAGTCGCTCGCCCCCTCGCGCATCACAATCGGGTAAAGCGCCGCCGCAAGCACCCGCTCCTCCGCATCCACATCCGCGTGCAACAACGTCACCCGCGCATACCCATCATCACCCGAGCTGAGAAACGGCACCCCCGCCTCACCCGCGCGCGCATCAATCGCCAATCGCTCGGCAAGCTCGCGCAACGCCTTCGGGGTCTCTCTCAGGTACGGCTTCTCACCCGCATACTTCAACAACGCCGGACAAACCCGCTCACCCTCGTCGCGCATCCTGCCGCCAATCGCCCGCATCTCAGGCAACTCGTGCGACATGAGCTTGCTTATCGCGTGCGCCGCCGTGCGCGCATTCATACTCACCCCAATCGACGTCAACGTCGCCGCCGGCAGCAGATACCGCACCACGTCGCACGCCTTCGCATGCAGGCTATTTTTCCACGGACGTTCCTTCGCCCCTTCCGGTTTCGGAAACGCCTCGGCAAGCGCCGGCAGAAGCTCGTCGTACCACCCGCTGTACGCGTTGAAGAGCCGGTCAATCGCCGCCCCATACACCCCCGCCACACCCGACCCTGTGACCGACGCATCCGTGTAGAACTTGGTCCGGTCATAAACCTGATACCGCGTCGATTTTTCCGTGTACGCCCCAAGCCGATTGTCTTCGAGCACCTTCGACGCCAGAATCGACACGTCTTCGACCGCGTACTTGATGTCGGCGTGTTCGGCGACCGACGCATGCCCGTAGCCGACGACCCACTTCTCGTGAAACGCTTTCGCCTTCTCGACCGCCGCGCCAAACCGGTCTTCTTCCGCGTACGCCGCCGACGTCAGGTCTTCCGCACTGTGAAACAGCGACAGGTCGCCCTCGTTCAACAGCTTCAACAGATTGTCGCGAAACGACACCGGCGACCGACTCACATACGCAAACAGCACCGCCGTCACTTCTGGTGGTAACGCCGTAAAGCAGTAAATCGGCTCGTCGAGATTCGTCACATACGGCGCCAATAGCCGCCGCTCTTCATCCGTGTAGCGTTGCGCGTGCGATTGCGGCATCGTAACCCCACCTCACGTCGTCTCGTGGCTGCATCATTTCGCTGCACCCGGGTCGCGCGATCTCGTGCCCTGAACTCGTGACGGGGTTTAGCCCCCGCCGCACAGCCGGTCAACACGACAAGCCCCAAGGTGTCACCCGTGCCACCCATCTCGCGACCCCGCCGCATCACCTTCACCATCGCACTCACCGCGATGCTGCTGGCCGCCGTCGTCGCCCTCGAAGAACTGCTCGCCCCCGCACTCGGACTCGATTCCGCCGTCTACACCTTCCACAACGAAGCCCGCTGCATCGAAGTCAAAGAGCACGACGACGTCGGCTGGGTCTGGCGCAAAAACGTCTGCTCGCAAAACAGCCTCGGCATGTGGGACCGTGACACCGGCCCCGTCTCGCGCGAGCCCCCGCAGGGCGTCACCCGCCTCGTCGTCATCGGCGACTCGGTCGCCGCCGGCATCGGCGTCCCCGTCAACCACACTTTCGAGAACCTCACCGAAGACGCCCTGCGCGCCGCCGCAAAAGCCCCCATCGAGTCGTTCAACCTCGCCAGCCCCGGACAAAACGCCAGCCAGTGGAAACCCACCTTCGACCACTTCAACCTCAACGCCCACATCGCCATCGTCGCCGTCTGCCCCAACGACAGCGACGGCAACCTCGTCTTGCGCGTCGAAAACAGCATCTACCTGCCCACCCCCCCCCCCCCGGCCGCCCCCCACCGCCC
>CAZXXB010000037.1:10696-20594 GCA_964644185.1 uncultured Myxococcota bacterium
ACCGCCACATGCTCACCCTCAACGTCGCCGCCCGCGAATACAAAGACGGCCCCATCACCGCCAAAGCCCTCGCCAACGCCATCGCCTTTCCGCGCCAGCTCGCCGACAACGGCATGCGCGTCATCGTCATCCTGCTCCCCTACTTTCGCAAACCCGACGTCGGCGTTGACATGATTTCGCGCTGCCACGACTTTTATGCGAAACTGCGCACCGCGTATGCGCGCGACCGCATCCCCGTGCTCGATCTGGAACCCTCGTGTTTGCTCGACAAAACAGCCTTTCAACGACCCGACGACCTCACCGACACGACGCACCCCAGCGCCGACGGGCACCGCTACATCGCAACCCGCCTGCTCGAACGCCTCAACGAGCTTGCGTACACCACACCCAGAGACACAGCACCCTCGGTGCCAGCTACCACCGCCCCCTGATGCGCGTGCGCTCTGCACTCGTCGCCCTCATCACCATCTGCGCGCTAGTCGCCAGCATCGCACCCGCATCACCCGCCCATGCCGAGCCCGAAGTGCGCGTCGCCGTCGCCCGCTCGACCACCCCCATCGAAATCGTCGGACTCGCGCTGCGCACCTCCGTCATCCTCAAAAACGGCGGTGTCGGCGAAGTCGTCGGCATCTCGCCCGAGCGCATCACCCTCACCCCCACCCCATCGGGCCTCACCATCTCCGGCATCGACGGCGATTTCTCTGGCATCACCCTCGACTGCGACAGCGGACAGGCCCGCCTCAACGGCAAGGTCTACAGCACCCCCCTCGAAGTCGTCCGCGATCTCGACAGCGGCGGCATGGTCATCGTCACCGAGGTCGGACTCGAACGCTACCTCATGGGTGTCGTCGGTCACGAGATGCCCCCCGGCTGGCCCCTCGAAGCCCTCAAATCGCAAGCCGTCGCAGCCCGCACCTACGCCCTCTCGCGCCGCATCGAAACCGAGCGCTACTTTGCCCACGTCGAAGCCACCGTGTTGAGCCAGGTCTACGGCGGCGAAGCCCGCATCCCCGATTCCGTCGCTCGCGCCGTCGTCGAAACCCGCGGACAGGTACTCGTCTACGACAACCGCCCCGTCGAAGCCTTCTTCCACAGCACCTGCGTCGGCGACACCGCCTCCGGCACCGAAATCTGGGGCCGCCCCTTGCCCTACCTCCCCAGCGTTGCCTGCAAGACCGGCGAAAAATCTCCCCGCGCCGCATGGGTCGAGTCGGTACCCCTCGCCACCCTCACAAAGTCGCTCGCAGGGCTCGGCGGCATCCGCGGCAATGTCACATCGCTCAAAGTCGCCTCACGCTACGCTGGCGGATACGCACGCAACATCGAGGTGCGCACCAAAGCCGGCAAATTCACCATCGCCGCAAGCGATCTGCGCCGCATCGTCGGCTACCAGAGACTGCCCAGCACCAACTTCTCGGTCGATGTCGCAGGCGGCAAAGCCCGCTTTCGCGGCAAAGGTTTCGGACACGGGGTCGGCCTCTGCCAATACTGCGCCAAAGGCATGGCCGAAGCCGGCGACACCTACGACCGCATCCTCCTCCACTTCTACCGTGGTGCCGAACTACAGACCCTCTACGAAGATTCTGCCGCCGAAGACGCGGCCCCCCGCGACACCGCCGACGCACACGCGCCGCCCCGCGACACCGCCACCGACCCACAAAACCCCGCACCCGCATTGCATGGACTCAACCCACACGACGACGACGTGATCGAATGAACCTCGACGACTTCGACTTCGAGTTGCCGCCAGAACTCATCGCTCAAGACCCGCCCGTCGATCGCGGAGCCTCGCGCCTGCTCACCGTACACCGCGAAACCGGCGCCTTCTGCGACCGCCATTTTCGCGACATCGTTTCGCTCATGCACGAAGGCGACGTGCTCGTCTTCAACAACACCGAGGTGCTCGCCGCCCGCGTCTTCGCCGTCAAACCCGCCACCGGTGGACGCGTCGAATTTCTCTTCACCGAACCCGTCTCCGCCGACCGCTGGCTCGCCCTCGCACGCCCCTCGCGCTCGCTTCACGTCGGCATGGCGCTCCACCCCGTCTCTGGCGACGACGTAGACTCGACGCTGCGCCTCGTCATCGAAGCCGCGCGCGGGCAGGGCGTCTGGCTCGTGCGTCTCGAATCTGCCAACGGAACCCCGTTCGACGGCGCGCAACTCTTTCAACGATTCGGCGTCATGCCGCTGCCCCCCTACATCCACCGCGACAGCCACGCCCGCCCCGACGACCCCCGCGCCCGCCGCGACCGCGAGCGCTACCAGACCGTCTTTGCCACCAAGCCCGGCGCCGTCGCCGCCCCCACCGCCGGACTCCACTTCACCCGCGAGACCCTCGACGCCCTCACCGAGATTGGCGTCCAATTCGCCCCCGTCACCCTCCACGTCGGCCCCGGAACCTTTCTCCCCCTGCGTCACGACGAGGTCGAAAAAAACACCCTCCACGCCGAGCGTTACCACGTCGCCGCATCATCACTCGCCACCCTCATCGCCGCCCGCCGCGACAAGCGCCGCATCATCGCCGTCGGCACCACCAGCCTGCGCACATTAGAGTCGCTCCCCACCCTCGCCGATCTGCATGAGACCCACGACCCCCGCGACTTGAGCGAATCAACCTCGATCTTCATCTACCCCGGCTACCGCATCCGCAACGCCGACGCGCTCATCACCAACTTCCACCTGCCCCGGTCGAGCCTCATGCTGCTCGTCTCGGCCTTCGCCTCGCGCGACATCATCCTCAACGCCTACCGCCATGCCGTGCGCGAGCGTTACCGCTTCTTCTCCTACGGCGACGCGATGTTTCTCCACCCATGAATGCACCCATGACCCCCTACGCGAACTCACCCGCCGAACCACCGCAGCCGAAGACCGTCACCGTCGAAGAGGCCGACCACGGCACCCGCCTCGACATCTTCGCCTCGCGCGCCTTCGCACCACTCACCCGCAGCCAGGCCCAGCGCCACATCGACGCCCACGCCATCACCGTCAACGACGCCGTCGCCCCACCGCGCAAACTCGTGCAACGCGGCGAACGCGTCACCTTCGCACCCCCGCCGCCAACCCCCGCCGAGCCACCGCCCCAAAACATTCCCCTCGCCGTGCCCTACGAAGACCCGCCCACCTCATCGTCATCGCAAAGCCAGCCGGACTCGTCGTCCACCCCGCCGCCGGACACGACGACGGCACCCTCGTCAACGCCTTACTCCACCACGTCAAAGACCTCTCCGGCGTCGGTGGAGTCATGCGACCGGGCATCGTCCACCGCCTCGACCGCGACACGAGCGGCGTCATGGTCGTCACCAAAAGCGACGCCGCCCACACCACCCTCTCGCGCGCCTTCGCCGACCGCCACGTCGAAAAAACCTACCTCTCCATCACCTACGGCGTACCCAAACCCGAAGAAGGCGACATCGACGCCCCCATCGAGCGCAACCCCAACGCCCGCAAACTCTTCACCTCACGCACCGGCAACGGCCGCCCCGCCATCACCCACTACCGCGTCGTCGCCGCCTCGCACGGACTCGCCATCGTCGAAGTCCACCCCCGCACCGGACGCACCCACCAGATTCGCGTCCACCTCTCCGACCGCAACACCCCCATCGTCGCCGACCCGCTCTACACCGCCGAGCGACGCATCAACTCGATTCGCGACACCCCAACCCGCGACGCCGTCGCCAAACTCACCCGTACCGCGCTCCACGCACTCGCCATCAGCTTTCAGCACCCCATCACCCGCGCAACCTTGCGCTTCACAGCCCCCGTCCCCGAAGATATGCTACGCGTCATGCAGCGCATCGAGCCTGCCTTCACCCCCAACGCAGGCAAAACACCGTGAACGTCAGCGCCATGAAATCTCGCGACGAACAACCCCGACTCGCCCTCGCCGACCACCCGCAGGCCACCATCCGCGACAACGGCGCACGCCGCATCGAGTCTGGGCACCCGTGGGTCTACCGCAGCGACGTCGTCTCAACCACGACCGACAAGCCCGGCCCCGTCGCCGTCCTCACCACGCGCGGAAGGCACCTCGGCTACGCCTTCCACAACCCCGCAAGCGAAATTCGCCTGCGCATGTGCGCGCCGCCCACCCCCCACCACGCCCACGACGCACGCGAAATCGTCTCCCTCGACTGGCTCTACAACCGCCTCGACCGCGCCCTCGCTTTTCGCCGCACCCTCGCCCCCGCTCAACCAGAGTCGGGCGAACGCCTCGTCCACGGTGAAGCCGATGGACTCCCCGGCATCATCATCGACCGCTTCCACAACGTCGCCGTCATCCAGACCCTCAACCAGACCGCCGACCTCTTCTTCCCCCACATCATCACCTGGCTCGAAGACCGCCTCGCAAACCTCGTCACTGTCATCGTCGAGCGCAACGACAGCAAGGTGCGCACCTACGAAAAACTCGAACAACGCGCCCGCATCATCCGCGGCGAACTCAGCGGCACCGTCACCTACCGAGAGGGCGACATCACCCTGCGCGTCGACCCCCTCGCCGGACAAAAAACCGGCGGATTCCTCGACCAGCGCGACAACCGCATCACCGCCGCACGCTACGCCCGCCGCGACTTTCTCGACGTCTTCAGCTACCACGGCGGCTTCCTCCTTCACGCCGCAAAAGCGATTCTCGCCCGCGAGGGCAAAGGCCGCTTTGCCGCCATCGAAGCCTCCGCCGACGCCTGCGCCCGCATCCGCGAAAACGCCGCCGACAACGCCATCGACGGCGTCGACATCCTCGAAACCAACGCCTTCGATTACCTGCGCGAAGCCGTCATGCGCGGCGACCGCTGGATGACCATCAGCCTCGACCCACCCGCCTTCGCGAAAACCCGCGACGCCCGCGACCGCGCCATCGCCGGATACAAAGAAATCAACCTCCGCGCCTTTCACCTGCTCGAACCCGGCGGCATCCTCATCACCAGCACATGCTCGCACCACATGAGCTGGGCAGACTTCGGCATCACCGTCGCCGAAGCCGCCGCCGACGCCCACCGCGAGGTGCAAATCTTAGAGCGCCGCCAACCCGCACCCGACCACCCCGAACGCCTCAATTTCCCCGAAGGCAGCTACCTCAAGTGCCTCGTCTTGCGTGTGCTCTAACGACCCACTCACTCTTCGCCTGTGTCGTCAGTCTCGCCTGTGTCGCTCGTCTCACCAGACTCCACCGCCTCGACCGCGACAAACTCGCCGCTGCCTGCCACCTCGATCACCAACGAACCCGTGTCATCGCTCGTCGGCTCAATCACCGCATAGCCCGCCTCCGCCGTCTCATCCGCCGCGAGCACATTCACGGCACCCTCGCCGCGACCCGGCGTCGCCACCCGCAACGTCGTCGCCCCGCCAAACGTAACCCCGGCAGGGCCAACCACCGCCCGCAAACTCACCGCCGTCACCGTCGCCGGCAACTCAAACGTAAGCCCCTCCACCTCACCCACCGTCAGCGTCAACGCCGTGTCACCCGCCAACGCACCCGCCCCCACCGTGAGCGTAAACCCCGCCACCGACAGCCGCCCACCATCGGCCCCAATCACGCCGCTCGCAACCCCGCCCTCATCACCCGTGTCACCAGTCTCTCCGGTCTCGCCCGTGTCTCCATCGGTCGCGTCATCATCATCGCCATCATCATCATCACCGGCATCATCATCACCGGCATCATCATCGTCGATCGCCCCCGTCGTGCTCGGGTCTTCCGGGTACTCGTTCGGGTCAAACGCAAATGGAAGCCCATCGAGCGAACGGTCGGGCACGCACCCCGCCACCGCCACGAGCGCAAACGCCGCCACGCACGCCAACCCATGCGCCAAACCTGCCGCGTGACCCCTCACCAGAAACTTCTTCGCGCGTGACATAAAAACCTCCAAATCCAGTCGTGATTGCGGTGCATAGTCCAAGCGCGGTAAACTTTCACCTCTGGGCGGGAGAAATCTCATCGGCGCGGGCTATCCCGCGCTCGTCGACAAGGCTTGCGCGTGCTCAACTCTCACAAACCGCGCGTCACCCTCACCCTCTGCCCCATCTGGGCGGTCGATGCGCCACCCCTTGGCCCCGCGTACCTCGCGGGCACCCTCAAGCAGCACGGCTACGACACCCGTTGCCTCGATCTCAACACCCGCCTCCACCGCACCCTGCGTAAGCACGACCCCGACAAACTCGCCTATTGGAGCGGCGACTCGTGGAAACTCTGGGAACGCTCCTACGTCTTCCGCACCCTCTTCTCTGACCGCTACGACGACTTCTCGCCCGACGTCGCAGCCACCCGCGACTTCTGCCACGCCGTCGCCCGCGACTTCGCCACCGCGATTCTCGACACCAGCCCCGACGTCGTCGGCTTCACCGTCATGGGCAACACCGCGTTGCTCTCACTCGTCACCGCGCAAGAGCTTCGTCGCCGCGACCCCCGCGTCCGCATCATCTTCGGCGGCCCCTCGATCCTCAAAAACGACGACACCACCCGCTTCTTTTTACGCACCGGAGTCTGCGACGCCGCCGTCATTGGCGAAGGCGAAGCCGCTCTGCTCGACCTGCTCGCCGACTACTCCACAAAAGGCACCTTCCGCCCCGTCCCCGGCACCCTCGTCCCCCTTGCCGACGGCGACATCCACTACGGGGGCGACCGCCCCAACATCGCCCCCATCGACGGCATCGCGTGGCCCGACTTCAGCGACATGCCGCCCGCAGACTACATCCTCCAACTCTCCGACTTCATCCCCGGCGAATCCGAGTTCGCAAAAAGCGCACCCACCGTCACCATGCTCATGAGCCGTGGCTGCCTCGCCAACTGCACCTTCTGCGCCGACAAACCCTTCTGGGGCGGCTGGACCCAGCGCAGTGGCGACGACGTCTTCGCCGAGATGCTCGCCCATCACCAACGCTACGGCGCCACCCACTTCAACTTCAACGACCTCATGATCAACGGCGCCCTGCGTGAGATGGAACGCATGTGCGACCGCATCATCGAAGAAGACGCCCCCTTCAAATGGGGTGGCAGCGCACGCGCAAAGCCCACCATTCCGCCCCCCCTCATGGAAAAAATGGTGCGCGCCGGCTGCATCTGGCTCTCGTTCGGCTTCGAGCACTTCTCCGACAACGTCTTGCGCAAACTCAAAAAGGGCACCACCGCCCGCGCCAATCAGGAGGCCCTCGACACCGCCACCTCACTCGGCATCTCGGTCTCATCGGGCCTCATCATCGGCACCCCCGGCGAAACCCAGCAAGACCTCGAAATCCTCGTCGAATTCTGCGCCCGCAACCAGAGCAAGCTCGTCGAAGTCCACCCCGGACCGCTCTCGCTCATGCCCGGTGCACCCCTCTACGAGCAACGCCACGAACTCGGCATCACCATCACCCCACACCCCGACCATGCCCCACACGGACTCGACTGGGCCAACGCCTACGTCAACCCCTTCATCAGCCACTGGGTCGCCGAAGACGGCGCCAACACCCCCGAGCGTCGCGACGAGCGCGTCGAGTGGGTTCGCCGCAACATCGCAAACGCCGCCATCTCGATGAGCGAGCACGGCGTCGCGCTTGCCCACGTCTATTCCTCCGACCTCGCCCGCGTCACCCAGCTTCTCGAACGCAAACTCTTCGACGAGGCTATCAACGCCTGCGACGAGCGCCTGCAAAGCGACCCCAACGACAGCCGCTTCTCACGCCTGCGACTCTCGGCCCGCCTCGCCGCCGCATGGCCCGCCCTCGACCCCGCAACCGCCGCGCAAAACGCCGAAGCCCTCAACCCCGCCGTCTTGCCCGACCCCCAACTCTTCGACGAACTCGTCGCCCAGTTCGACGACGACTTCGCAAAGCGCAAACCCGTCGTCGACTACGCCCGCTACGTCTTTCCACTCTTCTCGATCGGAAAATACGCCATCGCCGCGCGACTCGCCCACGGCCTGCGCACGACGCTCCCCAACGACACCTTCTTCCCCTGGGTCGAGGCCGCCGCCCTCGAAAAACTTGGAGCCTTTGACGAAGCCCTCGCCGTACTCGAACCGCTGCTCGACCGGCCGATGACGAGCCACCGCCGCGCGACGATTCAAGACACCCGCGCCGCCGCGATCTTGCGTAGCGGCAGGCCCCGCGACGCCCTCGCGCCTCTCACCGAAACCCTCATGCTCGAACCCGCGCGCATCGAGTCGCGCATCGCCCTCGCCTACGCCCTCTTCGCCTGCAACCACCCCCGCGAAGCGCTCGACGTGCTCGACACCCTCGCCCCGGTCACCGCCGTCGTGCCGCTGCCCCCCGTCACCGCATTCAGCGAAGCGATAAAGCGCGGCGCCCTCCAACCCGAAGCCGCTCAGCACGCGGCACTTCAGCACGAGTACGCTCCCATCGACGAGCCGCCCGCCGACGTGCAGGTCGGTGCCGAGCGGGTCGGCTTTCGCTTCATCCTCCCAGAGCACCGCGCCCTCTTCACGCCAGGCCCCGCCCACGAGCCACCCGCGCTCGCGCCTCAGTCAGCCGCGCCGCCGCCCGAAATCCCAGCGCCCCTCGAACTCTTCGACGGCGACCGCGCCGAGCGTCTCTGCAACGTGCTCGCCCCCGCCCTCGCCGAGATGTTCCACGACAGCGCTCGCCGTGGCGTCAACCTCGGCATCTTCTACCCGCTCATGTGGCCGCTCTTCGCCGCCGGTGCCTACGACACGGCCCGCGAGATCGCCCTCGCCATGACCGCCCTCACCCCCGCCGACCCCTACCCCCGCTGGATCATCGGCGCCGCCCTCGAAAAACAACAGCGCTTCGACGAAGCCCTCGCGGCGCTCGACGACGCACTCGCATTGCCCGCCTCGTTGCACCTTCGCGCCACGATTCAAGACTCGCGCGGTGCCGTGCTCTTGCGTCTCACCCGCTTCGACGACGCATTGCGCGCCCTCGCCGAGACCCTGGTGCTCGAACCCCAACGCGTCGAGACCCGCGTCGCCCTCGCCTACACCCTCGCCAAACTCGAACGTGGCGACGCCGCAAAGGCCGTGCTCGCCACCCTCTCACCGCGCCACGTCTTCGCCCGCGGCATTCGCTTCGATTTCGTCCTGCCCGATGATCGCGGCTGGTTCGACGCCGCCCTCGCACCGGCCCTCGACGCCACCCTCGATACCACCCCCGACGCCGGCCCACGCGACCTCTTCGCATACGCCGGTGCCGCGCTACGCGACCGCCTCGCCGACGTCATCGACGCCATCGTGCGCGATCACCAGCAACTCGGTTTCGATCTGGGGCGCTACTACACCCTCATGTGGCCGCTCTTCGCCGCCGAAGCATGGCAACCCGCCGCAACCCTCGCCCGCGCCATGCACTCGGTCACCCCCAACGACCCCTACCCACTCTGGATAGAAGCCGCCGCCAACGAAAAAATGGGCCACCTCGAAGCCTCACTCGACCTCATCGACAAAGCCCTCAAACTCGGTGCCGACGCTGCCCCGCCCGCCATGTTCGCCACCCTGCTCGACACCCGCGCCGCCGCCCTCTCACGCACCGGACGCTACACCGACGCGATGAAGGCCGCCGACCACGCGCTCAAGCTCGACCCCACCCGCGACGAAACACGCCTCATCGCCGCCTATGCCGCCTGGAAATCGGGCCGCAGGGCCTGCATCTTCGCCCGCCTGCAACCCCTCATGGAGCGAAACTTCGCCCCCGCCATCGCCTTCGCCCAGCGACTCACCCTCGACGCACAACACGCGCCACCTGATGCACAAAACAAGACGCTCGCCCCCCAACGGCTGGAGGCGAGCGTCATTCGCTTCGATTTCGTCGCGCCCGAAGACGCGTGGCGCTTCGCCGACTAGCTGGGGCCTCGCAGGCTACTGACCACCCCCGTCAGCGAACGTGCCACCCGAGCAATAAAACTCGAGCGCTTCAAGTGCCTCGGGGCTCTCGCACGAAAGCTCACCACCCGGCT
>CAZXXB010000038.1:0-11217 GCA_964644185.1 uncultured Myxococcota bacterium
TTCTTGAGCGCGTCGCGCAACTGATCGCGGGACAGCGGCGCGGCGGTGTCGAGTCCGGCGAAGACGAGCAGCGGTGCGGCGAGTAGCGTGCCCCATGCGAGGGCGGCGACGAAGAGCATGACGGCGATGCCGGCCCATCTGCCGACGAGCCATGCGGTGCGCGTGACGGGGGCGCAGAGCCATGTGTAGGCCGATTTGGTGTGGAGGGTGTCGCCGACGAGCAGCACGGCGAGGGTGGCGGCAGAGAGGTGTCCCATCGTGGCGATGATGAGGGCGCCGGCGTGAATGAGGTCGCGGGTGACGATGTCGCGGGTGCTGCCTTCGAGCGCGGCGAAGGCGAAGAGGGCGATGACGAGCAGCGCCGAGGTGATGGTGAGAAATGTGGCGAAGATGCGGGCGGCGCGGGCCTCGGCGAGGGTGATGCGCGCCATGTGGATGAAGGTACTCATGGTGCGTGCTCGGCGGTTTGTGGGGGTGGGGTGGCGTCGTTGCGGATGGCTTCGAGAAAGGCGGCTTCGAGGGTGGCGCGGGCAAGCTCAATGCGGGTTGGGGCGAGGCGGTGGTCGTGCAAGAGGGTGAGCACGTGGGCAAGTGCCGCGGGGTCGCGGAGGTGAACGATGGCACCGGCACCACGCGGCGTGACGGACGCACCGGCGTCGTGAAGCTGCCGCACGAGATCGTATTCGGGTGTGCTGGCTGAGGGTGTGCTGGCTGTGGGTGTCGTGGCAGGCGTCGTTGTGGCAGGCGGCGTGGGCCATGTGTCGAGGTGTAGCTCGTAGCCCGCGCGGTTGCGTCCATCGGCGAGAAGGTCGGCGGGGGTGAACTGGGCGCGCAGGCTTCCGCGGACGAGCATGACGACGTTGTCGGCGAGCGACTCGACGTCGTGGAGGATGTGGGAGCAGAAGATGACGGTTGCGCCGCGTGAGCGTTCTTCGTCGATGAGGGCGCGGACGTCGTCGCGTCCGGCGGGGTCGAGGCCGCTTGTGGGTTCGTCGAGGATGAGGATGTCGGGTGAGCCCATGAGTGCGAGGGCGAGACCGACGCGTTGGAGCATGCCTTTTGAGTAGGCTTCCATGGGGCGGGTGCGGGCTTCGCGCGAGAGGCCGGTGCGGTCGAGGAGGCGGTGGGCGGCGAGTTCGGCTTCGTTACGTGTCATGCCGCGCAGTTGTGCGTGGAGCGCGAGGTAGGGGTGGGCGGCGAGCGCTGGGGGGTGTTGGGGCAGCTCGGCGAGGTAGCCGATATTGCGGCGTGAGGCGGCGGTGCCGGCGTTGTGGTTTGCGATGCGGACGGTGCCTGAGGTTTGCCGCGTAAGGCCCATGATGATGCGGACGATGGTTGATTTGCCAGCGCCGTTGGGTCCGACGATGGCGAGCACGCGCGCGGGTTCGGCGGTGAAGGAGATGTCGAAGAGGGCGGGGACGGCGCGGTAGAGAAAGCCTACGCGGTAGGTCTTGCTGACGTGTTGCAGCGCGATCATGGCCGTGCCCCCGTGGTTTCCGCGCCGGAAGCAGATGGGGCGGGTTGTGGGGCAGGCGGTGGGCTGAGCGCGGGGGTGAGTGTGGGGTTGGGTGTGGGGATGGGTGTGGGGATGTAGGTCGGGTTGACGGTGTAGGGGTCGCCTTTTTCGCGGCAGCGAAAGTTGGGGGGGCGGGCGACGTCGGCGAAGCGGGCTTTTTCTTTCCATGCCGTGACGCCGGGTGATTTTGTGCTGGTGGCTTTGCCGTCTTTGCCGAGGATGATTTCTCCGCCGGTGGGGTCGGCGGGTTTGCCGGGTAGAAGGCCTGCGGTGACGAGTTCGTCGATGGAGGAGGGGCGGCGTTTTTGTGTGGTGGCGAAGGCGTCGGCGGCGGAGTCGATGATGAGCAACATGCTTTGCAGGTCGAGGCGGGCGAGCTGGCGGCGCAAGACGCTGCGCAGCATGGGTGAGTTGGCGGTTTGCAGGCGTTCGAGCAGCATGCCGCGGGCGAGCGAGAAGTGGTCGTCGTCGGTGACGAGGCGGCGGGCGATGCCGGCGAGTAGCTCGGGGACGGGCGAGTCTTCGGCGGCGTCGAGGTAGAGCTGGGCGGCTTCTTTGTTTTCTCCGAACGAGGACCAGAGGTTGTAGGCGAGCCAGACTTTGAGTTGGTAGTTATCGGGCATGGCGGCCCTGCCCTTGCGAAAGAGGCAGGTTGATTCGAGGTGGCGGGTGATGCTGTCGACTTCGGTGAGGCTGAGTCCGGCGAGTTGGTAGGCGGTGACGAAGGTGGGGTCGAGGTCGGTGACGAATTCGGCGAGGGGGTAGACGGCGCGCATGTCGATTTCGGGGCTGCGGTTGCGGACGCTGCCGACGTAGTTGACGAGCCGCATCCAGATAAGGTCGCTGACGAAGCGGTCGAAGCCCATGGTGGCGACGCGGACGGTGAGGGTGGAAGGGAGCCAGGGGTCGGTATGGGCGGTGGCGGTTGTAGAGGGGGAAGTGGTGGTGCTTGTGGTGAGCCATGCGTTGCGGACGGTTCCGGCGAGTGAGGCGACGACGATGACTGCGGCGATGGCGAACCACGTGTCGAGGGTGCGGCGCAGGTTTTGCATTGCGGGTTTTGGTGTCATCGCGCGGACTATTTCATCACACGGACTATTTCGTTTCACGGACTATTGAAGGCCCAGATTAAGCTCTTTGCCAAGCGCGGCAAGGGCGTTGAAGTCGATGCTGGTGAGGTGCTGTTCGTAGGGCAAAAGTCGCTTGCTGTCGATCATGGGTTTGAGGCGGGTGGCGCGGGCGGAGAGGTCGGCGAAGGCGGCGCGGGCGGCGGCGTCGAGTTCGCGCGAGGCGTCGGTGGGGGTGCCGTTGGGTCTGGCGTCGTTTGCGAGCTGGTGGAGGGTTGCGGCGATGAACATGCGGGCGCGCAGGGCGTTGGGTTCGAGCGCGACGATGTGGCGCGCGGTGTCGAGGGCAGCGTTGACGTTGCCGAGGAGGAGGGCGAGTTCGAGGAGGGTTTCGTGGGGTCCGACGATGAAGGGGTCGAGGGCGATGGCGGCGCGGGCGTAGCGGTCGGTTTCGGTGAGTGCGAGCTGGAGGGCGGCGCGGTTTTCGGGGGTGTCGTTTGCGGTGACGAGGCGTGCTGCGCGGGCGAGCCAGAACTGGGCGAGTTCGGCTACGTTGGCGAAGCTGCGGGGGTTGAGGGTGAGGGCGTGGCGGGCTTCGTCGTTTGCGCAGGCGAAGGCGTCTTCGCTGCCGGTGGCGTCGTAGAGGTTGAAGCAGAAGCGGGCGTAGTTCATGGCGTGGGTGGCGTTTTCGGGGTGGGCGTCGCGGGCGCGTTGCAGCCACTCTTCGCGGGCGGTGGGGTCGTTGGCGGCGAGGGCGGCGCGCTGTGAGAACGCGTGGGCGATGGCGGCCTGTGGCGTTTTTGTGGCGGTGAAGATGAGGGCGCCAAAAAGAGCGAGCACGAGCGCGAGTCTGAGCCGTGAGGGTGTGGCGGCGGTAGCGTTCGTGGTTGGTGAGTTGTCAGCGGGGGCAGAAGAAGCGCGTGCGTGAGGGGTGGTGAGTGGTGTGGTGAGCGGGGCGGTGAAGAGGGCGGCGAAGAGGGTCGCGGCGGCGATGAGGGCGTGGGCGACGATGATGAGGTTTTCGACCTCGGTGCCGACCATGAGGGGTATGCAAAGTGCGGCGAGAGCGGCGGCGGCGGCGGCGGCGAGCGGGTTGTCGCGCAGGCGGCGGCGAGCGTTGGTGAGAGAGGGGAGGCGACGAACGATGACGATGGTCATGGCGATGGCGGAGAGGATTCCGACGAGGCCGTATTCGGTGAGCCACTGAAGGGCGAGTGAGTGGGGCGAGAGGGCGATGTAGGCGTACTGGCTGACGGAGACTTGCGGGTCGCGGAAGGGGGCGCTGAAGTATCCATAGCTGCCGAGGCCTACGCCCGTGGGGTAGGCGGCGAAGAGTTGCAGGGCGTCGGCCCAGATGCGGATGCGGAAGAAGCGGAAGAGGTCGCCGGGTTCGGCAAGGCGCGAGGCGAGGACGGCACCGCCGACGAGGGTGAGGGCGAGGGTTGCGGCGAGGAGGGTGATGGGGCGGACGCGGTCACCGAGGCGGAAGAAGAGGGTGAGGGCGCAGGCGAGCAAGACGGCGGTGACGCCGGCGCGTGATTGGGTTGCGGCGGCGAGGGTGAGGGCGGGGGCGAGCAAGGCTGCGGCGGCGAGCACGAGGCGTGGGCGTGAGTTGGCGTCGCGGGCGGTGGCGGCGGGATGCGCGGTGGGTGCGGGGGTTGTGATGGCGTCGATGAGCCATGTGGTGCCGACGGCGGCTGGGAGAATCATTAGCGCGGCGAGGCGGTTGGGGTTGGGGTCGGTGAGCGAGTAGCGGCGCAGGGGGTCGGTGAGTCCGTAAAGTTGAAAGGGCCAGAGGGCGGGGTCGAAAAGGGCGGTAAGGGCGACGAGGGCGAGGAGTGGGGCGAGAAAGGCGGTGGTGACGAGCAGCCAGTCGCGGTCGTGGTCGTCGAGGGCGCAGGCGAGCAGCCATGTGGCGGCGGCGGCGAGGGCGTTGGCGAACCAGAGTTGAGCGGTGGCGGGGTAGACGGCGATGGCGAGGCCGTAGAGGGCGGTGAGTGAGGTGGCGAGGGCGATGGCAGCGGCGGTGCGCAGAAGGGGGGTGTCGCGGGCGCGCACGATGGCGAAGAGTGCTGCGAGGAGAAGGGCGAGACGCAGGGGGGTGACGGAATAGAAGTGGCTTCCGCCTTCGTAGAGGGGGGCGAGTAGCAGGGCCAACGACGCCGTCACGACGGCACGCGAGTTCATGCGGCGGCGTCCATCAGGCCCGGGCGGCGATGCGAAGAGGGAGTACCGTCGGGGCTGGGTTGGGGTTAGTTGCTGCAGTCGTCGGCGGAAGAGGGGAATGCGGCGACGTTGAGGACGTCGTTGATGTACATGCCGCCAATGACGGCGTCTCCGTCGATGTTACCGCAGGCGAGGGCGCTGAAGCCGAATTGTGTGTGCGCGGCTGCGGGGGCACCGGCGATGATGCCGTTGCAGGTGTTGAGTTTTGCAGTGAGGGTGGCGTCGTTGTTGTATCCGCGCGTGGCGTCGGGGGGTTGCGTTGCGCCGGTGCCCGAGCCGCCGATGGTGTAGGTGAAGCGGCGACCGGGGAGGAACTGGACGCCGAGGAGTGGGAAGGTGGCGTTTTCGTAGGTGCCACGGGCGTTGGCGTAGACGAAGTATTGTCCCTGAATCTGCTTGAGAATCGTATAGGCTTCGCTCTGGCGGCTGTTGCAGACCTGTTTGCCGAACCAGGGGACGGCGACGGTGGCGAGGATGGCGAGGATGGCGACGACGACCATCAGCTCGATGAGGGTGAAGCCGCGTGGGTGCGGTTTCGTCGAGTTGGCGGTGCAAGCGTTCGAGTTGCGGCAGTTGAGTACGCTCATGTGTCGCTCCGTATTAGAGACCAGAAAAGAAGCAGCGGATCGAAACCAGAAGTTGGGTCAAGACCGGGTTGCCGTGCCCGCGCGGGAAGAGTGGAGAGGTGCGCGGAGACGAAGGAATAGCCTAGGCGAAGAAGCGCCGGAAAGCCACCAAAATAATTCGAAAGGGGGTTTAGGGGTTGTGGGGGAAATGAAACAGGCGGGGCCTGCCTGATGCTGACCCCGCCCGCCTACGCCAAGCGACGCTCCATGGGAGCCTTACAGCCTGTCGCCTCGAACCTGAGGATTACGCCTGCTTAGTTGCTGGCGTCGCAGTCGTCTTGCGGGTTCTGGGGGGCCTGGTGCGAGCCCTGGACACCGACCATACGCCAGTTGTCGATGGCCTGGTCACCGTCGATGTTGCCGCAGCCGACGAGCGTGAAGCTGGTGGCGGCGAGGCCCGGGGTGGCACCGGCGGCGGCGCAGGTCGAGAGGATACCGCCGTAGGTGGCGTCGTTGTTGGCCGAAGCGGCCTGCGAGAGACCCG
The DNA here is from genome assembly GCA_964644185.1 of uncultured Myxococcota bacterium. Classification (GTDB taxonomy): domain Bacteria; phylum Myxococcota; class JAJVIH01; order JAJVIH01; family CAZXXB01; genus CAZXXB01. The sequence continues at coordinate 5,920 of CAZXXB010000038.1, forward strand.
TGCCCGAGCCCATGATGTAGGTGTAGCGACGGTTCTGGTCGAAAATCATGCCGATGCGCTGGAAGGTGGCCTGGTCGTACGAGTCGGGGGCACCGTTGGGGCCGCGGCTCGCGTCATCGACGTACCAGCCTTTGAGGAGCTTCTGAATCTGGTTCATCGTGGTCGAGCACTCTGACTGACGCGATTTGCAGGTCCAGCGGACGAAGTTGGGGACGGCGATGGCGGCGAGGATGCCGATGATCGCGACGACGATCATGAGTTCGATGAGGGTGAAGCCCTGATTACCGAGTTTGCGACGAAGCATGAGAACCTCCAGAGTTTCCGTAAAAAAAAGAGTCACGGAACAGACGTTTGTTGGGGGAAACCCCCGGACTGGTTTGGGGGGGAGCCCCCGGATTACCGAATTTGTGAGGCGGCACCATAGCGGTGACTCACCCTGTTGGCAACTGGCCCCGGCATTGCCGGGGCACCGAACCAAATTTCCGCTCATTGGGCGGCACGGTGAGGGTAGAGCAATCGGCGCGCCAGTTTTGGCCGGGCCGGTGGCGCGGAGTGGAAGTGGTTGATCGTGTTGAGGTTATTGCGATGGGTCGCAATGACGCGGTGCGCGTGGATGTCGAAATCGCGCCACTCTTTGGCGTGGGTGACAAAAAGTGACACTCGTTTCGCATCCGGAGAAATCAGGGGCTTGCAATATTATCAGTCGCATGATAAATAACTCGCATCGGGCAGAACAGGCGAGATGAACCGATAGAAGGCGAGCATGCGATGGCTGAGTTGGAAAAAAGTTCTGGGGGGCGCGGTTGGGGTGCGCGGGGGCACGTGACGGGCGGGGTGGCGATGGTGGCGACGGTCGCGGTGTTGACGTTGCTGCCTGGGTGTCCGTTTCCGAAGCGGGAAGAGGGCGAGGCGGTGACGGGGGTCGGGTTTCAGGGGGTGGTGGAATTTGACGAGCGGGTGCTGGCGTTTGAGATGGGCGGAAAGGTGACTGAGGTGGCGGTGCGGCGGGGTGACGTGGTGACGCCGGGGCAGGCGGTGGCGGCGATTGATGCGCAGCTCGCGACGATGCAGCGTGACGCGCGGTTGTCGGATGCGGCGGCGGCGGCGGCGCGCCTTTCGTTGCTGCGTGCGGGTACACGGCGCGAAGACGTGCGGGCGCTGGAGGCGGAGGTTGCGGCGCGTAAGGCGCGTGAGTCGCAGCTTGCCGATGATTTGCGGCGGGCCGAGGCGTTGCTCGAGAGCAAGTCGGTGGCGTCGTCATCGGTTGATGCGGCGAGGTCAGCGTTGAGTGAGGCGACGGCGCAGCGGGCGGCGTCGGAGGCACGGCTCGCGGCGGGCAAGGCGGGGGCGAGGTCGCAGGAGGTGGATGCGGCGGCGGCGCAGCTTCTCTCGATTGAGGCGGCGATACGGCTCGATGAAGAGCGGATTGCGCGGCATCGGCTTGAGAGTCCGGCGACGGGGACGGTGTTGGCGACGCATGTGCTGCCGGGTGAGATTGTGGCGGCAGGATCGCCGGTTTTGACGATTGCCGATACGCGGCGTCCATTTGTGGATGTGTTTGTTCCGCAGGCGGAGTTGGCGGGGATACGGGCGGGGGTGGCTGCGACGGTGACGACCGATGCGATGGGTATGGCTGGGGCGGCAGGGGCGGCGGGCGCGGGCGATGCGAGTGGTGCCGTGGGTGTGCGGGGGGGGGTGGAAGAGGTGGGGCGCGAAGTAGAATACACGCCGCACTATATTTTTAGTGAGCGCGAGCGGGCGCACTTCGTGGTGCGGGTGCGGGTGCGGTTTGATGATGTGGATGAGCGGCTGCATGCGGGCGTACCGGCGTTCGTTCGGTTTGAGACGGGGGCAGCGCGATGAGCGGGCAAGGGATTCTGGAAGAGGACGTGATTGTGGCGGAGGGGCTCGAGCGGCGGTTTGGTGAGTTTCGCGCGGTGCGGGGGGTGTCGTTTCGGGTGCGGCGGGGTGAGGTGTTTGGTGTGTTGGGCCCAAATGGAGCGGGGAAGTCGACGACGATTCGGATGTTGTGCGGGATATTGTCGCCGAGTGGTGGAAACGCGACGGTGGCGGGTATCGATGTGGCACGGAATCCGGAAGGGGTGAAGCAGCGAATCGGGTACATGACGCAGCGATTCAGTTTGTATGAAGACCTGTCGGTGCAGGAGAACATGGAGTTTTACGCGGGGGTTTATGGGCTCGTGGGGCGGCAGCGGCGCGAGCGGATCGCGCACGTGATTGGGCGGATTGGTCTTGAGGGGCGGAAGAAGCAGTTGGCGGGGACGTTGTCGGGTGGTTGGAAGCAGCGGGTGGCGCTGGCGTGCGCGACGATTCACGAGCCGGCGATCGTGTTTCTCGACGAGCCGACGGCGGGGGTTGACCCGACGAGTCGGCGGGATTTCTGGGAGCAGATTCACCGCATCGCGCACGAGGGGACGACGGTGCTGGTGACGACGCATTACATGGATGAGGCCGAGCGGTGTCATCGGCTGTGTTTCATTTTTGGGGGCGCGGTGCTCGACATGGGTACTCCGACCGAGGTGACCGAGCGGCGGGGGTTGCGGGTGGCGGAGTTTGAGGTGGGCAGGCCGATGGTTGCGGTTTCGGCGTTGCGCGAGGTGGAGGGTGTGGCGGAGGTGAATTCGCTTGGTGGGTGGTTGCGGGTGATTACGTCGAATGGTGACGACCCGGCGGCGCTGGCGCGGGGGGCGTTTGCGCAAAAAGGGGTGGCGGTGCTCGCTGAACGCGCTGGTACGGCATCGGTTGAAGATGCGTTTGTGTCGATGGTGCGCGACACCGAGGCGCGGCAGGGGGCGACGGTCGCGGCGAGTGGTGTGGCGAAGGGCGACGTCGTGCAGAGCGCGGGGGGCGCATCATGAAGCTCGTTCGGCTGATGGCGGTGTCGAAGAAAGAGCTGCTTCAATTGCGGCGTGACCGGCTGACGGTGGGGATGATCATCGGGATACCCATGATGCAGATGATGCTGTTTGGGTATGCGATTAACACCGACATTCGCAACGTGCCGACGCTTGTTGCCGACCATGATCAGAGTGCGGCGTCGCGCGACGTTGTGCGGCGTATGGAAGCGAGCAAGACGTTTGAGGTGCGTGGGCATGCGCACACGCATGGTGAGATTGAGCGGGCGTTTCGGCGGCGCGAGGCGAGCGCGGCGATTGTGATTCCGAGGGGGTTTGGGGGTGATATGACGAGCGGCAAGCCGACGCAGCTGCAGCTCGTGATTGATGGGAGTGACCCGCAGACGGTGGGTGGTGCGACGTCGAGCGCGGCGATGTTGACGACACGGGTTGGGCTTATGCAGGCGGCGGAGAATGCGGCGCGGCTTGGTCGGGCGGCGGTGTTGCCACAGGCCGAGCTTGCGACCGATGTGCTTTACAACCCAGAGCAGCGGACGGCGGTGTTTGTGGTTCCGGGGCTGATTGGGGTGATTTTGACGATGACGATGGTGCTGTTTACGTCGATGGCGATTGCGCGTGAGGGGGAGCGTGGGACGCTGGAGCAGTTGATTGTGTCGCCGGTGACGCGGTTTGAGTTGATGGCGGGTAAGCTGTTGCCGTACGTGGCGATTGGGTACGTGCAGATTTCGATCGTGCTGGCGGTGGGGCGGTTCATGTTTGGGGTGCCGATTGTGGGGTCGCTGTGGCTCTTGTACGGCTTGGCGTTCGCATTCATCGCGGCGAATCTTTCGGTGGGGCTGGTGTTTTCGACGATTGCGAAGAACCAGCAGCAGGCGATGCAGTTGTCGTTTTTCTTTTTGTTGCCGAACATTTTGATGAGCGGCTTTGCGTTTCCATGGGAGGGGATGCCGGCGCCGGCACAGTGGTTGAGTCAGATGCTTCCGCTGACCCACTTTCTGCGGATCGTGCGGACGATCGTGTTGAAGGGTGGTGGGTTTGCGGATGTGGAGTTTGAGTTTTTGTGGATGTGCGGAATTCTGGCGGTGTTGTTGCTGGTGGCGACGTTGCGGTTTCGCAAGCAGCTTGCGTGAGGTTTGCGCGGGTGATTGCCTCGTGACCGACGAAGGGAGAGTGGGCGAACGAGATGGCGCGACCTGCGAGTGATGTTCGCGAGCGGATTTTGATTTCGGCGCGCGAGCGGTTTTTGATCGACGGTGTCGAGGGGGCGAGCCTGCGTGCGATTGCGCGCGACGCGGGGACGAACATCGGGATGGTGTATCACTACTTTCCGACCAAGGATGATCTGTTTTTTGCGATTCTGGAGTCGGTTTACGGGCCGCTGGTGGAGGAGCTTGTGGAGGCGATGCAGGGGGTAGCCGACCCTGTGGCGCGGTTGCGTGTGTTTTATGACCGGGTGGCGCGCATCAGCGACGACGAGTTTGCGGTGGTGCGGATGTTGATGCGCGAGAATCTGGTTTCGAGCGAGCGTCGTAAGCGGGTGTTTGAGCGGGCGGCGCGGGGGCATTTGCTGCTGTTGGCGCAGGCGGTGATGGAGGGTGTGGGGGGCGGTGCGCGGCGGGGTGATGTGGCGCCGACGTTGCTCGTGGTGATGACGATTGTGGTGGGTGCGATTCCGCAGATGGTGAGGCGGCTCGTGGCAGAGTCGAACGCTGAGGCGGCGCATGGGTTTGGCACGCCGGAAGAGTTGGCGGCGACGCTGCACGATGTGCTGTTGCACGGCATCGGCGGGGCAGTCGCACTCGCGTCGGTGCCTGGCGAAGCAGACGGGACTACAACGCGACGGTAATCACTCCGAACTGAGCGAAGTGTTTGTCGAAGGTCAACGCCTCGCGAATTCGGAATCTTTCCATCACAGCAAACGAGGTTGCGTCGCAGTACGAGTAGGTCTTGTCGCGGTGGGCGCGGAGAATCGCCTCAGCGCGGTCGCGGTCGATCTCGTCTGGATAAACCACGTCGAATTCACCTGCGTCGCGAGCGTCGAGAAAAGCGAGGGCGACTTTCACCCCGTCGGTGAGTCGCGCCCGCAAGAGCGTTACGGTCTCAGAGACGACGTCATGAGTCGTGATGAGGCGTAGATGCCGCACGCGAAGACTTGTAAGCAGGGTTACCGCTTCGGTGTGTCGCACGTCGTGCGCGTCGAGGGCGGCGAAGAAGGCGCCGGTGTCGACGAAAACGTGGCTCATGGTTCGCGATTTCCGAGGGCGGCCTCGCCGAGATACCAATCGTGGCGGTCAGCCACGTCACCCTCTGTTGAGCGGCTCGCGGCAACCAGCTTTCCAAAAATCGAGTCCGGTTCAAGCGCGTTGGGTAATGACGGTGACGGTGCGTCGTCAACTTCCAGCGCGCTGTCGAGTTCACGCTT
>CAZXXB010000038.1:11243-13574 GCA_964644185.1 uncultured Myxococcota bacterium
GGCGCGGGAAGGCGGCGAATCTCGGCGATGATCTGTTCGATCGTCATCATCCACCTCGCGGGCTTACCGTCCGGTGGCGCGGCGGACGACGTCGCTGATGTAGTGAACGGCAGAGAAGGGGACGCGTTCGAGCTGGGTTCCGTCGCCGATCTTGAGGAGGTTTCCGCGCCAGTTGACGGTGCGCATGAAGGCGGCGACGGGCCAGATGGCGGCGATGCAGAGGTCTTTGACGGGTATCAGCAAGGCGGCGGCGACGGATGGGAATTCGCCGCGCACGTGGGCGATGGCGAGTGAGTCGAAGAGGGTCTTGAGGGCGATGCCCGCGAGCGCGAGTGAGCCGACCGAAACGCCGAAGACGTAGCTTGGTTCGTGTCCGGCCTGTACGGCGGCGAAGAGTAGCAGCATCCAGACGGTGGTGTAGGTGATGGGTTCGCCCCAGAAGACGGGTTTTGTGAGGTGGCGGCGAATCTGCGCCCAGCGTAGCTGGCGGTTGAAGAAGCGGGCGAGTTCCCAGTCGATGTTGACGGTCTCGACGGCGATGGGTGAGAGGACGGTTTTCATACCGAGCTTGTCGATGGCGCGAGCCATGTACTGGTCTTCGGCGAGGACGTTGGCGACGGCCTGCCATCCGCCGATGCGGTCGAGCACGTCGCGGCGCATGGTCATCGATTTGCCGAGGAGGATTGGGTAGGGGATTGCGATATCGGCGCCGCAGATGGAGGGGAAGATGACGCCGTTGTTGTGGAGCCCTTCGAGCGTGGCGGCGAGGGTTTTTTCTCCGACGGCGATGAATGCGTTGTTGACGGCGGCGACGTTGGGCTTTTCGAATTCGGCGACGATGGCGCGCAGGGTATCGGGTGCGGCGCGGGTGTTTGAGTCGCTGACCCAGAGCAGGTCGTTGCGCGCGGCGGCGGTCATGGCGGCGAGGTTGTTGACCTTGGGGTTGAGTCCGATGGGTTTGAAGGCTGCGAGGACGCGAATGGGGATGTGGCGGAATTCGCGCTGGACGCGGCGGGCGACGGGTAGCGCGGGGTCGTCGGGGTCTTCGGCGGCGAAGAGGATTTCGAAGTTGGGGTAGTCTTGGCGGGCGAAGGTGACGAGGTTTTGGTAGAGGTCGTCGTCTAGGCCCTTGAGTGGTTTGAGAATCGAGACGCCGGGAAATGCCGAGGGCTCGGGGGGTTTTTGTCCGCGTTTGACGAAGAGCGAGAAGTGGCCGGTGATCGAGAGAATGAGCGAGAAGGTGCTCATCCAGGCGAGAATCAGCACCCACGAGATTTCGATGAAGAGACCGTTGATTTCGAAGCCGCTGAGGTTCAAAGCCCGAACCTCCCTCGCTCTATGCCCAGACCAGACGGTGACGTGCGAGTTTTCATCGCAGGTTCGACGTCGCTGAGCATGGACGCATTCAGATTTGCCCATGCTGCCCCGCGCGCAGAAGCAAGTGTGCGGGGCAGAACTCTACGGGGCGCGCGACGACGCGTCGCGGCGACCCTGACCGGAGCGAATTGTAACGCGCGGTTGCGATCACTCAAGGTTAATCCAGCCGCATGTAAGTGTATCGCCCACACTTGTTGCAGGGTTGTCAAATGAAGGCTGAACGCGCGGGTAGGCATTTCAGGGAGAGATTCGCTGGCGGACGGTGTGGGCGAGCCAATCGACGAAGACGCGGACCCGTCGTGGCATTGAGCGTCCGTAGCGATGGACGATTGCGACGGGCAAGGCGGGGGCGTGCCACTCGCGCAGAATTTCGACGAGTGAGCGGTCGGAGAAGGCGGTTTCGACGCCGAGTCTTGGGGCCTGGATGATACCGAGTCCGGCGAGGCAGGCGGCGTAGTAGGCATCGACCGAGTTGACGGCGAGGGGTGAGCGCATGGGGATGTGGTGGGTCTCACCGTTGCGGTGCCACTCGAACGCGGGGGTGTCTTCGCCGAAGCGCAGTGCGTAGTGAATGAGTTGGTGGTGTGTGAGGTCGTCGGGTGTTTTGGGGGTTCCGTTGCGGGCGAGGTAGTCGGGGCTTGCGCAGTTGACCATGGGCAGCGAGCCGATGCGGCGGGCGTTGAGTGATTCGTCGTGGATCGCGCCGACGCGCAGGACGCAGTCGAAGCCATCGCGGACGAGGTCGACTTTGCGGTCGGTGGAGCTGAGCTGGATACGGAGCGCGGGGTGCAGCGCGAGAAAGTGGGGCAGTTGCGGGATGACGACGTTACGGGCGAAACCGACGGGAAGGTCGACGCGCAAGACTCCGGTGAGGTTTGTTTCGGCGCGGAACATGGTGGCGAGGTCGTCGCCTTCACGCAGCCAGTCGCGGGCACGCAGTGCGAATTGTTCTCC
>CAZXXB010000038.1:13584-19369 GCA_964644185.1 uncultured Myxococcota bacterium
GCGGACGGCGCGGGTGGTGCGTTGCAAGAGGCGGCAACCGAGTTCTTGTTCGAGCGACTGAACGGCGACAGAGACGCGCGATTTTGCGAGGCCGAGGTGGTCTCCGGCGCGGGTGAAGCTGCCGAGTTCTGCGACTTTGAGAAATGCGCGGATGCGTTCGAGTTGCATGGTGGTCGGCGTGGGGTTGTGGCGTGCGGATTGTTTTGTATAGCGAAACAGTATGTCGCCGATCATGGTCTTTATTGGCAACAGTTTTGGGCGGATAGGTTGCGTACAGGCTCGAACGGGCGCGAAGTCGAGCGACGACGAGCAGAGCAGAAGCACAGCAGCAACGCGTAGAAATCCAGCACGACACAACGATGGAGAGCGAGACCATGAGCGAGAACACGAGTACGACGACGAGTACGACGACGAACCGCATTGCCGTGATTACGGGTGGCAGCCGTGGGCTTGGCAGAAGCATGGCGCTGCATCTCGCCGAGCGTGGGGTGGGGGTGATTTTTACGTACCGGACCCGCGAGTCTGAAGCTTTGGAAGTGGTGGGGCTGATTGAGGCGAAGGGGCAGAAGGCGGTGGCGCTGCAGCTCGATGTGTCGAAAGTTGCGGGGTACGCCGACTTTGCCGAGAGCGTGCGGGCGCGGCTGACGTCGGTGTGGGGGCGCGAGAGCTTTGATTATCTCGTCAACAACGCCGGCACGGGGCTGCACGCGAGCATCGCCGAGACGACCGAGGCGCAGTTTGACGAGATGGTGGATACGCACCTGAAGGCGACGTTCTTTTTGACGCAGCGGTTGGTTCCGTTGATGGCGGATGGGGGGCGGATCGTGAACGTCTCGACGGGGCTGACGCGGTTCACGCTGCCGGGGTATGGGGCGTACGCGGCGATGAAGGGGGGCGTCGAGGTGTTGACGCGCTACATGGCGAAAGAGCTGGGGGCGCGCAAGATTGTGGTGAACACGGTGGCGCCGGGCGCGATTGAGACCGATTTCGCGGGCGGTGCGGTGCGCGACAACAAGGCGATCAACCGGTTTGTGGCGAGCAGCACGGCGCTCGGTCGCGTGGGTTTGCCCGATGATGTGGGGGGCGCGGTGGCGATGCTGCTTTCAGATGAGGCGGGGTGGATCAACGGTCAGCGCATCGAAGTGGCGGGCGGGGTCAACCTTTAGGGGTTGCCCGCCCGCGTTCGTCGCGGCGCTGTCTCTCTCGGGGCAGCTTAGAGATCGGGGCGGCTTAGAGCAGTTCGGTGCCGGCGAAGAAGAAGGCGATTTCGTTCTTCGCGTTGTCGAGCGAGTCTGAGCCGTGGACGGCGTTGGCCTCGATGCTCGACGCGTAGAGCTTGCGAATGGTGCCTTCGGCGGCGTTGGCGGGGTTGGTGGCGCCCATGAGGTCGCGGTTTTTGGCGACGGCGTTTTCACCTTCGAGCACGCTGACGAAGACGGGGCCTTCGGTCATGAAGGCGACGAGCGAGTTGTAGAACGGGCGCTCTTTGTGGACGGCGTAGAAGGCCTGCGCTTCGGCGGTGCTGAGGCGCTTGTATTTTGCGCCGACGATCTTGAGTCCGTTTTTCTCGAAGATCGCGAGGATGTTGCCGATGTTGTTGGCCTTGACGGCGTCGGGCTTCACAATCGAGAGGGTGCGTTCGAGTGCCATTTTTGTGTCTCCTCGCCGTCTGCCGGTATCGGCGTAGAACGGTCGGTGTTGCGCAAGTGTGCGATGTGAGTGGGGGTTGACCCCAACGACGGGGCGGCTTCTAACCGAATCACCGTGCCCGCGCAATGGTGGGCTTCGCGGGTGGGTTGCACGGGTGGCTTGCGCGGGTTGGGTCGCGCGGGTGGGTTGCGCATTTTTCGCGGCGGGCGTAAGAACCGCGCCCATCATGAGCAATCCGACAGCCTCTTCGGAGCCTCCCAGTCGCAAGACGCACCTTTTTCGCGCACTCATTTTCAACCCATTCGAGTTTGCCGCACGGCTCGTTGGCGCGGCACTTGGTCACGGCGACCCGTCACGATCTGTGGCGCTCGGTTACGTTGCGTACACGATTGTGGGATGGGCGCTGCTGAGCCTTCCCGTTTCGCATGAGCATCCGGTCTCGTCGCTCGATTCGCTGTTCATCGCGAGTTCGGCGATGTCGACGACGGGGCTTGCGACGGTCGATGTTGCGTCGACGTACTCGTGGTTTGGTGAGGCGGTGATTCTGCTGCTGATTCAGGCTGGCGGTATCGGCTACATGACGTTTGGTTCGTTCGTCGTGCTGGCGGTGACGCACCGCATTTCGGAGTTTCGTGCGTCGGTTTCGGGTGCGGCGTTTTCGCTGCCGGTCGGGTTTGATCTGCCGCTGTTCTTGCGGGGCGTCGTGATTTACACGTTCTCGGTTGAGGCCATCGGTGCCGTACTTCTGGCGCTGCTGTTTTCGGCGCGCGGGGTTGAGGCACCTGTCTGGCAGGGGGTGTTTCACAGCGTGTCGTCGTTTTGCACGGCGGGGTTCAGCCTTTTTCCGACTGGATTGATGGCGTTTCGTGACGACGTGGCCGTGAACTTCGTCGTGTCGGCGCTGGCCTATCTGGGGGCGATTGGGTTCATCGTGACGCTCGACGTGTTTCGACGAATGAAGGGTGAGATTGGGGGGGTGACGATTACGACGCGCATCATTTTGCGCGTGACGTTTTTGCTCGCCGTGTGTGGCACTGTGCTGGTATTTTTGCATGAGCCGTCGATTGCGACGCTGGCCCCCGAGTCGCGACTGCTGGCGGCGCATTTTCAGGTGATGTCGGCGATGACGACGGTCGGCTTCAACACGGTCGATGTGTCTGTTGTGTCGCACCCAACGGTGCTCGTGCTGTTGACGTTGATGGTGATTGGCGCGTCGCCATCGGGCACGGGGGGCGGGTTGAAGAGCACGACGTTTACGGCGTTGCTGGCCGTGCTGAAGGCGAACCTGCGCGGCGAGGCCGAGGTGCGATTCTGGGGGCGCGCGGTGCCGACGTTTCGGGTTCGTCACGCGGTGAGCGCCGCGACGCTTTATATCGTGCTGCTCACGGTGGGCACCTATCTGCTCACGCTGACGGAATCACAGGAGTTGGAGCCGCTTGTGTTTGAGGCGGCATCGGCGCTGGGCACGGTGGGGCTGTCGCTCGGCATTACGTCATCGCTGACGGCGCTCGGAAAGTTGACCCTTGTGGCGCTGATGGTGATCGGCAGAATCGGGCCTCTGACGCTGAGTTTTGCGCTCTTCGCTGCCCCCAGCACACCACCCGCCGATTCTGACCTTGCGGTATGATGGCGTGCGCGGCGCTTGCCGTCGCCCCGTTGGGCCCCGTACAGTGCCACGCGATGAGCGCTCTCGACGACCTGTTGCAGCACCGGCTGATTCTCGTGACCGGAAAAGGCGGTACCGGCAAGACCACCCTTGCCGCGGCGCTTGCGCTTGCGGCGGCGAAGCGTGGAAGGCGCACGCTTGCGGTCGAGTACGATCCGCACGGGGCGATGGCGACGCTGTTTGGTGAGCCGGCGACGTTTGAGCCGCGGCAGGTCGGCTTCAATCTTTGGGCGTCGAACATCGACTTCATCAGTGCGTTGAAGGCGTACGTGATGCAGACGGTGAAGATTCGGCGGGTGGTCGATTCGATACTTGATCATCCGATTGTGCGGCGGTTTCTCGATGCGACGCCTTCGGCGCGTGAGATCACGACGTTGATGCAGGTGCAGACGTTCGCGCTCGAGACCGACGCGACGGGTCGGCGTCGGTTTGACAACATCATCGTTGATCTTGCGGCGTCGGGGCATGCGGTGATGCTGTTGAAGACTCCGGTCGTGGCGTTGCAACTTTTTACGTCGGGGCCGGTGTATGACCGGGCGCGGCAGATTGCTGAGATGTTGCAAGACCCGGCGCATACGAGCCTTGTGCTGGCGGCGTTGCCGGAAGATCTGTCGGTGAGCGAGACGATTGAGACGGCGGCGAAGATGCGTGACGAGGCGGGTGTGGGGCTTGGTCCGGTGTTGCTGAATCGCATGCCCGCGGCGCCGTTTAGCGAGGCGGAGGAGACGGCGTGGCGGGCGTTGCGTGAGGCGATGCCCGATGCGGATGCGAAGGTGCGTACGCTGTTTTCGGCGACCGAGCGGGCGACAGTCGTGCGGCGGGTGGCGGAGCAACATGCGGCACATTTACGCGAGAACACGAAGCAGCCGGTGTTGATGCTGCCGCAGGTGTCGCGATCGCAGACGGCGACGGAGTTGATCGAGACGCTGGCTGAGTCGTTGATGGGCGGTGCGGCGGCGGGTGGTATGGCGATGAGCGAAAGCACGGTGGCGGCATGACTGCGGTCGATGGCATGACAGCGGTCGATGTGGGCACTGAGTCGGTGGGGGGCGCGCTGCCGACTCCGCTCGTGAAGATGCTGCAAACGGGCAAGTTGATCGTGTGCGTGGGCAGTGGCGGGGTGGGCAAGACGACGACGAGCGCGGTGCTTGGTCTTGCGGCGGCGCAGATGGGGCGGCGGGCGGTGGTGATCACGATTGACCCGGCACGCAGGCTTGCACGGTCGCTGGGGTTGACGGCGATTGGCAGCACCGAGACGCCGATACCGAGCGAGGTGTTTGCGGCGCATGGCGAGGCGGCGACAGGGTCGTGCGCGGCGTTGATGCTCGATGTGCGCTCGACGTTTGATGCGCTGGTCGAGAAGATGAGTCCCGACAACCTGACGCGGCAGCGGATACTCGAGAACAACGTGTATCGGCATATGGCGACGTCGGTCGCGGGGTCGCAAGAGTACATGGCGACCGAGAAGTTGTATGAGCTGTACTCATCGGGGCGGTATGACCTTGTGGTGCTCGATACGCCTCCGATGAAAAATGCGCTCGATTTTCTAGAGGCGCAGAATCGGATTTTGCGGTTGCTTGATGAGTCGATCATCAAGTGGTTTCTGGCGCCGTTTCGGTTTGATGCGCAGGGGCGCGTGGTGGGGCAGAAGCGCTTTCACAGTTCGAGCGTCGTGTTTCGGCTGCTGGGGTACATTCTCGGCGAGAAGTTCGTGCAGGATGTGAGTGAGTTTTTCGCGGCGTTTTCGCTGCTGCTCGACGGGTTTCGCGTGCGGCACGATGAGGTGTCGCGCATTCTGCGCAGGGCCGACACGCACTTTCTCGTCGTGACTTCTCCGCGGGCGCAGGTGGTGCATGAGGCGTTGCACTTCGAGGCCGACCTGCGTGCGCGCGAGCTTCCATTTACCGGGTTCGTGGTGAATCAGGTCGAGCAGCGGGCGAGTGGAGATGGCGGTGAGGCGGCGACCGAAGCGGAGGCTGAGGAGCATCTCGCGAAGGCGTTACAGGGGCTGCATGAGCGTTACCCTGAGCTGTCGCGGCTCGTCGAGCGGGCTGAGTTGATTGCGCACGAGAGCGCGAGTGAAGAGGCGCGTGAGCGCGAGCTGATTGCGGCGTTGAAGGCGCGGACGAACGAGCGGCACGTGTTTCGCGAGGTTCCGCGCATGGCCAGAGACGTACACGATGTTGGGGCGCTCCTGGCCCTCAAACCCTACCTGCTTGGAGGCTAACGTGAGCATTTATCGCGACAACATTCTGGCTGGAAAACACGCGGTCATTACCGGTGGCGGCTCGGGCATCAACTTTACGATTGCAGAGACGTTTGCGCGGTATGGGGCGCGGGTGACGCTGATCGGTCGCACGCCGGAGAAGCTCGACAACGCGGCGGCGGAGATCAAGGCGGCAGGTGGCGAGGCGATGGGTGCGCCCGCTGACGTGCGCGACTACGCGGGCCTCGAGGCGGCGATTGGCA
>CAZXXB010000038.1:19381-19638 GCA_964644185.1 uncultured Myxococcota bacterium
GGTGCGATTGACCTGCTGGTGGCGGGGGCGGCGGGGAATTTTCCGGCGCCGGTGGTGGCGATGAGCGCGAACGGGTTCAAGGCGGTGGTCGATATTGACCTCAATGGCACGTTCAACACGTGCCGTGCGGCGTTTGAGCATCTGACAAAACCGGGGGCGTCGATCATCGCGATCAGCGCGCCGCAGGCGACGGTGCCGACGGCGATGCAGTCGCATGTGTGCGCGGCGAAGGCGGGTGTCGCGATGTTCATTCAGTC
>CAZXXB010000039.1:0-10453 GCA_964644185.1 uncultured Myxococcota bacterium
TGAAGAGCACGAGCGAACGGGGGCGGTGTTGGAGGCGTTGTATGGTGGGGCGCTGAGCGAGCGCAGGCCGCGCATCGCGGCGATGCTGGCGCTACGTGATGAGGCGCTGTTTGCGTTGCACGAGCGGCAGTTTGAGTTGCTAGTGGAGTGGCGGGCGCGTGGTGGTGACGGTGACGACGCGCTGTTGCTCGATTTGCTTGAGACGATGAACGCGATTGCGGCTGGGTTGGGCGCGACGGGGTGAGTCGGGGTGGGGGGATCCGTGCGGGAGGGCGTGGGGGCTTCAGCGCTTCGAGTCGGCGCTGATCGCGGCGAGGATGATGCCGCCGAGTGCGAGCCCACCGAGAATCGCGAAGAGCATCCCGGTATCGCCGGTCGCGTTGTTCTCCTGTGCTTTCGCGGCCTGCTGTGCCTCGTCGATGTATGGCAGCACCTGAATTCCGTTGGCTTCGATTTTTGCGATGGATAACTCGACATCGCGGAAGATGTTGCTTGGCTGCTCCTTGAAATGGGCGGCCATGCGCGCGACGGTCTCAATGGTTGGTGCGGATTCGCCGCGTTCGATGCGCGAGAGCAGCGGCTGTGAAATGCCGCAGGCGTTTGCGAGAGCTTCCTGACTGACGCGGAGGGTGGTGCGTCGCAGGTGTAGCACTCCACCGAATACCGCAGCGTAGGTGGTCACGGGCTTTGTGGCGGGCGTCATCGCAAGAACCTTTGTGAGTCGGGTTTGGCAGAGAGGTAGCCGACAGCGATCAATGCGCGAAGGCATCTCGTTTGGCAACCGGGCGCTCATTCGCCCGTGAATGACGCGGTGCCGTTCTGGTTTTTTGTTATTGACGAATGACGATTGGTCGGTTTAGAAGTGCGTCGTGACGTTGCGAAGGCGTGGGGTGGTCGAAACGCGACGATGAGCGTCGATTCCCGTGTGCACTCAACGCCGGTGACTTTCGCGGGTGGTTCCGCGCGAGTCGTGCAGGTCGCGAAAACGCACAGTTTCAGACAAGCGTTGAGAGTACGAACATGAAAGGAAATGAAATGACGGTTGTTTCGAGCGAGGAATCGTATTTACCTGGCGACATCGTGCGGGTTGGGCGTGGGTTTTACCGGCACGTGGGAATCGTCGCGCCGTGGCAGTGGAAACAGATAGGCCCGCATGTCGTATCGCTCGACCAACGCGGGGTCATGTGCGAGCCTTTGAGCAAGTTTGCCAACGGCGGCGAAGTTCGGAACGACGGGGCATTTGACCGCTCAAGAGCAAATTGGGCGGCATCGCGTGCGAGGCAGCAGGTCGGCAGGCCGCTTGAGTACAATTTGTGGTCGAACAACTGCGAGCACTTCGTGCGTGAAATGTATGGGCTGCCGCGCAGGAGTCCGCAAGTCGAGAC
Source organism: uncultured Myxococcota bacterium (assembly GCA_964644185.1). Classification (GTDB taxonomy): domain Bacteria; phylum Myxococcota; class JAJVIH01; order JAJVIH01; family CAZXXB01; genus CAZXXB01. The sequence continues at coordinate 1,386 of CAZXXB010000039.1, forward strand.
GTTTCTGGGCTCGCTCGCGATCGTTGGTCTCGTCGTAGGCGTCATCGTCGTCACTGCGCGGTCTGGCAAGAGCGCGTGACGAGGAGCGGGCGCGTGCGGGCTGGTGCGGAAGTCATTTGACAATAAGTCGGCATCTCACTAGGGTGCGCCTCCCTTGAACGGGGAGCCCTTTTTTTGCGGTGCGAAGCGCCGTCGCGAAGGGCCAAAATCGAATACGGAACAAGCGGTTTCACGGCCTCGTGCGGCAACGGTTGCGGCACGGCAGTGGGGCCCATTTCCGCGTTGGAAGGCTCACGCATCGCGTGGAACGCCAACGCGCACAGGCGCCGAAAGGCGCGCAAGGATTCGCTCGTGGTCAACCCAAATACCCAACCCGCCGTAAACTTCGATGGTGAACTCGACGAGTTCGAGAGCCTGTTGAACGAGAACTTCTCGGTGCAGGGCACCGCCGAAGAAGGCCGCGTCGTCAAAGGCACCATCGTCGCCATCAGCGGTGAGTTCGTCACCGTCGACATCGGCTCGAAGTCGGAAGGCCAGATTCCGCTCAACGAGTTCAGCAACCCGGAAGAAGCGGTTGTTGGCGCGCAGATCGACGTGCTGATCGAAGACCTCGAAAATCAGGCGGGTCTCGTCGTGCTCTCGAAAGAGAAGGCCGACCGTCTGAAGGTCTGGGACATGATCAGCGACGCGGTGGACCGCGACGAAGTGGTCGAGGGCACGATCGTGGCGCGCGTCAAGGGCGGCCTGTCGGTGGATATCGGCGTGAAGGCGTTTTTGCCGGGCTCGCAGGTTGATCTGCGTCCGATTCGCAACATTGAAAAGCTGATCGGGCAGAAGCTGAAGTTCAAGGTCATCAAGTTCAACAAGAAGCGCGGCAACATCGTGCTGTCGCGTCGTGCGCTGCTCGAAAAAGAGCGCGAGACGCTGAAGTCGAAGACGCTGGAGCGCCTGCAGGAAGGCGTCGTGCTCGACGGCATCGTGAAGAACATCACCGATTACGGTGCGTTCATCGATCTCGGCGGCATCGACGGTCTGTTGCACATCACCGACATGAGCTGGGGCCGGGTGAATCACCCGAGCGAGATTTTCCAGGTTGGTGATGAGGTGAAGGTGAAGGTGCTGAAGTTCGACGCGAAGAGCGAGCGCGTGAGCCTCGGCATGAAGCAGATTGGCGAAGACCCGTGGCGTGGCGCGGCGGAGAAATACCCCGTGGGTACGCGCTTGCGTGGCCGCGTGGTGTCGATCACCGATTACGGCGCGTTCATCGAGCTTGAAGAGGGCATCGAGGGTCTCGTGCACATCAGCGAGATGACGTGGAACAAGCGGGTGAAGCATCCGTCGAAGCTCGTGAACGTGGGCGACATCGTCGAGGCGGTGGTGCTTGATGTGGATGCGTCGGCGAAGCGGATTTCGCTGGGTATGAAGCAGATCGAGCCGAACCCGTGGATTCTCTTGCAGGAGAAGTATCCGCCCGGGTCGAAGATTGCGGGCAAGGTTCGCAACATCACCGACTTTGGTATCTTCGTGGGTATCGAAGAGGGTATCGACGGCCTTGTGCACATCAGCGATCTGTCGTGGACGCAGCGCGTGCAGCACCCGAGCGAGCTTTACAAGAAGGGTGACGACGTTGAGGCGGTGGTGCTTCACGTTGACCCTGAGAACGAGCGTTTCTCGCTGGGTATCAAGCAGCTTTCGAGCGACCCGTGGTCGCGCCTTGCGCATGACTTCCGCGCCAACTCGGTGGTCAAGGGCAAGGTGATGAAGCTGACGACGTTTGGCGCGTTCATCGAGATCGAGCCGGGTGTCGAGGGGCTTTTGCACATCAGCGAGATGAGCGACGACCGCGTGGAAGACGCGTCGACGATCGTGCAGGAAGGTCAGGAGATTGACGTTGCGATCATCGACGTTGATCCGCGCGAGAAGAAGATTTCGCTGTCGCTGAAGGCGGTCGGTGGTTCTTCGGGTGACGACATTCGTCGTTACAACACGTCTTCGGGTGAAGGCTCTACGGCGATGGCCGAGGCGCTGGCGCGAGCGGGTCTTGCGATGCCGAAGGCCGACGAAGAGAAGGCTGACGAGGCGACGGCTGACGAAGCGAAGGCCGACGACGAAGAATCGGCGAACTAATTGCGTGAGCGCGCACGCCCCGTCTTGCGCGGGGCGTGCGTTTCTCTTTAAGCTTCCGCCGCGAAGAGAATTCCTGCGCGAAGAGAATCCCCGCGAGAACCCTTTTGCGCCGCTCAGGTCGGCGGGTGAGATACGATCGTGGCATACGGCGACAACGGCAATACGGGTGGTGGCAACCGTGGCGAGAGCGCGCGCGCGGCGTGGGTACTCGTTGGGATGCTGGTGGGCACGCTTGTCGTGTTCACGCTGTTTCTGGCGGTGGCGGTGCTGGCGGTTGTTGGGGGGCCATCGTCGCTCAAGGTGAGTACGAGCGACAGCAAGATTGGCGTGATTGAGGTGCTGGGGCCGATTGACGACGCGAAGAAGACGATTGAGCAGCTTGTCGAGTTGCGCGACGACGACGAGATTAAGGCGATTGTGGTGCGCATCGACTCGCCGGGTGGTGCGGTGGGTCCGTCGCAAGAGATTCATCGTGAGATCAAGCGGACGCGCGAGAAGAAGCATGTGGTGTGCTCGCTGGGGTCGGTAGCGGCTTCGGGCGGGTACTACATCGCTGTCGCGTGCGAGAAGATCATTGGTGAGCCGGGGACGATCACGGGTTCGATTGGCGTGATTACGCAGTTGATGGGAATGAAAGAGTTGCTTGCGTGGGCGAAGATGACGTCGGTGACGTACAAGAGTGGCGAGTTGAAAGATGCGGGCAACCCGTTTCGCGACCCGACGGAGGCCGATGCGGCGCTGTTTCAGGGTTTGATTACCGACATCTACGAGCAGTTCGTGGCGGATGTGGCGGCGGGGCGTGGTCTTGCGGTCGAGGCGGTGCGTCCGGTAGCGGATGGTCGCGTCTTGACAGGCAAGCAGGCGCTGGAACAGAAACTAATCGACCAATATGGCAACCTGCGTGACGCTGCGCTTGCGGCGGCGAGTTTGGCGGGGGTCAAGGGGGAGCCCGAGCTTGTGTATCCGGATAAGGATCGGAGCGAGGTGTTGCGCGAGATTTTTGAAGGAGCGGCGCAGGCGGCGGCGCAAGGTGCGGTGGGCGGCGTGGCGGGTGGCATGCAGATGCGCCCGATTTGGAGCCGCATTTTGTTGATGAACGAGCCCGGTCGCTGAGCGGGTGGGTTGCAGTGGGCGATGCGAGGTGAGCGTGGGGCGTTTGCTTCGCGCGAGAGCCTGTGAGCAATTGGCTGAGAGATGTAAATTGAGCGTGAGACGCGATTTGAGCGTGAGAAGAGGCCACCGTGACGAAGAGCCAGCTTATCGTGAATGTTGCCGAGCAGTATCCGCGTTTGTCGAAGCGCGACGTGGAAGTGATCGTCAACACGGTGTTTGACAGCATGACGCAGGCGCTTGTGGCCGGTGAGCGGATTGAGATTCGCGGGTTTGGCAGCTTCATCGTGAAGACGCGTGATGCGCGCGAGGGGCGGAATCCGAAAACGGGCGAGAAGGTGCGAGTGGAGACGAAGCGGACGCCGTTTTTCACGGTGGGCAAAGAGCTGAAAGAGCGGGTCAACGAGAGCACGGCGCCGCTTGCCGCCGATGACGACGACGACGATGAGGCGTGATTCTGGCTCTTCGCGCGGCTGACGGAGTGGCAGAATGAGTGTGCGGCAACTTTGGGCTCCATGGCGGCTGTCGTACATTCTCGGTGAAGAGAAGACCGCGCCGAAGCATGCGCGCGCAGCCGATGCGACGGGCTGCTTTTTGTGTGACGACCCACTCGTTGAGGGCCCGGCTGCGCTGTATGTGCTGGGGTGTTCGGGCAGCGCGTTCGCGATGCTCAATCGCTACCCTTACAACAACGGGCACGTGATGGTGGTTCCGCGGCGGCATGTGTCGTCGCTGACGGCGCTGACGGCGGAGGAGAACGCGGAGTTGTTTGGGCTTGTGCGGGTGGTCGAGGGGGTGCTGCGCGATGCGTATCATCCGGGTGGAATCAACGTTGGGGTGAATCTGGGAGTGGCGGCGGGGGCTGGGGTTGATGACCACGTGCATGTGCATCTGGTGCCGCGGTGGGCGGGCGACACGAATTTTATGCCGGTGTTTTCGGGCACGCGGGTGATACCCGAGATGCTTGACCTGACGTATGCGAAGCTGGCGCCGCGCCTGCGTGCTGCTGGGGCGATGGATGTGTGTCCGTGGCGGTGAGGGGATGCGATGAGCAGCAAGGCGAAAGTCAGCTACTCGAAGATGCCCGATGTCGTGATTATTCACATTCACGCACACGAGTTCGCCGTACTGAGACGAGGTCGGGATGCGGGTGTCTGGTTTGACATCGCGCTGGCGACGGTTTCGATGGCGATCGGGCTTTTGCCGAGCGCGTTGCAGAGCGACGCTAACCCTCGCTACGGCTACGGAGTCGCGGTGCTGATCACGATTGCGGCGGTCGGCGGCGTCCACGCGTTCTGGCAATGGCACCGTGGCGAGTTTCGAAAAACTGTTGACGAAATTGAGTCGCGAATTCAGGATTGAGTTGATAGGGTCGTCGGTGAGAGGGCAACCGGTGGAGACGTTGTGATGCGGATGTTTCTGAAAGAGCTTCAGATCGACCCAAGTGAGGCCGTTGAGGTGGTGTTTGAAGATGGTCACCCGCGCGTGATGTTGCTTGATGGCGACAATTTCTCGAATTACATCTTGGGTCAGTCGTACCAACCGGTTGAGCCGTTCCGCTCAGGCGGCAAGCGAGTCTGGTTGAGTCCGCCGCGCGCGGGCACGTGGCGTGTCGTGGTTCGGCGCGATGGGCAACACCTCCCGGGTGAGGTGCAGTACCGCGTGATTCCGCGGGATGAGGTTGACCGTCAGGCGGCGTAACCCGTCAGGTTCTGGGTTTGGTAGAGGGTGTCGGTTTCGCAATGAGCGCGTGGCTAAAACGTCGCAGAAAGCAGTGCGGACGGGTTTGCGTTGACGCGCAGTTCGAATGCCGGGGCGTGTGGCAGTTGCACGAACTCGGCGTCGTCGCCGAAACGCAATGAGGTGTTGACCGCGCCCTCTGGCACGACGAGGGGCTGCGAGCGTTTGGCGGTCGCGATCATCCAGCTGCCGAATCCGATACCAAGGCCTGCGACAGCAAGATTCAACCCGCCCAGAACACCATTCAGCGCGGGGCTTGAACTGCTGGGGAGGGTGCCGAACTGGAAGCCCGCCAAGCCGAGGTTGATTACGCCCAAAACGACGAGTGCGATACCCCAACCGTACCGTGAGGCGTTTAGCTCGCCGGGCTTTTTGTAGATGACAAGCGCGACATCTTTGCTCGTCGAAGGGAGTTGGACGCGGGCGGTTTCGTCTGGGCTTTGGTTGAGCGGATTCAACGAGCGAGCGACGACGATTTCTGAAGGCAGATTGATGAGACCGGCGAAGTCAATCGAGCATTCGCTACCTGCGGATACCTGACACGAGCGCGTGCCAGCCGAGTTGTTGAGTTGCACATACCACTCGCCATCTGCTGCCGTGGCGTGGACGCGCACGCGCAGTTTTGCCCCGGCGCCACTTGTCGCGGCAGAAGTTTCGACACGCGTCGAAACGGATGGCTTCGGCGCTGCTCCGCCGGGAGAAACGGGGCCCGCAGCGAACGCGGCTCTGGGTGTTACGTTCATTGCAAACAGGGTGACGAGCAAGCCCCACGAAACGATGCGACGCGACATTCGAGTAAGCCTCCAGAGGTTGAGGCTGCTGAATTAGCAAGGAAATGGGGGGGGGGGGCAAGAGCTACGCCAACAAATTGTACAAGTAGGCATAACTTGCGGTGGCCACCCTCGGTAAAGCGGGCTGAGTCGCGTGGATCGTGAGAGGCTTTGCCGCCCCCAGCACTGGGGTGCCGCAGTTGTCTCAATCGGCGCAGTAGCAGTTGATGTATTTTGCGGTGGAGGTCGGGGGAATCACGGAGCCGACCGTCGTCGAGCAGGTCGGCAAAATGTAGCCCGTGCGGGAGCCGCTCGTCGGTTGCGCGGTGGCCGCGCCGACTCCATTCGCGGGGGTCGGGTAGAGGTAGCCCCACTCTTGATCGGCGACGAAGGTGATTTCCTGTGCGGGGGCGCAGCCCATGTCAGCCTTGCCGCAGATTTGTGAGCAGGTGGTGGTGCTGGTCGCCAGCTCTTGAATCACTGATGTGCAGCCGAACGTCGCTGAGACTTGCTGGCACTCGACGGTGAGCACGGCGAGGTAGTCGGCGTTTTCGGTCTTTGTGAAGCAGTCGTTGTCGCACGAGCCGCACGACTCTTCGTAGCCGAGGAAGGTGCATGCGCCGCCCGACTCGCCTTCGAATCCGGCGCAGAAGAGTTGGCCCTCGTTGCCGCCGCAATCGAGGCACTGGCTTTCGATGCAGCGCTGGCTGCGGTTGGCGTCGCAGACTGTTCCGCATTTTCCGCAGTTGAAGTCGTCGGAAGAGAGGACGGTGCACTCGCCGTTGCAGGCGTTGTCACCGGCGTTGCGGCATTTGAGCGTGACGTTGAGGTCTTGCTGGGTTTTGTTGCCCTCTTGATCGAAGAAGACGGCGCGGAAGGTGCGGGCAATCGAGCCGGTCTCGAAGGTGATGGGGCGCACGGTGTTGATTGCGCCCCATGAGAGGGTGAGGGTGTACGAGCCTTCGGAGGCGGAGGTGGTGAAGGCTCCGTAGCTTGAGTCGGTGTCGGGGTCGCGCAGGGTGCCGCCGATGAGGTCGTCGATGCCGTCGGGGTCGGTCAGCACGGCGGTGAAGATGATGCTTGTGGCGTTGTCGGCCTCGCGGACGTTGGTGCCGAAGTCGAGAAAGCGTGGGCCGTCGGCGCTGTTGATGTTTTCTTCGCAGTTGCCGGCGGTGCAGATTTCGTTGGCGCCGCAGTTGCCGCATGAGGTGCCGCAGACGGGGTCGGCGCCGCAGGTTCTTCCGGCACAGTTGGCGGCGGCGGGGCAGTTGGCGGCGCTGCCGGTGTCGTCGTCGTCGTTGCCGTTGATGGGTACGCAGATGGCGTTGCGGCAGAGGAAGCCACCGGCGCAGTCGGCGTTGGTGATGCAGAGGTTTCCGCCGCCGGTGTCGTTGCCGGTGTCGTCGCCGGTTGAGTCGGTGTCGGTGCCGGTGTCGCCGCCTGTGGGGGCTGGGAAGCAGATGTTGCTGAGGCAGAGTTCGCCTTCGAGGCATTGGTCTTTGGTGACGCAGGCGCGGACGCAGACGCTGACGGTGCCCGTGGCGGCGGCGCAGGTTTCGCCTTCGGTGCAGGGGGTTTCGGTGCCGCAGGTCGTGAAGCAGACCCCGCTGATGTTGGCTTCTCCGTCGCCGCACTCGACGGCGGCTGCGTCGTCGTTGTCGTCGTCGTCGTCATTGTCGTCGTCGTCGCGATTGCGGGTGAAGCCATCGTCGCAGGCGACGGAGGTGGCGAGGGTGCCGAAGGCGACGGTGCCGATGGCGATGGTGGCGAGGGCGAGCAGCCACGACGTTGCGAGCGAACGTGAGGGAGAAGCAGCAGGTAAGCGACGCATGGTATAATTCTCCGAAGCAAAAGCGGTGCAAGGCGCGCGTAATCGCACGAAACGGGCTTCGCGTAAACCGTGAATTTTTGAGGTCGTGCGCGGTGTCTCTTTCGGCGAGACTGGTGGGGGGTGGAAGGGGATGTGAGGGGTTGAGGTGACGTGGGGTTACCACCCGCGACCGGCATCGACTTCGGGGTCGTGTGCTCCGCAGCTACAGTATTTTTGTGGCGAGGGGAACCACTTTGGCTGGAAGCAGACCGAGTCGTCGGTGCCGCATGTGGCGTCGTCTTCGCATGGCAGGCGGCAGATGCCCGATGAGTCTTCGACGAGCCCGGGAAGTCGGGGTGAGAAGGGGAGGCAGAAGTAGCCGGTTGGGCAGGTGTTTTCGATGTTCAGGTCGCACGGTTGTCCGCATGGGGTGAGTGAGGCGCAGCAGTAGCCTTCGACGCAGTAGTGGTGGCCGCTGTTGCTGGCTTCGCCCAGGCAGTCGGTGTCGCTGGCGCAGCCGGGCGAGTCGTGGCAGCCGTTGGGTACGCCAGCGCAGACGGGGTAGCCGAGGTGGGCGGAGCAGGTTTGTCCGGGTCGGCAGGCGTCTTCGCAGGGGTCGGGCATACATTTTTTTTCGCGGCAGATGGGGCGTTCGAGGCGGCCAGCGCAGTCGTCGTCGTTGACACACTCGACGCAGTCGAAAGAGCCCCATGCGTCGCAGGTGAGGTTGGGGGCGGTGGTGCAGTGGGCGTCGCGCGTGCATCCGACCGATTGGCAGACGCCGTAGATGCACTGCTGGCGGTCGCCGCAGGTGCCGCATGAGCCGCCGCATCCATCGTCGCCGCAGGGGGGGCCGAACTCTTCGGGCTGGCAGTACCAGGTGGGGCAGGGCTTGTCGTCGTCGTCGTCGGTGTCGGAGGCGTTGTCGTCGTCGTCGTCGTTGTTGTTGTCGTCGTCGTTGTTGTTGTTGTTGTCGTCGTCGTCGCCGCCGCCATCGAAGTCGTCGTCGTCGCGTGTGGCGTCGTCGTTGCCGCCACCGTCGAAGTCGTCGTCATCGCGTGTGGCGTTGTTGTTGTTGTCGTCGGGTGTGGCGGCGCTGGTGTTGCTGGCGTCGTTGCCGGGGTCACGGCTCGTGTCGCCGCTGGCGTCGGCGGTGTCGCCGTTTTCGGTGGCGAAGGTGCAGGCGATGAAGTCGGCGCATGAGAGTGCGCAGATGAGTGAGGCGATGCGGGCAACTGGCGAGACACGTACGGACATGCGACCCCTGCATGAACCGAAAGATGGTCATCGAACGCGAACGGGCGAAACGAGCCACGAACGCTCGTCGGTAACAAACCGATGGCAACGGGGTGAATCACACCACCGAAGTGGGGCGGCGTCAAAGGTTTTCGACAGGGACAGTCAGAATGAGGGGCGCGCGATCACCCGGCGAGGCGGGCTTCGAGGTCGGTGAGTCCGGCGTGTGTGTGTTCTGCTTGCGTGTGGCTGCGAGGGTCGCTAGCGTCAACGGT
>CAZXXB010000039.1:10585-12069 GCA_964644185.1 uncultured Myxococcota bacterium
CACTCGCCAACATCAAAGAGGCGATTGCGCTGTACGAGTCAACGGAAACAAACCTCAATGAAAATTCGTAAGACAGTGCGGATTCGCGGATTTGATGTTTCGAAACACATCACAGAGGCGGTTCAGGGGGACGGAGACTGGACGGAGAACGCGACGGATCACACGCTGCCAGACTATCGGGTGATCAAATCCAAGAGTCGACACCCACCCGTGAAATACTTCCTAGTTCGCGCCGATGACTGCGAGCTGAGCCTTGCCAATGTCCTACATGCCGACAAACAAACGTCGCTGACAATTGATGAATACAACCGCAGCGTAGACCTGCTTGTTGCACAATTTCTTAAGCCATTGGCACGAAAGTCAAGGCTCAAAGTGAAAGTTTCGCACGAAGACTATCGCCTAGAAGATCAAATGGGGCCCACGGCCGTGCGATGGATGAAGGCGATCTGTGCAGAACACACGAGGGGCCAAGTCGATGATCGCAGCGTATTCGCCCTGGCGAAGGCGCTTACGGCAACGCGGCGACCGGTCCATTTCGCGGAGTTGAGCCGATGGTTGCGCGAAGACCAGCGGTGGACAGAAAACTCGGCAAGTGAACTAGCCGAAAAGCTTCATCTACTGGTTGACTTTCAACGTTGGCTGCGCAGCTAGAGGGTTCAGTTTCCGGCACCGGAAATGTAGTCACCCGGCGAGGCGGGCTTCGAGGTCGGTGAGTCCGGCGACGATTTGCATTGCGCCTTCGCGGCTCTCGATGCGGGCCGTGCTGCGCTGCGCCTCTTCTTCTCTCCACAACGTCACGCGCAACGCGGCAAGCGCCACCTCAAGCTGCGTGTCGTCGGGCTCGCGCGTCGTGATGCGTTGAAGCCACATGCCGGGCTGCGAAATCGCACGCACGAGCGGGTTGTTCATGTGGCGCGCGGTGAGGCGCTGAAGCTCGTAGCTCAACCCCGCAACCGGGAACATGAAGGCGATCTTCATCGCCACGTTGGCGAGCTGATTTGCGAACGTGCCCTCGAACAGCTTTGGCACGAACGGAAACGCCAGCGCGAAGAAGAGCATGCTCGTGAGCATGACGATGACGAGAAATGAGGTTCCGCAACGGGGATGAATGCGGGTCTGGGCGCGCGCGTTTTCGACCGAGAGCGGCAAGCCAAGCTCGTAGGCGTGAATGCTCTTGTGCTCTGCGCCGTGGTACATGAAGACGCGCTGGATATCGGGCATGAGCGAGATGAGCCACATGTATCCGGTGAGGATGATGAGCTTGATGACGCCGTCGATGGCGTGAAACGCAAAGCTATCGACATCGAGCGCGGTGCCGCTGAGCCAGCCGATGCCCCATGTGAGGGCGTGGGGCAACCCGACGAAGAGGCCCATCGCGAGCACGAACGAGAGCGCCATCGTGAGGGTGATTTGCAGCGAGGTCATGCCGCCCGCTGACGCGCCTGTCTCTGGCGTGCCCGCCTGCGATGGATCGGCAGCAGAGG
>CAZXXB010000039.1:12127-15307 GCA_964644185.1 uncultured Myxococcota bacterium
GGCGAGGGCGCTCATGCCGTTCCAGAGCGATTCGATCAAGACGACCGAGCCGCGCAGAAACGGTTTTTTGAGCAGCGGAAGCTTTTCCCACAGGGAGACCCATTGCTGCTCGCGCACGACGATGTTGCCGTCGGCTTTGCGCACGGCGACGGCGAACGAGCGCGGTGAGCGCATCATCACGCCCTCAATGACGGCCTGCCCGCCGACGGGCAAACAGCTTGTGAGGGGGCCTGCGTCACCGCTCATGGGTTGAACCGCGTTTCGGTAGGAGCGTTTGGGTAGAAATTGCTGCGAGGGCGCGGGTCGCTGCGTGCGACGTCGCGCCCAGGCGGGGCGACGTTACGCCTTTGCGGGCGTCGTCTTGCTGCGCTCGGCCTTGGCCTGCTTGCGGCTCATGGTCTGGGCGCTCACGTTGGCGTAACGGCTCTTGAAGCGCTCAACGCGTCCGGCGGCGTCAACGAGTTTTTGCTTGCCGGTGTAGAAGGGGTGGCAGTTCGAGCAGATATCGACCTTGTAGCTGCCCTTCGTCGAGCGGGTTTCGATGACGTTGCCGCACGCGCATTCGACGTGGGCGAGGGTGTAGGTCGGGTGGATGCCAGCTTTCATAGTAACCTCATTAACCTGCCGGTGCGGCACACGCCGTATCTCGCGCTGCGTCTTGCCACTGGCCGCGTGGCCCCGTGGGCCCGCAAAGAGGGCGCAAGATAGGGCAAATCCGTTCGATGTCAAGGGGGGTCGTGTGGTATGGGCAGGGCGATGTGAGGGCTAAGAACCGTGAACGACGCGCAGTTGCCGGGGGGTGAAGGGTCTCGCGCCCGTGGGCGTGCGATGGCACGACGCGAGGTTTTGTTTCGCGCGGCGCTCGGGGTGTTGAGCGTGGCGCTGTGTCTTGTCGTGCTCATCGCGTTTGAGCTTTTCGTGCGGTTTGGGGTGTATCGCAACGGGTGGGTCGAGGTTTCGTCGCGCAGGGGGCTGATTTACGAGTTTTTGCCCGACGCGCACCTCGGCATCAATGACGAGCGTTTTCGAGGTCCGATACGGGCGAGCGAGGAGGCGGGGGCGTGTCGGTTGCTGGTCGCGGGCGACAGCACGACGATGGGGCTCAACGTGCAGAACTGGCGGCTTTTGTGGCCGTACTGGTTTGAGAAACACGCCAACGAACGCACGGGCGATGTGCCGAAGATCGAGGTCGTGAACCTTGCGGTGAGCGGTTACAATCTCGGCCAGATTTCTCCATGGTTAGAGCATTTTGAGGCGCGGCTTTCGCACCATGCGGTGGTTTATGGCTACTACGATAACGACCGCTGGCTGGGGAACATGAACTATGAGATGCGCGACGGCAGCGTGCTCGACCTTTGTCCGCGGCATGAGGGTGAACTCTGGAGTCCGCCGCTGATACCGGCTGCGGTTGATGAGCTGTTGAGTCGGACATCGCGGGGGTATCTGTTTTTGCGGTCGCGAAGCTGTCGTGAGCGGAGCTCGCGGGTGTTTCATTCGCTGAGTCCGGAGCAGCTTGAGGCGCACCTTGCGACGACGTTTTATCGGTTGCTCGACGGGTGGCACGAGCGGGTGACGAAACGCGGCAAGGCGTTTGTCGTTGTGAATGTCCCGGGGATTCCATTTGCGTATCCGGAGCGGCAGGCCGAGTGCGACCGGGGTGAGTTTGCCAACATGCGTGACCCGAATTACTGCCGCGATGTATTGGCGCGGCTCGAGCGGCTGAAAACGTGGGCGTCGGAGCGGCGGGTTCCGTTTGTTGATTTGACGAAGGGGTTCGAGCGGGTGAAGGGGGTGGAGCTTCGGTTTGCGAACACGCCGGAGGATTGGCACCACGTGAATGACGCGGGGCATCGAGCGTTTGGTGACGAGTTTCTGAGTGCGTGGCAGGCGCAGGGTCTCGACCGGGTGTGCCGGTAGGGCCGGGGTGGGGGGGGGGCGGGGGCTCCCGAGCGGGGGCCGGGGTCGGGGGGGGGGGGGGGTGGGGAGGTGGTGGTCAAGGTGTTGACAGGCAACCATTGCGCGGCTATACGCGCGCCCGCTTCGAACCCCCTTCGTCCGAGTGGCGGCAAGGGATCACCCCGCACCGAGGGTCGCAATGGATCTCATCGGCGATCTGACAAACGGCGTCGTCTTTTATCAGCTTGGCATCGTCGCCGTGCTGACGATTGTATTGAAGGCGCTGCTCTTCGACCCGTACCTCAAGGTGTACGAGGCGCGCGCGCTCAAACTCAAGGGTGGCGCGACCCACTCGCCGGCGCAGCTTCTCGACGAAGCACAGAATAAGGTGGCCGAGGCCGAGAAGCGCATTCGTGCGGCGCGCGATGCGGCGCTTGCCGCGCGTGATGCCGGTCGGGCGAAGTGGCAGCAAGAGCGCGATGCGCTGCTTTCGCAGGCGCGGGCCGATGCCGAACACAAACTTCGTGCGGGACTCTCTCAGCTCGATGCCGAGACGGTGGCCGCGCGTGAACAACTGGGTGCGAATGCGGCGGCGATGGCCAATGACATCGCCTCAAAACTGCTGGGTCGTAAAGCGGCGTGATGCACGCGAAGCGCTGGTAAGGCGATTAGGGCACCTGATGCGAGTCATCGATATGACAGCAAAACTTCTGAGGGTTGCGGCGTTGGCGGCGGTTGCGGTGCTGCCCGCCGTTGCGCTGGCCTCGGGTGGTGGCGACGGAGGCGAGCATCACAGCAATCCGGTCGTTGACCTGGCGTTTTTCACGGTCAACCTTGCGATTCTGCTGTTTATCCTGGTCAAGTTCGGCAAAAAGCCGCTGAGCGACAGCCTTGCGCTGCGTCGCCAGAACCTGATCGACGCGATTGCCGCCGCCGAAAAGGCGCACGCCGCGGCGCAGGCGAAACTCGAAGCGGCGAATGCGCGTCTCGCTTTGCTCGACAAAGAGATCGCGGGTATCGAGTCGCTGATTCAAAAAGAAGCGGCGAACGAGCGCGAGCATGCGCTTGAGGAGGCGCGCAACGCTGCGGCCCGCATGATGCGCGACGCCGAGTTCAGCATCGGTCAGCAGCTCGCGGCAGCGCGCAAAGAACTCACCGCCGAGGCCAGCGCGCTGTCGCTGAAGCTCGCCGAAGAGACCCTGACAAAGCAACTGAACGACGATGACCGGCGCCGCCTCGTATTGGTGAGCGCCGAGCAAATCGCCACGCAGAAGGGCCGCTGAG
>CAZXXB010000039.1:15325-16531 GCA_964644185.1 uncultured Myxococcota bacterium
AGGGGTAGAGAGCGACATGGTGCGTCAGGCGCTGATTCAACGCTACGCGAAAGCGTTCTTCGACGCGGGGCAGTCGACCGGAAAGCTTTCGGCGATGTTGGCGTCGCTTGAGGCGCTTGCCGAGCTTTCTGCATCGTCGGCGGAGCTTCACGCGGTGTTTACGCATCCGGCGTTTGCGACGTCTGAGCGGGTGACGTTGTTGAAGTCGCTTTCGGTGAAGCTCGAGATGCCCGGCGAGACGCTGGCGCTTGTGGTGCTGCTGGCGCGCAACGGGCACCTCGAAGCGCTGCACGCGATTGCGGCCGATGTGAGTCGGCTCGTGGCCGAGTCGGAGGGGCGCGTGGCGGGCGAGCTGCACTCGGCGGTTTCGTTGAGCGATGCCGATGTGGCGTCGCTGCGCGAGGCGGTGCGGGCGAATCTGGGCAAGACGGTCGAGTTTACGATGTCGGTTGACCCGGCATTGCTCGGCGGTGTGCGCGTGAAGGTGGGGTCGCTCGTGTTTGACGGCACGGTGCGCGGCCACATCGAGCGGCTGCGGGCGCGGTTTCGCGCGGTGTAGCGCGACGAGCGTCTGGCAGGTTTGAGATTGAGGTTTGGCAGGTTTCGACGGTCACAAGAGACGGTATCAGCGCCGGCAGGTAACACGGTCCTGAACGACAGAGCCTAAACGACAGAGCCGAAACGACAAGAGACGGCCGGTAACGACAAGAGGCAGACGAACAACATGCAGCTTCGCGCCGAAGACATCTCGAAAATCATCAAAGAGCAGATCACCGACTACGAGAGCCGTGTCGAAGTGAGCGAAGTGGGCACGGTGCTGTCGGCTGCCGACGGTATCGCGCGCATTTACGGGCTCGAAAACGTCATGGCGGGCGAGCTTGTCGAGTTCGCCAACGGCGCGACGGGCCTCGTGCTCAACCTCGAAGCCGATAACGTCGGTGTCGCGGTCATGGGCGATTACACGACGATTCGCGAAGGCGACAGCGTGAAGCGCACGCAGCGTATCGCCGACGTCGAGGTTGGGGCGCAGCTTTGTGGCCGCGTGCTCAACGCGCTTGGACAGCCGATCGACGGCAAGGGTCCGCTCGGTACAAACGAGCGCCGTCAGATTGAGATCAAGGCGCCGGGTATCGTGCAGCGCCAGTCGGTGCATGAGCCGGTGCAGACGGGCATCGTCGCGATTGACTCGATGATTCCGGTCGGTCG
>CAZXXB010000039.1:16560-19518 GCA_964644185.1 uncultured Myxococcota bacterium
GTCGCGGGCAGCGCGAGCTGATCATCGGCGACCGTCAGACGGGCAAGACGGCGCTGATTCTCGACACGATCATCAGCCAGAAGACGACGGGCGTGAAGTGCATCTACGTCGCGATTGGTCAGAAGCAATCGACGGTGGCGCAGGTGGTTGAGATTCTGCGTCGGTATGATGCGCTCGACCACACGATCATCGTGGCGTCGAGCGCGTCTGAGCCAGCGCCGCTGCAGTTTCTCGCGCCGTACACCGGCGTGACGATTGGCGAGTGGTTTCGCGACAACGGGCAGCACGCGGTCATTTTCTACGACGACCTTTCGAAGCAGGCGGTGGCGTATCGCCAGCTTTCGCTCTTGCTGCGTCGTCCGCCCGGACGTGAAGCGTACCCCGGCGACGTGTTTTATCTCCACAGCCGTCTGCTCGAGCGCGCGGCGAAGCTTTCGGATCGTGAAGGCGCGGGTTCGCTGACGGCGTTTCCGGTGATTGAGACGCAGGCTGGCGACGTGTCGGCGTATATTCCGACCAACGTGATCTCGATTACCGACGGGCAGATCTTTCTTGAGGCGGACCTGTTTTACTCGGGTCAGCGGCCCGCGGTGAACGTGGGTATCTCGGTGTCGCGCGTCGGTGGTTCGGCGCAGATCAAGGCGATGAAGAAGGTCGCGGGTTCGCTGCGTATCGAGCTTGCGCAGTATCGTGAGCTTGCGGCGTTTGCCCGCTTCGGCAGCGACCTCGACAAGGCGACGCAAGAGCAGCTCGCGCGTGGCGAGCGCCTGATGGAGATTTTGAAGCAGCCGCAGTTCGCGCCGTACGCGGTCGAAGAGCAGGTTGTGATGATTTATGCGGGCACGCAGAAGAACAAAGAGGGCAAGAACTGGCTGCGCGAAGTGGCGGTCGACAAGGTTCGCGCCTACACGGGTGGCATGCTGGCGTTTTTGAAGAATCGCTACCCCGAGATTCTGCGTGGCATCGCCGAGACGAAAGACCTCGGCAATGACATCCGCGCCAAGCTCGACGCGGCGCTCGACGAGTTCTCGGCAGAGTTCGCGGCGAAGCAGGGCAAATAACGGTACGGGCAACCGCAGCCGCATGGCGGCAAAAGCAGGCAGACGATGGCCACGCTACGCGACATACGCAGACGCATCACGTCGGTGCAGAGCACGCAGCAGATCACGAAGGCGATGAAGATGGTCGCCGCGGTGAAGCTGCGTCGTGCGCAGGAAGCCGTCGAGAAGGCGCGCCCTTACGCGAAGGCGGTTTCGGGGACGGTGAGCACGCTCGCCGCTGAGTTGGGGCCCGACGCGCATCCGCTGTTGAAGCCGGTCGAGACGGTGCGCAACGTGCAGCTCGTCTCGTTCAGCAGCGACCGTGGTCTGTGTGGTTCGTTCAACTCGTCGATCATTCGCCTCACTGAGCGCTACATGATCGAGAACAGCGACCGTCACGACAAGTTTCAGCTTTCGGTCGTGGGTCGCAAATCGCGCGATGCGTTCAAGCGCAATTTTCAGTTTGAGCATGAGTACACGGGCATTGCCGACGGGGCGAAGTTCGCCGCGTCGCGCACGATTGCCGATGCGCTGGTCAACGATTACCTCGAAGGCAAGAGCGACCGCGTGCTGTTGCTCTACAACGAGTTCGTGTCGGCGGTGTCGCAGCGTCCGGCGATTGTGCAGCTTTTGCCGATCATCCCCGATATGAGCCACAAGCCGAAGGGCGAGGATGGCGAGGCGAGCGACTACGGGATCGAGCCGATTTACGAGCCGGGGCGTGAGGCGCTGCTTGAGCAGTTGATTCCGCTTTATGTGCGCACGGTCGTGTTTCGCGCGCTGCTCGAGTCGTCGGCATCGGAGCACGGGGCGCGCATGACCGCGATGGAAAACGCGACGAACAACGCGCGCGACATGTTGAGCGACCTGAAGCTGCTCTACAACCGTGCGCGTCAGGCATCGATTACAAAAGAACTCATGGAAATCATCAGCGGCGCGGAGTCGATCAAAGAGTAGCGTTGACGAGAGAGAAATCCGCGCGGAATCAACCGGCCATGGCGTCAAGGGGTGCGAAACAGTGCGCCCCATTTGAGGAACGAGATGAGCACCACCAACGGAAAAGTTCTCCAGGTTATCGGCCCCGCCGTCGACGTTGCGTTTCCGCCCGGCAACCTGCCCGACATCTACACGGCGCTGCGCGCGACCAACAAGGCGATTGACGACCGCGAGTGGAACCTGACGCTCGAAGTCGCGCAGCATCTCGGTGAGAACACCGTGCGGTGCATCGCGATGGATTCGACCGACGGTCTGCGTCGCGGTCAGGAAGTGTCGAACACCGGCAAGCCGATCATGATGCCGGTGGGTGAGGGTGTGCTGGGGCGCATTCTGAACGTCATCGGCAACCCCGTTGACCTTCTCGGCGACGTGCCCGCAGCTAGCTACATGCCGATTCACCGCGCGGCACCGGCGTTTGAAGATCAAGAGACGTCGGCGCAGATGTTCGAGACGGGCATCAAGGTCATCGACCTTCTGGCGCCGTACACGCGCGGTGGAAAGATCGGCCTCTTCGGTGGCGCGGGCGTCGGTAAGACGGTTCTCATTCAAGAGCTGATCAACAACGTCGGTATGAAGCACGGCGGTTACTCGGTGTTCGCCGGCGTCGGAGAGCGTACCCGCGAGGGCAACGACCTCTGGAAAGAAATGATGGAAGCGGGCGTGATCGCCGCTGAAAAAGACGAGCACGGCCACATCAAGTTCGAGAACGGTCTGCCGACGGTCGATTCGTCGAAGAGCAAGGTGTCGCTGGTGTTCGGTCAGATGAACGAGCCGCCAGGTGCCCGTGCGCGTGTGGCGCTCTCGGCGCTCACCATCGCCGAGTATTTCCGCGACGAGAAGGGGCAAGACGTGCTGCTCTTCGTCGACAACATCTTCCGCTTCACGCAAGCCGGTTCGGAAGTGTCGGCGCTTCTCGGACGTA
>CAZXXB010000040.1:0-2061 GCA_964644185.1 uncultured Myxococcota bacterium
GTAGCGCACCCCACTCACCCCATCGCCCGGTATCGGAACGTCAAGCTTCGCGACGAGCGACAACACCCGCTGCAGACTGCGCTCGTCGGTAATCAAAATCACCTTGTTCGTGCGCTCGTCGGCGATCACCTTCGACACGCTCACCTCGCCCTCTTCACCCGCCGGAGCTCCGCCTCCATCCGGCGGTGGAGGTGCGGCGGCGCGGCCCTTTTGCGCCTTCGCCTGCGTACCCTGCTTCTGAATGTTAAAAATCTCGGTCAGCTTGTCGGCGATTTCCTGCGCGGGGGCATAACGAATGTCGATGATGTAAAGCTCGTCGGTGCCCCCAGGCTGATCAAGCTGCTCAAGTATCTTCCGCAGCTTGATGATGTTCGCACCCGTGTCGATCACGATCAGCGTGTTGGTCGGGTTGTAGTTGATGACGTTGCCGTCTTTCGAACTCAGCGCCTTCACCGTCGGCAAAATCGTCTGCGCATCGACGTGCTGCAGCCGAAAAATCCACGTCACGAGCTGGTCGTCGTTGCCCATCGGCGCATCGCTGCCAATCAAAAGCGGTATCGGCTCGCTGTGGGTGTCGCGCATGTTGTCGATCTTGTAGAACGCGCCCGTCTTGACGAGCGTCAGCTTCGACACGCGCAACACCGACAAAAACGCCTCCCACAACTCGGCGTCGGTCACAGGCTCGGGCGAGAGAATCGTCACCTTCGCTTTGCGCAGCGACTCTGGAAGAATGAAATTGATCTTCAACCGGTCGCTGATCGTCTGAATCACGTCGGTCAGTTCAGCATTCTTGAACGTCACCGTGAGCTGCGACCCCGCGCGCGCCGCCTCAACCTCGCCCTTGCGCCCCGCCACCCCACCGCGATTGCCTCGCACCACCACCGGCTTATTCGGGTCAACCTCGGCCGGCTTTTCATCGCCCGGCTTCACATTGCCAAGCCGCGTCGGCGCCGGACGCCCCGACTGAATCGGCTGCGCCGGCGCGCTCGTCGGCTCACCAGAAACCTCGCTCCCCGCACGCTCAAGCACCGCCTGCCGCTGCTGAAGCCGATTGATCGCCCGCATCTCGGGCGGCGGCGGAGCATCTTGCGCCAGCGCCACGGCCGGCACATGCCCCGTTGCCATCACGGCCAGCGCAACCCGCGCCGTCAACCGCACCCACTCGGCGTGCCGTGCGCAGGCAATTTCTCGTGCGGTCTTCGCTTCGGTCTCTCGTGCGTTCTCTCGCATCGGCTCTCTCTTCTCTTCTACGGTGCTCTCACGTCGGGTCTTCGAACTCGCTGTGCCGCAACGGCTTCAGCGTCGGGTCGCCACGCTCGCGGGGGTTCCGTTATCGAGCAAAAGGCACAAAGGCCCGGCGCTCGTTTGCAGTTGAACACGGTCACGCTCGATGCGACGCACCGAGACGGGTTGAGCAAGGTCACGTGCGAAAAGTCGCGCGCCTGCATGCGCGGTCAGCGCCTCACCGCTTTTCGCCACACGCAGCGTCGCCATCCGCGACGACTCGTCTTCCGAAAAAATCACCCCCGCAAGCCGTAGCCCCGCACCCTCGGTGTTGCAGCCCCCGCGTGACGAGGCGCCCCTCGCCCGCGCGCCACCCTGCGACCCATCACCGGTAGCGGCATCAGGCCCCGCGGCGAGCGCCGCCTCAATCTCCTCATCACTTGGCGGAGCACCCACCGCCGGACGCGAAGGGTCGTCAGCAACCACCGGCGCAACCGGTGTACCAAATGGATTCACCGCATCCATCGCCTGCATCTTCGCAAGCCGCGCGCGCTCGTTCGACGCCGCGAGTGTCGCGTCGGTCACCGCCGCAGCCGAACTACCATACGCATCAAGCTCGGCACCGACCGTCGGCGCATCAATCGCCACAAGCGACGCTGCAACCTCCGCATCGAGCGCCGTCGCGTCGATCACCGTCAACACGCTATGCACGCCCGCGAGCACGAGCACCACGACCATCACGGCGTCGGCAATCTTGAGGTGGCGGGCAACAAACAACATCTGCTTCGGCTTCTCTCGCCCGCGTCATGCTGCACGCGGGCCCGACAAGGTGACACG
>CAZXXB010000040.1:2084-9481 GCA_964644185.1 uncultured Myxococcota bacterium
AGCCACATCCGCCGCACATCGCGGCCGAACACACGCGATAACTCAACAGTTTGTGCCGCAATTCGACGCCCCGCCGCGACGATTCCACACACCCCCAGAGCCCGGTTCGACAATTTGGCAGCGCCCCCCCAAAAGACCCCCGCCGCTGTGACATTTTGGCAATTCATTTTGCAGCGCAATGCACGCAGGCCCGCGCGCCCTGCCCCCCGGCTCTGCCGGGCGCTTGACGCCACATGGGCAACGCGTCACAACCCCGCCGCGATGACTACGAACGCAAAAGACCCGCACCCCTTGCCAAAGCGCATGTCGCTCGCCGAGCGCATCACGCGCGACGCCGCCTTTTTCGCCGCACTCGCCATCTTCGCCGCCGTCTTCGTGCCCCTCTACAACGCCTCGCTCGCCAAAAATGACGGGCGCTTTATCTACGCCCTCGACGACGCCTACATTCACATGGCGATTGCCAAAAACCTCGCCTCGCACGGAGTCTGGGGTGTCGCCGCCCACGAGTTCTCATCCGCCGCCTCGTCACTCGCGTGGCCCATGCTGCTCGCCCTCACCTACCTCGTCGCTGGCGTCAACGAGTGGGCCCCACTCGCGCTCAACCTCGCCTTCGTCGCACTCACGCTCTTCATCACCGACCGCACCGTGCGCCACGGCACACCCACATGGCTCGGCACGCTGCTCTCGCTTGTCGCCACATGGCTCTTCGTGCGCGTGGTACCGCTACCGCTCACCGTCTTTACAGGGCTCGAACACACCTTCCACATCGCAACGGTCATCGGGGCGATGTTCTACGGCGCGCGCTATCTCGAAGCCGACAACCCTCACGAGCGCAAACGACTCGCCCCCCTCGCGCTCCTCTTCGCCCCGCTCGTCACCCTCGCACGCTACGAGACCCTCGCCCTCACCGCCTTCATCGCCTTCGCCGCCCTCTTGCGCCGCCGCTTCAGATTTTCCCTTCTCTACGCACTTCTCGCCTGCGCACCCATCGTCCTCTTCGGCCTCTACGCCATCAGCGAAGGCTCGATGTTCTTACCCAACTCGGTCGCCCTGAAGGGCGGCGGACGCGGAGCGGGCCTCGTCGCGCGCCTCACCCGCGGCTGGCAAGACGGCACGAACGCACTCGACCGCGTCGCCTACCTCGCCCCCATCATCTGGGCGACCGCCCTCGCCGCCCTCGCATCGCTCGCGATGCGCCGCAAACTCTTTGCCGTCGAACCCCTCTTCGCCCTCTTCTCGCTCGCGATGATCTGGGTCCATGCCATGTTCGCCCGCTTCGGATGGCTCTACCGCTACGAAGCCTACCTCATCGCGATGATGTGCGTGTCTGTGCTGCTCGCCATCTCACTCACCGCGCGCTCACTCATCGCCCCACAACCTGCGTCACCCACCCTGACCGGAGCCGAACTCGTCGCCCGCGCCAACGCCATCGCAAGCTCGGCCATCGCCGCACTCTTCGTCGCCACGCCGCTGCTCATCATCGCCTGCATCACCCCAACCCGCTCGCTCGTCGACCGCCAGAGCGCCATCGACGCACGCGTCGTGCAGGCGACCAACAACATCTACGAGCAGCAGATTCAAACCGCGCGCTTCATCGCAAAGTGGTACAACGACGACGTCGTCGGCCTCAACGACATCGGCGCGCCCTCGTTTTTCAGCGACATCAGATTGCTCGACCTCTGGGGGCTCGGCTCGATTGAAGTCGCCCGCCTGCGCCTCGCAAAAAACTACAACGTCAAGCAAATCGAAAAGATCGCCCGCAAACAGAAAATGCGCGTCGCCTTCGTCTACGACAAATGGTTCCAACGCTTCGGCGGCGTGCCCAAATCGTGGGTCCGCGCCGGCGAGTGGAAGATTCGCGACAACGTCATCTGCGGCTCGTCACGCGTCGCCATCTACGGCATCAACGAAGACGAAGCGGCCCAACTGCGCGATCACCTCGCCGAGTTCGCCACGATGATTCCAAAACGGGTCACGCAGACCATCGACAAGCCCCGCAAGGCCGCAAAGACAAAACCCGACGACAACGCCGCACCCGCACCGCAACACGGCGGCACAACCACCACCACCGACACCAAAACCACAAGAGGCGCGAAATGAACCTCGTTCGCGACACCCTCAAAGCCCGCGCCACCGCCCTCGCCACCCGCGCCACCACGGGACTTATCGCCCCCGCGCTCTACCCCCTCACCGCCCCCGCACGCGGCGTGTGGGCCCAGTCGCGACTCGACGCCTTTCTCGCCAACGAGCAAGCTCTCATCGCCCTCGCCAACGCACGCAACGCCGACTACCTCGCCGCACAACCCTTCCCCCACACCGTCATCGATCGACTCTTCCCAGACGACGTGCTCGACGCCCTCATCGCCGAGTACCCCGACCCAAACTCCACTGCCTGGAAGCGTTACGCGGCACCGATGGAACGCAAACTCGAAGCCCAGGGCCGCGCCATCTTCGGCCCCGTCGCGAGATCACTCGTCTCCGCAATGTCGAGCGAGACGATGCTGCGCTTTCTCGAAACACTCACCGGCATTCGCGGCCTCTTGCCCGACCCATGGCTTCACGGCGCCGGATTCCACCAAATCGAGCGCGGCGGCTACCTCAAAATTCACGCCGACTTCAACGTCCACTACCACCACCACCTGCACCGCCGACTCAACGTGCTGCTCTACCTCAACCGCGACTGGCTACCCGAATACGGCGGCCACCTCGAACTCTGGAACGCCACGATGAGCCGCTGCGAACAACGCATCGCACCGCTCTTCAACCGACTCGCCATCTTCTCGACCTCAAGCACCAGCTTTCACGGCCACCCCGACCCGCTCACCTGCCCCGTCGGACGCGCACGCCGCTCGTTCGCCCTCTACTACTACACCCGCGAGCCCGCGCCCGAAGCACAAGCCCCCCACGGCACCGTCTGGAAGCTGCGCGAAGGCGACCCCACCCCCTGAGTCGCCCGCACCCGCGCACCGCTCGCACACCACCCGCACGGCACGACAACCCACCCGCGTAACAAGTCACTTGTGTGTCGAAAAGTTTTGCACGTGCGCCCCGTCACGTGGCGCGGCAGGCAACTTCCGGTATGATTGCAGTCGAAATGAGCCCCCAAAGCCACATCGACACGGGTCATCCATCGGGCACAGGCCCCACGCGACCCGTCACAGGCGCCATCGTCACCCGCACCGAGCGCCCCCGCGCCCGCGTCGCTCAACGTGTCGATCTGCTCATCGCCCTCACCCGCTTCGGCTTGCGCAAACGCTACGCCGGCACCCGCCTCGGCGCATGGTGGAACATCCTCTCGCCACTTCTCCTCGTCAGCATCTTCTCGCTCGTCTTCGCCACGTTTCTCAAAGTCGAGTTTCACAGCGGCGTCGGCCCCTTCGACTTCGCCCTCTATCTCGTCTGCGGCGCGCTACCCTGGTTCACCCTGCAAGACAGCCTCTCGCGCGCCGTCACCCTCTTCAGCGAATCGCGTGACCTCCTGCGCACCGACAACTTCCCCGCATGGATGCTGCCGGTGCAACTCGTCGTCGTAAACCAGATCAACGGCCTCTTCGCCTTTGGCCTCTTCATGGCCCTCGTCGTCACCGCCGGCCCCGGATTCATGGCCTCGCAGCTCTTGCTCCCCCTCATCGTCCTCATTCAATTCATGCTCACCCTCGGCCTCACCATGTTCATCAGCGCCCTTAACGTCGCGTGGCGCGACATCGAGCACATCGTCCGCAACGGCCTCATGGTCTGGATGTTTCTCACGCCGATTTTCTACCCGTCGAGCGCCTACCCCGAAGAGCTAAACTTCCTGCTCGTCATCAACCCCATCGCGCACCTCGCCGACATCTACCGCGAGACCACGCTGCGCGGCCATGTTCCGTTCGAGTCACTTGCGACCGTGCTCGCGCTCTCGATTGCATGGCTCGCGATTGGCGCCGCCGTGTTTGTCTCGCACGAAAAACGTCTGCCCGACCTTGCGTGAGCGCAACGCGCAACGCGAGAGAGAGAACCACGTTGATCGACCCGACAAAAAACCCCTACGCGATCGAGATGGCAGGCGGCGCAAAGTCGTACATGCCCACCCGCTCGCACATCGAGGTGCTCTACGACCGCCTCGTGCGGCGTCGTGCCGAAGCCGCGTTTGCCGAATCACTCACAGGCATCGACTTCTCACTTCCCCGCGGTGGAACGCTCGGCATCATCGGCCTCAACGGCTCTGGCAAAACAACCCTCCTGCGCGTCCTCGCGGGCCACACCTCACTCACGCGCGGCTCGCTCACCGTCAACGGCAGAACCAGCAGCCTCATTCACCTCGGCGCTGGCTTCGACCCCGAGTTCACCGGCCGCGAAAACGTCATGCTCAGTTGCATCGCGCGCGGGCTAACCCGCGCCGAAGCCGAAGCCGCCTCGGCTGAAATCGTCGCCTTCGCCGACCTGCGCGAAAAGACCGACCAACCCATGCGCACCTACTCGGCGGGCATGATGATGCGACTCGGCTTCGCCGTCGCCGTCTGCGTACCCTTCGACATTCTCCTGCTCGACGAAGTGATCGGCGTCGGCGACATGCCCTTTATCGTCAAGTGCAACGAGCGCATCGCCCAATTCATCAAAGACCGCAAAACGCTCGTCTTCGCCTCGCACGACCTGCACCTCATTCGCGAGACCTGTGAGCGCGTCATGTGGCTCGAAAAGGGACGCATCCGCATGCTCGGCCCCGCCAATGAGGTCTGCACCGCCTACCGCGACGCCACGCTCGCCGAAGACGACAGCAACCACCACCCCGCCGGCTACGACAGCAGCGCCATGAGCGTCGACGACGCACGCTCGCGCAACCTCAGGGTCTGGATGGGGCCCGTCGAGATGCTCGTCGATGGCAAGCAAACCGACGTCATCACGAGCCACGACAAGCCCGTCACCATCCGCTACGCGCTCGATTTTTTGAAACTCACCGAAAACCCCGTCATGGGTGCCGCCATCATCCGTGCCGACGGCGTCATGGTCTACGGCCCCAACACCCAATACGACCGCGCCGCATTCGGCGACTACCTCGGCCCCGTCACCGTCGAGCTACACTACCCGCGACTGCCGCTGCTCAACGGAACCTACCACATCGAAGTCGGCATCTACGACGAGTCGGGCGGCGTCTGCTTCAACTACGCCAAGCGCGCCTTCACCTTCCGTGTCGCAACCGACTACCGCGACTACGGCGTCTTGCACATTCCACACCGCTGGAACGTCGCGCGCGGTGGCGCGAGCATCACAGGCGAAGAGCGCCCCGACGACATCGCAACACCCCGACTCACCGTCGTACCGCGATAGTCGCCTCGCCTCGTCTCTACATCGCAAAAAATCCCGCTTGCGGGCGCGGCGCAACACCGGCACACTCACCCCATCATGGTTGCAGACCACGGCTCACACGCACTCGCGACCGACACACCGGCGCCCCAACCCGTTCCGCAACCGGCGACCTACGCCGACATTCTCGGCTTACCCGAACACATGACCGGCGAGATCATCGACGGTGAGCTGCACGCGCAGCCACGACCGGCCTCACCCCACATCGCCTTTTCATACGAGCTTGGCAGCGAGCTACACGGGCCGTTTCACCGCGGCAAAGGTGGCCCCGGCGGCTGGATCATCCTGCCCGAAATCGAACTGCATCTCGGCACGACGATCCTCGTCCCCGACATCTCCGGCTGGCGGCGCGAACGCGTGCCCGAGTTTCCGCGCACCCCCTACATCACCATCGCCCCCGACTGGGTCTGCGAGATCATCTCGCCCGAATCAGCCCGCCGCGACCGCGTCAAAAAAATGCGCGTCTACGCGCAGCAACAAATCACCTGGTACTGGCTCGTCGACCCCGACGCGCGCACGCTCGAAGTCTTCCACCTCGTCGGCGACGCCTACCAGTTTCACGACGGCTACGAAGAGAGCGACAAAGCGCGCGCCGCACCCTTCGACGCCATCGAGCTCGACCTCGCCCTGCTCTGGAAGCTCTAAACCCCGAGCCCTGAGCCAGGCGAAACCTCACACCCGCGTTGCCTCGTCTCTTCCTCGCGCAAAAAATCCCGCTTGCGGGCGCGGCGCAACACCGGCACACTCACCCCATCATGGTTGCAGACCACGGCTCACACGCACTCGCGACCGACACACCGGCGCCCCAACCCGTTCCGCAACCGGCGACCTACGCCGACATTCTCGGCTTACCCGAACACATGACCGGCGAGATCATCGACGGTGAGCTGCACGCGCAGCCACGACCGGCCTCACCCCACATCGCCTTTTCATACGAGCTTGGCAGCGAGCTACACGGGCCGTTTCACCGCGGCAAAGGTGGCCCCGGCGGCTGGATCATCCTGCCCGAAATCGAACTGCATCTCGGCACGACGATCCTCGTCCCCGACATCTCCGGCTGGCGGCGCGAACGCGTGCCCGAGTTTCCGCGCACCCCCTACATCACCATCGCCCCCGACTGGGTCTGCGAGATCATCTCGCCCGAATCAGCCCGCCGCGACCGCGTCAAAAAAATGCGCGTCTACGCGCAGCAACAAATCACCTGGTACTGGCTCGTCGACCCCGACGCGCGCACGCTCGAAGTCTTCCACCTCGTCGGCGACGCCTACCAGTTTCACGACGGCTACGAAGAGAGCGACAAAGCGCGCGCCGCGCCCTTCGACGCCATCGAGCTCGACCTCGCCCTGCTCTGGAAGCTCTGAACCCCGAAACCCGAACCCCGAGCCCTGAGCCCTGCTCTCGAAGCCCCGAGCCCCAACGCCCCGCGCCGCCTCATCACACCCGCGTCGTCTCAAGCGCCACCACGAACCCATAAAACGCACTCGCGATGCGAATCGCCTCGTTCACGTGCTCTTCGCCAAGCCCACCCTCGAGCACCGCACGCTCATGTGCCTTCAGGCACATCTCACACCCCGCGAGCGCCGCGACACCAAGCGAAAACAACTCGAAGTCGGTCTTGTTCGTCGCCGGTTTCACGATCCGCTGCATCCGCAACCGCGCCGGACGCTCCGCGTAGCTCTCTTTGCCGATCAGGTGGCGAAACCGATAAAGCACCGTGTTCATCGCCAGCAACCCCGCCGCCGCTTTGCCGTCTTCGATCACCGTCGCATCGACACCCGAAGACTGCGCCGCATCGAGTATCGCTTCTTCAAACTCGCGGTCACGCAGGTAATACGCGCACGCAAGCGCCGTGCCCCAAATCTGCGCCTTATTCAGCGTCCCCTCGCCCAACACCGCCGTGACGTTGAGCTTCAGGTCGCGGGCATAATCGGGCAGTCGTTCACGCAACGTTTCGAGCTTCTGCATCGTGGTACCTTCTCAGCACGCCAACCTGCCATCGCAGGTCGCGCTGCCGTCAACGGGCGCGGCGCCTCTCGGCGCACCACACCCACAAT
>CAZXXB010000040.1:9491-19475 GCA_964644185.1 uncultured Myxococcota bacterium
CGGGAAACCTCACGCCCATGGCATGAAGCTCCCCCGCTCACACGCGCACGACGACGTCGTTACTTCGCGATCTTCGCGAGGTCGAGGTACGGGTCGCCCTTGCTCCAGTTGCACGGGCAAAGCTCGTCGCTCTGAAGCGCGTCAAGCACGCGCAGCGCCTCGTTCACGTTACGACCCACGCTCAGCGCGTTCGCCTCGCTCCACTGAATCGTCCCGTGCGGATCAACGATGAACGTCGCACGCAGGCACACGCGCTCGTCATCATTCGTCAAAATACCCAGGTCGCCCGCGAGCTTCTGCGCCGCCAGCAGCGGATACGGAAGGTCGCGCAGGTCTTCGTGCGCCCGACGCCACGCAAGGTGCGAGTACTCGTTGTCGGTGCTGCCACCAAACACTTCGCAATCGCGGTCTTTGAACTCTTTGTAGCGGCGACCGAACTCGGCGATCTCCGTCGGGCAAATGAACGTGAAATCTTTCGGGTAGAACATGAACACGGCCCACTTGCCCTCGTAGGTCTTGTCCGTCACCGTGGTGAAATCGTCTTTGCCGGTGCCAACACAGGCGCGGGCCGAAAACGCAGGAAACTTTTGTCCGACAGTCAGCATGGAAATTACCTTATTACCCTCTGCGGGTGTTGGGGTGGGAGAGATGTACATTGCGACGACGCGCGCAGCGCCGCAGCCATGACCGTGCCACGAAGATAGGCACGCCTACCTGCTTGTCAAGCGCCCGTGAACTCGATTTCGCCACCACCGCCCCACACCAGCAACATCCGCGTGACGTTCACCCGAATTTTACCCACCCAACCCCACAAGCTCAGTCTCGGCGAGAAGGTAAATCGTACGGAAAATCACATCCGCCTGCGCCTCATCTTCACCAGCAAGCGACACCAGATCATTCATCGTCGCCCGCCCGTCGATGCGACGCCAAATCGCACTCTCGCCCGGCAACAGCTTCAACGAATCAACATCAAGCGCCGTGTTCGGCAACGGCACCAGCGGCAACGTCATCCGGTCTTTGAAGTACGGCGCAAGCGCATAACGGTCGAGCGACTCACGCACCCCCTCCGCAAGAATCGCGAACGAACCAATACCGAGCGGAATCACCTCGCTGCTCGTCGTCTCACCCTGAAAGAACGCATAAAACCCATCCTTCCAGCCAAACACGTCGAGCAACTTCGTCTTCACCTGAATACCCAGCAACCGATACAACTCATGCGCCGGTATCGCCTTCAGGTGCCGCAGCGCATCGCCGATGCGCCCACCATGCTGGTCGAGCACCCGCAGCGCCTCATCGAGCTGGTCTTTGCTGATCGCCGCGTTCTTCATCAAAAAGTCGCCCAGCCGCTCGCTCTGCACGTTCGAATCGACGTACTCGGGCAACCCGTCGCGCAAATACACCTGCTTCACGATATGCGCCCGCGACACCTGCAACCGCCCAGTCTCGCGCGCCGCCGCAAACCGATAAAACAGCCGCACCGGCGTCACTTCGCTAAACACACCCGCGTACCGCGGCTTCGGCGTCGACACCTTCAGCGGAATAATCAACCCGCGCGCCGGCGTCGGCGCAGCAGCACCCGCTCCACCACCCGAAACCGCCGCATCCCGCCGCGGCGGTGGGTCGTTCGTCACGTTCGTCGGCGTCGGCTGCTCAATCACAATCGGTGACGCCTTCGCCACATCTTCCGCGGGTGCCCTCACCGGTACTCGCGCCGATGGATTCGAAACCTCCGGCACCGGCACCCCGCGCTCTCCCGCAAGCTCTTTCAGCGACCGCAGAATGCGCGGCGGAAACGGAAAATTCTGAATCGCCCGCCACCGCTCACCATCAAGCGATACCTCTTCATCGAGCGCAATCCGCTTGTCCCGCACCAGTTGAAGCACTTCCGTCGCACGCAGCGGCCCCTCCGTCGTCCCCTTGCCACGCCGCAGATAAAACATCGCATTCGGCGGAGGCGGTGCCGGTGGCGCCGAAACACCCGCCTGCGACACCGCGTCTTCGCGCGTGATCGGCGACGGCCCATCAACCCGCTTCGCACCCACCTGCTGCAACATCCCACTCGCCGCCCGCATCTTCGCCTCTTCTTCGGCAAGCTCGTCGGCAAACAGGTTCTTCATGTACGTCGCAAGCTTGCGCTGCGACGTCCGCATCCCCGCCGTAAAAAGGTAGTCGGCGAGATCATCGTAAAATTCGCCCGCCTCCTGATACCGACCATCCGCATTACGCGTCATCGCCCGCATGATAATCCGCTCAAGCTGCGGCGAAATATCGGGCTTCACCTTCGACGGAGCCGGAAACTGCGCGTCGCGAATCTTCAGCAAAATATCGAGGTCGCCCTTGCCCGAAAACGGCTTCGCACCCGTCACCAGCTCATACAGAATGATGCCCGTCGCAAACAGATCACTGCGCCGGTCAAGCTCTTTGCCCATCACCTGCTCAGGCGACATATAACCCAGCGTACCCTTGATCGAGTTCGCCTTCGTCTCCTGACGCGACATCCGCGCCTTCGCAATCCCAAAGTCGGCGAGCTTCACGTCGCCTTCGTAACTCATGAAAATATTCGTCGGAGAAATGTCGCGGTGCACGAGCGACAACGGCGACCCGTCGGGCCCCTTCGCCCGATGCGCGTACTCAAGCCCCTTCAACGTCTCGATCACGCAATGAATCGCCAAATCTTCCGGCAGCGGAACCCGACGCCGATACCCACGATCCACGACATTAAACATGTCCTGACCGTGGATAAACTCCATCGCGATGTAAAACTGACCGTCCGCCTCATCAAGCTCGTAAATCTGAATGATGTTGTTGTGCGACAACGACACCGTCAGCTTCGCCTCGTTGACGAACATGTCGACGAAGTGCGTGTCTTTCATCAGGTTCGGCAGAATGCGCTTGACCACCAGAACCTTCTCGAAGCCCTGCGATCCATACGCCTTCGCCTTAAAAATCTCGGCCATGCCGCCCTGACCGATTTTCTCGATCAGCGAGTACTTGCCAAACTGCTGCGGCGGAGTGAGCAGGCTCATTGTCGCTCGAAACGACCCCTCTTGCACGGCACGCCCGACGCGGACGCCACATGCACGGCTGCACCTCGCAGGGCAGACCCAGCCCCGAAGCAAGTTGGCAGCGATTGAACTTGTTACTACAACCCGCCGCGTACGCAAGCAAGCAACTGGCCCCGCCATTCAGGGCTCGTTCACCCCCTCGCCCCCCCCCACGCAACCCCACAACCCCACATCACCAAAACGCTCAACCGTTTGCAGCCGCCACGATTTGTGTTTCAATCTCCCCGCAACTTCTTCATCCGCGCGGAAGGTCAGGGGTCAACCCCGCGCCATCGGTGTCGTCGCGAGCACGTCGCTTCGCCACGTCGCCTTTGGGGTATCGGCGCATGTCTAGTTCATCACACGCGTCATCACACGCGTCATCACTCACCCGAGCCGTCCTGCCCGGTGTCGAATCGGCTGAAAAGTTCGTCGAGCGACTCGTCGATCTTCTCGCGCAGGGACAACTCAAAACCGCCGCCGCCATCTACACCAGCAGTCAGGAAGACCTCGGCTACCCGCTGCTCAACGCCGTCAAGGCCCGCAACGACCGCAACAACGAGCTGATGCGCCGCCTCGCAAAAGTCTACGCCGCCGCACGCGACTACGAAAAAGCCGCCCGCTGCTGCGAAGACCTCGAAGAACACCTCGCCGCCGCAAAACTCTACGAACGCTGCGGAGACTACGCCAACGCAGGCGAGATGTTCGCAAAAGCCGGTGAGATGCCCACCGCCGCCGCCATGTTTCTCCGCGCCGGAGACACCGCGCGCGCCATCGAAGTCTACGCCTTCATCGACGACAAACAGGGCCTCGCAGACGCCCACGAACGCCGCGGCGACATCTTCGAGACCGGACGCCTCAAATTCGAACTCGGCGACTTCGCCGGCGCCATCAGCCACCTGCAAAACGTCAGCGCCGAAGACCCCAACTACCTCTCAGCCTGCACCCTCATCGCCGAGATTCTTCACCGCGACCAGCAAGCCCCCCTCGCAATCGCCCGACCGGAAGGCGCGCTCGCCACGCGCCCCGTCGATGTCGAGACCGCACCCGCCTACGAGGCCATGGCGCGACTGCTCTTCGCCGACGCACGTTACCCAGAGGCCCGCAACGCACTCATGGCCGTGCTCGCAGCCCAGCCCACACTCACGAGCGCGCGCGACCTCTTGCGTGAGGTCGAGCAGGTGTTGCGCGCCGGTACCTCGCTGCGACCCGAAACCCGCACCCTCGTAAACCAGCCAGCGCCAACAAGCGACACCGCAATCGCCGTCGACGAAGTCGCCGTCCATGAAATCGAAGCCATCGAATACGAAGCCCAGATTCTCGTCGCCCCGCGCCCCCGCTCAGACAGAGGTGGACTCGTCGGAAAGCTCGAAGGCATCGAACACCTCAGCGCCATGCCGCTGCTCGCCGAACTCTCACTGCGCGAGCTACGACAGATTCACGCCATCTCAGACCGTGTCACCTTCGCCCCCGGAAAGCTCATTCTAGAGCAGGGACAAGCAGGCGAAGCCCTCTTCATCGTGCTCGAAGGCGAGGTCGATGTGTTGCGCCGCGACATGCGCGGCAACTTCATGCCCATCGCCCGCCTCGGCAGCGGAGAACACTTCGGCGAAATGGCCCTCATCGAGCACAAAGTCACCACCGCCCGCGTCGTCGCCATCACGCAAGTCACCGCGCTCCGCATCGCCCGCGAGCCATTCCAGCACGTCGTCCACGCCTCAGACACGCTCGCCGCAAAAATCTACCGTGCCTTTTCGGTCACCCTCAGCGAGCGTCTCCGCAACATACTCAGCGACCTGCAACGCGACCCGCGCCTCATCTAGCTTGAGCTAACCTGAACCCGATCAACCTCTCCCACCACACCCGCGCCACCACTTCCTCGCCCACCGGTTCGACTACCCTTTCCCCGCCCCGATGGCACACGCGCAAAGGGTCTGCTAGGTGTGCGCCGTAGCCATGCGTACCTCAAAAATCATCGCTCTTGTCTGCGGCATCTTCGCCGCCATGTTCGTCGCCTCGCTCGCACTGCGCAGCGCCACACACGCACGCGTCGCGTTCGAGCCCGTCACCCCCATCACCGACGACGCCGCAAGCGCCGTGATGAGCCACCTGCTCGTCGCCCTTGAGCGCCCCGCGACAGCGCAGCCCGTCACCGGCGAGGCCACGCCACTCGCCACCCTCGCCGCCATCTACACAGGCGGCAAACGCATCGCCTTCGAACGCGCCGAAGGCGACTCGCTCGCGGCCCAGGCGACCGCCCTCGCCACAACCCTCAGGGCAAACCCGCGCCTCACTCGCCTCACCCCCGAAGATCGCGCAAACCTTCGCGTGCGACTCGATTTCGTCCGCGCCCGCGTACCCGTCTCGGCCCTCACCGACCTGCACCGCGCCACCTCGTTCGTCGCCGCCGACGACGGCGCCGCCATCGAACTTGATGGCACCATCACCGACAACCCCCCCGACCCAATCATCCGCGCCGGAGTCTTCTTTTCCGGACACAAACTCGTCCCCGGTCAGGGCTTCGACTTCGCCGCCAACCTGCCCAAACTCATCGCACTGCTCGCCCGCGAGTCACACGCCGACGCCGACGACATCAAAGACGGCGTCACGCCGCTCTACCGCGTCAAACTCGACAGCTTCATCGACGAACCCACACCCACATCAGCCACACCCACTGCCACCGCGCCCCGCTACGCACTACGTCTCAGTGGCATGCGCACACCCGTACCCGAAGTCACCCGCGAGTCAGCCATCGCCGCCGCAAAAGCCGGTGCCGAGTGGCTCGTCCGCCACCTCCACCCCGATGGACGTTTCACCTACATCTACCTGCCCGAACGCGACGCAACAGAGATGAAGGGCTACAACTACCCACGCCACGGCGGCACCACCTACTCCATGTTTCTCATGGCCGAAAAAACCGGAGACCCCCGCTACAAAGAAGCCGCCCTCAAAGGCACCGAGTTCATCCTCGCAAACCTCAACACCGCCAAAGGCGCCAACGGCAAAGTCTTCGTCGCCGCCAAAACCCGCATGGCCAAAACCGGCAGCGCCGGACTCGCCCTCGCCGCGCTCGCCTACGCTCGCCGCATCGGCATAGACGACCCACGCATCGTCGAGGCCAGCCGCGACCTCGCCAACTACATCGTCTCCCTGCAAAAACCCAACGGCGACTTCATCCACTACTACGACCGCAACACCGGCAAAGAACTGCCCGGACGCGTCATCTACTACAACGGCGAGTCACTCTACGGCCTCTCAATTCTCGCCCAGCTCGAACCCGAAAACGAAACGTGGCGCACCGTCGCCGAAAAGGGCATCGACTTTCTCACCGGCCCCGACAACCTCTACTTCATGCGCGAGTTCTTCCCCATCAGCGACTCGTGGATCTGCATGGCTATCGAAGAGTTCGCAAAAATCAAAACCAAACCCCAACACACGAGCTACGCAAAAATGGTCGCCCACACCTACACCGACACCCAGATGTTCCCGGGCCAGACCGAACAACCCTACATGATCGGCGGCTACGCCCCCTCGGTGCTCTTCAACCCACGCACCACACCCGCCTCCACCAACCTCGAAGGGCTCATCTCTGCCGTCGTCGTCGCCCGCAACGAAGGCAAACCCGACCCCCGCATCGAAGAGGGCATGCGCCACGGACTCAGGTTTCTCATCTACAACCAGTTCAACGAACACGACACCTACGTCTTCCCCAAACCCGAACTCGGCCTCGGAGGCTTCCGCCGCCGACTCGGCCACTACGAGATTCGCAACGACTACGTGCAGCACGCCATCTCGGCGCTGATTCGCGGTGCCGAACTTCTACCCGCGAGCGGCACTGCAACGCCGTGACCCATGCCGCCGACGGGGTGTTGTCGTGACGCATACCCGCAGCAACCCACGACCACACCACCCGCAAGGCGGCACACACCCGCCCCGCCTCGCTCACCCGTTCGCTGCCGGCATCGCCCTCTTCATCGCCGTCGCAACGCTGCCACCGAGCCTTGCCTCCGCGACCGACGCAACATCCAGCACAACCGCAAACACACCCCGCACAACAACCGCGCAGCCGCTAACCCTCGTCGAATACACCGCCCCCAACCCAGCCGAAGCCGCCCTCGCCGCCCGCCTCACCGCCGCACCCGGCTTCAACGTGCGCATCGATCGCGAACCCGCACCCGAGGTCATCGCGCGCCTCGTCGCCACACCCGCCGATCTTCAACCCCGCTGCTCAACCCCCGACGACGCCGTCGCAGTGCTCACCGTCAGCGGCGGAGACATAGACCCCTACGTCGCGCAACTCGGCGTCTTTCAATGCGCAACCGAAGTCGCCACCGCCCGCTCATTCGTCGCCCGCACACGCAACGATCTCGACGCCACCGCACCCGTCGTCATCGAGTGGCTGCGCAGCGTGCTGCGCAAAGACCGCCTCGCCGAGGGCGACCCCATCCTCCCGCGCGACTACCGCCGCCCCGTGCCAACCGCACCGCCAAAACCCACCCTCGACGAGGGCGCCTCACCCACCTCTCTCACCGTGCGCGAAGGCCCCGTCACCCCCGCCGCCATCTCGCAACCTGAACCCGTGCCACCCCGCATCCGCCTCTCACTACGCGGCATCGTCACCGGCTACCCCATCGACGCCCGCTGGCGCGCCGGCCCCATGCTCGCCCTCCACTTCGACTTCGACGGCGGCGGATACCTCACGCTCTCAGGCCGCGTCAGCCCAGAGAGCATCCCCCTCGACACCGCCGACGCCCCCGAAGGCTCGACCCTCCACGTCCGCCGCGGCGCCGCGACCGTCGGCGGTGGATACCGCTTCGACTGCAAACTCATCGAGTGCCGCGCCGGCGCAGGTGTGCTCGTCGATTTCCTCGACGCCACCGCCACCACCCCCTCAGGCGGCGAAGCACGCTCGTTCTACGTCAACCCCGGCCTCTTCGCTGAATTCGAGATCGCAACCTTCATCTACAGCAACCTCTTTCTCACCTCCGGCCTCCTCGTCGGCGCCGGATTCCTCCCTCCAAAGTTTCGCATCGAATCAACCGGCGATACCTTTCAACTCAGCCCACTTCTCGTCGACATCTCGTTCGGCGTCGGATGGCAATTTGAGTAACAACACCACACCACACCACACGTTGAGACACCCCACGTTGAGACCACCCTCGCGATGAAGAGACGCATCGCCATCACCACACTGCTCGCCTTCATTGCACTCATCGGCCTCGCCTTCGCCGCCGAGTGGCAGGCCGCGCGCGCACTCGCCGCAGACCCCGCAAACGAGCGCGTCACCTCGTGGCTCGCCATGTCTACGCCCCACCGCGACCTCATCTACTGGCACCGCCCCAACACCACCACCACCGACCCCTACGGCAACATGATTCGCATCAACCGCCTGGGCTTGCGCGGCCCCGACGTCGCAACCCCAAAACCGCCCAACACACTGCGACTGCTCACCCTCGGAGAATCCGGCGCCTTCGGTGCCACCGTCGCCGAAACCGAAACCTTCACCGCCCGCACAGCCGCCCTCCTACAACCCCACGTCAAAACCCGCCTCGTCGAACCCCTCAACGCCGGACTCGGCACCAGCACCTCATTTCAGGGCGCCACCTTTCTCGACACCCACATCACCTCGCTCGCCCCCGACCTCGTCCTCGTCCACTACCTCATGAGCGACCAGCAAACCCCCACCCCACGCGGAAACATCGTCCAGTCCACCATGCGCCGCGCCATCTTCGGCTTCGGCTTCGGCAACACCGACCGCGACGTCACAACCCTGCGCCAGCGACTCGGCCCCCTCTTGCCACTGCTCGACGGCTCTGCCCTCGCCATGTGGCTGCGCGCCCGCGCCGCCTCAACCTACGAGCACAACGCCGACGTCCCCCCCGACGGCAAACACCGCGTGCCCCAGCACGACCGCCTCATCAACCTGCGCCGCATCGTCGCCATAGCCCACAACGCCAACGCCCGCGTCGTCTTTCTCATCCCCGCCACCCGCAGCTTCAACCGCGCAATCAACGGCCCCGCGTACGGACAAGATCTGCGCGAAGTCGCCCTCTCGACCCAATCGCTGCTCGTCGATCTCGACGAAGCCATCGACCTGCACGTGCGCGCCCGCAACGCCGAAGACCCCCGCGCCGGACGTGACCGCCTCTACACCCCCGAGGGACACCTGCGCGCCGAAGGCCACGAAGTCGCGGCACAAGCCATCGTCAACACCCTCGTCTCGCAATGGCTGCCACCCGCCCTTTGACCCACCCCCGCCGCATTCTGGTGAACTGTATTCTGGTGAACACGTAAACTGACTCACAGGGTGTCGCGCCACCGCCCATTCCGATAAGTTCGCATCGTCGGGGCAACACGCAGACCACACAGCTTCGCAAGCCACGACAAAATCAACGGGGCACACATTCGCGGGCTTCCGCGACAGCAAGGAGACTGGTCATGGTTCAAAAGCGTATTCTGTTTGCAGGCGGCGCAGGCTTTAGCTGGGCATCTGGCGTTGTGCTCGGCACCACGCTCGCGCTCATGGCGACGAGCTGCGATCTTCTCAACGACGCCCTCGCCGACGCGAAGGCACAGGCCGAAGAGGCCTACGTCGGTGCAAAGACCGTCGATGTCGCCGAGCTGCTTGAAGGTGACCCCGAAGCCCTCGAACTCGCCGCCGATGAATCGGGCGAAGGCTACCTCGCCGCTCTTGAGGGTCAGCTCACAGAACGCATCGACGGCCAGAAGTTCAAGTTCGATGATGGCACCGGCGAGCTGATTCTCACCGCCTCAGACACCGGCAGCTACGACGACGTTCCCCTCAACGAAGATGTCGTCGTGGTGGGCCGCTACATCACCGGCATGATCGACGAAGCGACCGGCATGGCCGCCTTCGAAATCTACGCCATCTTCATCGAAGACGGCACGCGCTTCGACTTCGGCGGCGCATCGGTCCCCA
>CAZXXB010000041.1:0-277 GCA_964644185.1 uncultured Myxococcota bacterium
GTCGAACTGGCGGGTGAGTTCGGGCAAGCCGAGCACATCGCGGTAGAATTTGCTGACGTGTTCGGGGTCGCGTGCCCCGAGCGCGAGATGATGCAAGACGGTCATTTTTTACGCCTCCACAAGATCGGTCATGGCGACCGCATCGCAGAGCGGGGCCGCCTCAATCATTGCAACGAGCGCAGCGCGGTCGTGCGCCGCGTCGGCCTCAATCAACACGCGGTCGGGGTGATGTCGCCGCAGCATCTCAACGAGGGCAGTTTGTAGCACGAGCGAGCCC
>CAZXXB010000041.1:287-1548 GCA_964644185.1 uncultured Myxococcota bacterium
ATGCAGCATGCGCAGGCGCCCGCGACCTCACGGACGAGCACGCCGTCGCGAGGGGCGATGCGCAACGCATCGATGGGCAAGACGGCCGTGCCGGTGAGCACGCCCCAGACGGCACCCTCGGGTCGCCGCCGCAGCTCATGCTCGATGGCGGCGCGGCGCGTTGCGGGGGTGGTGCCACTGACGACGACGACGGGGGTGCGGATGCGGTTTCCATTGACGTACATTGGGCTATTTCACCGCCACGCGAATTGCTTTGCAAGCACCCCGCGCACGATGCTACCAAGAGACGTTGCGGTGCTTGCGCGTTGCGCGAAGTGGCCCTTTTGACGCGGCAGCTGGTTGAAGCCGCGCGGGGGGCTGCCTTGAAGCTGCGTTGCGATTTGTCGCAATCCGCTTTCCCCCCCTTTCTTTGGAGATTCTCGTGCGCATCAGCTTTCGCTTTACGCTGCTCACGGTGGTGCCTGCGTTCGTGCTCGTCGCATCGGGGTTCGCGGTGTACGCGACGTTTGCGAGCGTGTTCGCGTTGATTGGTGGTCAGACCGAGCGGTTGTTTGCCGATGCGGCCGAGAATGCGGTCGAGGGGACCGACGTGCACATCTCACAGGCGACGGCGACGCTCGCGGTGTTGCAGTCGATACCGAAAGAGACGCTTGCGGGGGCGCTCGATGACGAAGCGGTGGCGCGGTCTCTTGCGCGGACGATGAGCGCGATTTTGCGGTCGGGCGAGCACTTTAGCTGGGTGAGTTACAGCTACGCCGATGGGAGTTTTTTTGGGGTCACGCGGCGGGGCAAAGATGAGATCGTGCTGAATCGCAGCCGGGTGACGGCGAAGGGTAGCCCGATGAGCGAGCATCGGGTCGAGCCCGACGGAAGGCTGACGCTTTTGCGGTCAGAGGAAGACAATGGCTACGACGCGCGGGTGCGTCCGTTCTTCAAAGAGGCGGTGGCGAAGCGGGGGCGCATCTGGACGGCGCCGTATGTGTTTTACGAAGAGGGGTTGCCCGGCATCACGGCGGCGGAGCCCGACATTGACGATGGTGAGCTGCGCGGGGTGTTTACGGTTGATTTCAACCTGAACTCGCTGGCGGCGCTGGCGCGGACGATTAAGGTGTCGCCGTCGGGGTCGCTGTTTATCGTGAGCAGCGGCGAGCGGCTGATTGCGCATCCGCGAATTGAGCTTGTCGCGCGGCAGGGTGAGCGCGACCAGGGTACGCTCGTGACGCTGGGTGATGTGCGCGACGCGCCGTTGCAGGCGTTTGCG
>CAZXXB010000041.1:1571-1814 GCA_964644185.1 uncultured Myxococcota bacterium
GCGCGCGGGGGGGTGGCCGAGGCGGCGCGCGAAGAGGCGGTGGCGTCGAGCCACTTTCAGTTTGATGTGGCGGGGGTGACTTATCTTGGTACGTTGCGGCGGTTCATCGTTGATCGGCGCATTGAGATGGTGGTGGGGGTGCTCGCGCCGGAGAGTGATTTTGTGGGCGACGTGCGGCAGCAGTCGCAGCGTGCTGCGGCGCTCGCGGTGGGGCTGACGCTGTTGTCGGTGGTGATGGCGTTT
>CAZXXB010000041.1:1846-4847 GCA_964644185.1 uncultured Myxococcota bacterium
CGCTTCTCCGCTGCATCGCGTCGCTTACGAGATGAACCTCGCAAGCAAGCTGTATGTGGTTGACGGCAATCAACGGCGGTCGCTTTTCATCGAGATCGACGAGATTGAGGCGGCGTTGCAAAACCTGAAGGCGGGTTTGCGGTCGTTTAGCCGGTTCGTGCCGGGTGACGTGGTGCGCTCGTTGCTTGAGGCGCGTGAAGAGGCGCGTCCCGATGCGTCGCTGCAACGGGTGACGGTGTCGTTTTCAGATGTGGCGGGGTTCACGCAGATGGCTGAGGCGACGCCTCCGCAAGAGTTGACCGAGACGTTGTCGGGGTATTTTGAGACGTTGACGGCGATCATCGCGCAGCGCAGGGGCACGATTGACAAGTTCATCGGTGACGCGGTGATGGCGCTCTACAACGTGCCCGAGGCGGTGGAGCACCACGAGGCGATGGCGTGTCTTGCTGCGCTCGATGCGCGCGATCGCATTGCGGCGATGCGGGCGAGCAAAGATGCGGGGGTGCGGCGGTTTGCGTTGCCGACGCGGTTTGGGATTGCGACGGGTGATGCGGTCGTGGGGACGATTGGGACTCCGGCAAGGTTGAATTACACGGCGCTGGGTGACGTGGTGAATCTTGCGGCGCGGCTTGAACCACTCAACAAAGTGTACGGGACGCAGATTTTGATCAGCGAGCCGGTGTTTGAGGCGGCGAAGACGAGCATCGTGGCGCGTATCGTTGATGTGGTGGCGGTGACGGGCAAGCGTGAGGCGGTGGCGATTTACGAGTTGCTGTGTACGGCGACGGCGGCGGATGCCGAGATGCATCGCGAGGTGGCGCGGCGCAGTGAAGCGGCGTTTCGGCTTTATCTGGTGCGAGATTTCGAGAACGCGATGGGGTTTTACCGCGAGGTGCTTGCGCTCGTGCCCGATGACCCTGTGGCGACGCTGATGATGGCGCGGTGCGAGGCGTATCTCGACGCGCCGCCTCCGCTCGACTGGCGGGGGGTGTGGGTGGTGCCGTCGAAGAACCCGAAGGCGAGCGGGCTTGCGTGACGAGTCGCTGCCTTCACGAGTTCGTGCCTTGACAGTGGGGTTTGGGTGCGGCGAGAAGGCGGGCCGGGGCTGGGGAGCCACGGGCGTCACGGTACGCAACGGTGAGCGGATGGTGTCTTCGAGCGCAGTGCCTTCGAGCGCAATGTCTTCGAGCGTGGTTGCTTCAAGCGTGGTTGCTTCAAGTGCGGTGTTTCCAACAGCGGCGCGGGTGCCGAGTCTGCGCATCACGCGCGCGAACGCGCGGGCAGTCAACCCCGATGGGCGGTATGTCGTTTACTGGATGACGAGCGCGAGGCGCAGCCGCAGCAATTTTGCGTTGCAGCGGGCGCTTGAGCTTTGCGGTGAGTTTGGGCGTCCATTGGTGGTGCTCGAGGCGTTGCGGTGCGGGTATTTGTGGGCGAGCGACCGGATGCACCTGTTTGCGATCGAGGGGATGCGCGACAACGCGGCGGGGTTTGCGGGGCATGGGGTGACGTATTACCCGTACATTGAGCGCGAGCCGGGTGACGGTAAGGGACTTTTGGCGACGTTGGCGCGCGATGCGGTGGCGGTCGTTGCGGATGAGTATCCGTGCTTCATGTTGCCGAAGATGACGGCGGCGGCGGCGCGGCAGGTAGAGGTGGCATTTGAGGTGGTCGATGGCAACGGGGTGCTGCCGATGCGGGCGTGCGAGGGGCGGCTGTTTGCGCGTGCGTACGATTTTCGGCGGTTTTTTCAGAAGGTGGCGCGCGGGCATCTGCAAGCGTTTCCGCAGGTGGAGCCGCTTGTCGTTGCGCGGAAGAGCGGTGTGTTGCCCGCGGCTATCGAGATCGATGTGAAGGTGCGCGAGCGGTGGCCGATGGCGACCGAAGCCGAGTTGAGTCGGGGTGCGGCGCTCGTGGCGAGTCTGCCGATTGACCATGGGGTAGGGCAGGCGCGGGTTGAGGGTGGCGAGCGGGCGGGGCTCGTGCGGCTCGATCAGTTTGCGCGAAAGAGAATCGCGACGTATGCCGACGAGCGGAACACGCCGGGTGACACGACGAGCGGGCTGTCGCCGTATCTTCATTTTGGGCACGTGAGCATTCACGAGGTTGTGCGGGCGGTGGCGGCGGTTGAGGGGTTTACGCTGTTGCGGCTGCGCGAGAAGCCCGA
This sequence comes from uncultured Myxococcota bacterium, assembly GCA_964644185.1. Classification (GTDB taxonomy): domain Bacteria; phylum Myxococcota; class JAJVIH01; order JAJVIH01; family CAZXXB01; genus CAZXXB01. The sequence goes on from CAZXXB010000041.1 coordinate 4,014, forward strand.
TGGTTCGCGGCACGGTTTTTGGGGGATGGGGGCGTCGGCGGAGGGGTTTCTGGATGAGGCGCTGACGTGGCGTGAGGTGGGGTTCAACTTTTGCCACTTGCGGCAAGATGATTACGACCGGTTTGAATCGCTGCCCGAGTGGGCGCAGGCGACGCTCGACGCGCATGCGGGTGATGCGCGTGAGTGGGTGTATGGGCTCGACGAGTTTGAGGAGGCGCGCACGCACGACCGGCTGTGGAACGCGGCGCAGAATGAGCTGGTGCGAACGGGGCGGATGCACAATTACATGCGAATGGTTTGGGCGAAGAAGATACTTGAGTGGTCGGCGAGCCCGCGTGAGGCGCTGGCGACGCTGATTCATCTCAACAACAAGTATGCGGTCGATGGTCGCGACCCGAACTCGTACACGGGCATTATGTGGTCGCTGGGGCGGTATGACCGTCCGTGGGGACCGGAGCGGCCGATTTTCGGGGTGATCCGTTACATGAGTCTTGAGAACACGGCGCGGAAACTCGACGTGAAACCGTATCTTGCGGCCTTTGGCGATTGACACTCTCGCGAAGCGGGGCTAGGCAACGGGGCGCTACCATGAAGCTTAGTTACGCCTCGCAATCGCACGTCGGCATGCGCCGCACGCACAACGAAGACAGCCTGCTCACGATGCCGGAAGAGCGGCTTTTCTTGGTGGCGGATGGAATGGGGGGGCACGCGTCGGGTGAGGTGGCGAGTCAGCTTGCGGTCGAGACGATTGCGAATTTTTTTCGGGCAACGGCGGCGGATGACGAGGTGACGTGGCCGTTCAAGGCCGAAAAAGACAAGACGTACCAGCTCAAC
>CAZXXB010000041.1:4857-9121 GCA_964644185.1 uncultured Myxococcota bacterium
GCTCGTGACGGCGGTGAAGCTCGCGAACCTGCGCATTTATGAGGCGGCGGCGCGCGAGGGGAAAAATCGCGGGATGGGCACGACGGTGGCGGCGACGTTTTTTTCCGATGAAGGGCTGTATGTGGCGCACGTGGGCGACTCGCGTGTGTATCGGATACGCGACAAGCAGATTGAGCTGCGGACCGAAGACCACTCGTTGCTGAACGATTACATTCGGACGCGAAACCTGACGCAGACCGAGATCGACAATTTTCCGCACAAGAACGTGATTGTTCGGGCGTTGGGGATGAAAGACGGGGTCGAGATCGACCACCAGACGCTCGACGTGCGCGCGGGCGACGTGTTTGTGATTTGCAGCGACGGTTTGTCGGGCATGATTGACGACGCGCAGATTCTGGCGATTGCGCTCGCGACGAATGACCTCGAAGAGTGCGTGGGGCGGTTGATCATGGCTGCGAACATGGCGGGCGGCAACGACAACGTGACGGTTGTGGTGGTGCGTCTCGACGCGGTGTGACGCGCAATCGCGCTTGCCTTTTGTGACAATCGTTCGCTACTGTTCGGGCTCTGGCTCCCGGATTCCGGGCCTTACGGCTGCGAAGCGCGTGATTTTCTGAAAGTTACTTCGATTGAAGACTTCGGTTGAGGTGGCTTTCAGAGAGGGCGTGCGCACTTCGTGGCCCCTCGTGTGCATCGGAGGCGCTGTCGTGAAAATTCGATTTGGTCGGCTGCAATCGGCTCAAGGTATGTCATTTGGTGCGCCTCTTCGCCGAGGGTTGACGATGCTCGCTGCGTCGTCGCTGGCGCTGTTTGCGGTGGCGTGCGGGTGTGACCCAGACGAGATCGGCGCTGGTGACCCTGTACCGCTGCCGGGCTGTGCGCTGCTCGACGCAAATACGCCGGGCTCGTGCGTCTGCTTTGACGACGGCACCTGCAATGACGCCACACTCACGACGGCAACCGAGGTTGCCGGGCTCGATGGCGAGACCCGTCGCGGCGAGCCGCTTGAGAGCTTTGAACAGGCCCCCACGCTCTCGGCGGCGGGCGGCGACAAAGAGAACGCACGGCTCGATTTTGGTTATGTGAACGCCGGTCAGCGGCGCATCGTGGTGGTTTCGCTTGGCAACGCGACGGGCCTTCGTGCGGCGCTTGAAGTCGACACCGAGAACTCGGGGATCGAGTCGGAAGACGCCGAGGGGACGTTTGAGGTGCTTCAGTGGCCGACCGAGCCAATTCGCGCTGGTGAAAGCGCCGACATGGTGATCGCGTTTCGCCCACCGAGTGGCGGGGCTGATACCGAGACGCCGTTCGGTGGGGTGCTGAAGGTGACACCGCGTGAGCGTGGCGAGGCGCTGATTGTCGACCTGATTGGTCGTGGCGTGGCACCCAAAGCGTCGTTTTTGACGATTGCGGCGAGCGCCGACCCGTCGGCGGAAGGGACGTTCGAGCCGATTGTTGATGCGACGTTCAACATCGGCAACGTGGGCGTGCAGAGTCCACGTCCGGCGACGATGAAGGTGCGCAACGAGGGTCTCGGCATTTTCAAGATTTATGAGTACGAGATTCAGGGCGATGATGCGGCGGTGTTTTCGCTGATCTCGTCGCCGAGTGTGACGCTGGGTGGCACGGTGTCTGAGCTTGGCAACAACCAGGCCGACATTTCGGTGCAGTGCAACCCGACGGAGCAGCGGTTGTTTGAGGCCGACCTCGTGTTGCGCCACAACGACCTTGACGGGACGAACGCCGACCCCGACGGGGCCGAGTTGACCGTGATCGAGCGCGACCCGCAGCGGTACATTGAGACGCGCGTGAAGTTGACATGCACGGGTACTCCGTCGGGGTGTCCGGTGCCGAAGGCGACGATCTTGCAGGTGTCGAAAGCCCGCCGGGGGCCCGATGATGCGCTCTCGTGCGAGAGCGACGCCGATTGCCCCGCGAACTCGCTGTGTACCGAACTTGCTGGGTGCGAGCCGGGTGAAGACTGTGGTCCGCGTAAGTATTGCGACAACGGTGCGCCGCCGGTCTATCGCGTGAGCGTGCCGGTTGTCGTGAGCCTGTCGGGCCTGACGTCGGTTGACCCCGAAGGTGTGCCGCCCGAGCAGCTTGCGTATCGCTGGTCGTTTGAGCCGCCGACCGCGACGTCACCGGGGGGCGTGCCGCTGGGCTCGACGGCGGGGTTTGATGGTGAAAAGGGCAACAACGTTTCGACGTTGCCGACGCCGACGTTTGAGATCGACATCGTGGGCGATTACTTTCTGGCGTTGCAGGTGACCGACCCTGCGGGTCTTGCGTGCGAGCCGTTGCAGTTTCGCATTGCGGCGAAACCGGCGCAGAAGATTCGCGTCGAGTTGTTCTGGTCGGCGCCGAAGGTTGACCTCGACCTGCACATGACGACGACGGCGGCGGAAGAACCGGCGACGGCGCTGCCGTGGAGCATCCCCTGCGATGTGTATGGGTTCAACAAGTCGCCCGACTGGGGCAAAGAGCGCGGCGAGCCGGGGCCACTTTATTGCCGCAACCTGCTGGCGGTGATCGACTCGGAGACGCTGTTGCCGAAGTCGCCCGAGCGGCAGAACGAAGACTTTGTGACGTGGCGCGAGGAGTGCGCGGATGATCCGTTTCTCGATATCGATGCGACGCACCAGTTGCGTGAGTGTCTGCCGAGTGAGCGGACGAAGTTGCAGCAGTACGTAGACCGGTATCAGGGACTCTTGCAGATTTGCGATGACTCGTTGACGCGCGACTGTCAGGGATTTCTCGATCAGCTTCTGCGTCAGGCGCGCAAGGGGGCGGGGCTTGAAGAAAACGATGATTCGCAAGACGAAACGCTTGTGTCTGAGCGTGACCAGAACACGATTCTCAACCTGTGCAATATCGACACGGGGCCCGAGACGTTGAGTCTGCCTGAGCCGCGCGAGGGGACTTACCCCGTCTACGTGCACTACTTCGGTGGCATCTTCCCGGCATCGCCGCGCGTGCGTGTGTTTTTGAACGGCGAGAAGGTGCGCAGCAGCTACGACACGCAGCAGGGTGAGTTCTTGCCGCCGGAATCGCCGAGCAGCCCCGGGTTTCCGGCGCCGCTTGCGCTGGGCGACCTCTGGTATGTGGGTGATATCCGCTGGCCGGGCGTGGATGAAGAGGGGCAGTTGCCAGACGACTTTGACCCGCAGGCGGCGTTTGACGAGCGGCGCACGGTCGAGGCGAATCGCGTACCGCAGACGGGGCTGACCTGCACGTTGCAGCGCCCTGAGTGAGTTGCGGTTTGGCTTCAGAGCAAACAGAGTCGTTGAAGCCTGAGGGGGCATCGAGGCTGGCACGTTTGGGGCGCAACACGGCGCCCCGCGTTGCAGCGTTGTCGGTGGCGCTGGGTGTTGTTGCGGTTGCGGGCAACCATCACGCGGTGTCGGCGATGTTTGGGAACGTGGGTTCGCAGAACTGCCAGAGTTGCCACGCGGCGGCGTACACGGCGTGGCAGGCGGGTCCGCACGTACGGTCGCTTGATTTGCTGACGGCAGAGCAGCGCGATGATGCGCGGTGCCTGAAGTGCCACGCGGTTGCGGTCGATGATGGGTTCGAGCCGGTCGGCTGCGAGAGTTGCCACGGCGGCGGCGAACACTATGTGAAGCTCGCGGTGAAGCGCGACCATGAGCTTGCGCGGGCGGCGGGGCTGCGCGATGCCGACGAAAGCACGTGTGCGTCTTGCCACACGGGACACTCGCCCTCACTCAAGTCGTTCGATGTCAAAAAGGGCATGGAAGCGATTCGTCACTGGGATGCGAACAAGAAGAAAGCGCCGCGCGATTACACGCCGGTGAGTACGCCGTGACGACCGAAGCGTTGAATTTGTTTCATGGTGCCCGGTTCATGCTGGGGGCGGTGGCGGTCGAGCAGTTTCCGGCGGATGACCGTCCGGAGTTGGCGTTTGCTGGTGCGTCGAACGTGGGCAAGTCGTCGCTGTTGAACTCGCTGTGCAATCAGCGTGGGTTGGCGAAGGTGTCGTCGACGCCGGGGCGGACGCGCGAGATCAATTTTTTTGAGTTGGGTGAGCGGTATCGGTTTATCGATTTGCCGGGTTACGGGTATGCGTCGGCGCCGATGGCGACGAAGGCGCGGTTTCAGAAGTTGGCGGAAGTGTATCTCGTGGGTCGTGAGCGCCTCGCGGCTGTGGTGTGTCTGTTTGATAGTCGCAGGCCGCCGACCGAGCGCGACCGGGTGCTGGTGGCGTGGTTGCAGCATCAGGGGCGGGTGATCGTGCCGGTGCTGA
>CAZXXB010000041.1:9177-19444 GCA_964644185.1 uncultured Myxococcota bacterium
TGCTGGATCTGCATCCGAAATCGTTTGTGGTGACGTCGAGTCACACGCGCAATGGCATCGACACGCTTGCGAGGCGTTTGCTCGAAGTGCTCGATGCCGAGGCTGGGCGTGTGCAGCCGGGTGCGGCGCTCGCGGCGAATCAGGTCGTGGTCAATCAGGCGTAGAGTCCGCGTAGTTCGCTGGCTTTGACGAGGCGGTCGATGGCGACGATGAAGGCGGCGACACGCATCGAGACGCCGTGCTTGCGGCACTCGACGTAGACGTTGTCGAAGGCGCTGTCGATGAAGCGTTTGAGGTCGGCGTTGACGTGTTCGCGGGTCCAGTAATAGCCCATGCGGTTTTGGACCCACTCAAGGTAGCTGACGGTGACGCCGCCAGCGTTGCAGAGAATATCGGGGATGACGAAGACGCCGCTTGCCCAGAGGGTGCGGGCGGCGCGCGTGGTGCAGGGGCCGTTGGCGGCTTCGGCGAGAATCTTGGCGCGTACGCTTGAGACGTTGTCGCTGCGAATCTGGTTTTCAAGCGCGGCGGGGACGAGAATATCGACGTCGAGCGCGAGCAGTTCCATCGCGTTGTCGAGCTTTGAGGCGAGGCCGGTTTTGTCGAAGCCCGCGAGGGTGCGGTGTTCAGCGACGTGGGCGCGGGCGGCGTTGATGTCGATGCCCTTTGTGTTGACGTAGGCGCCCGAGATGTCGCTGATGGCGGTGACGGTGGCGCCTTCCTGATTTTGCATGAGGTCGGCTGTCCATGCGCCTGCGTTGCCGAAGCCCTGAACGGCGACGGTGCATTTTGTGAGGTCAAGCTTTAGCACCTCGCACGCTTTTTTGACGTTGTAGACGACGCCCATGCCGGTTGCCGAGTCGCGGCCTTCGCTGCCGCCGATGGGCAGCGGTTTGCCGGTGACGACGCCGGGCGAGTGCTGAAAGGTGTGCATGCTGTAGGTATCCATGAACCAGGCCATGATGCGGCTGTCTGTGCCGACGTCTGGTGCGGGGACGTCTTTGTCGACGCCGAACATGTCGTACATGTCGGCGACGTAGCGGCGGGTGAGCGATTCAAGTTCGCTGGGCGACATTTTTGAGGGGTCGCAGACGACGCCGCCTTTGGCACCGCCGAAGGGGATGTTGACGACGGAGCACTTGAAGGTCATCCAGGTGGCGAGGGCTTTGACTTCTTCGAGGGTGACGTCGGGGTGAAAGCGGATGCCGCCTTTGCCGGGGCCGCGGGTGATGTTGTGCTGGACGCGGAAGGCGGTGAAGAGCTCGATGCGTCCGTTATCCATTTTGACGGGGAGTCGGCACTCTAGCGAGCGGCGCGGCTCTTTGATCATGGCGACCTGATTGGGCGTGAGCTTCAAGATCGACGCAGCGTCGTCGAACTGAGCTTGCGCGTTGAGAAATGGATTGACCTCGGTTGTCTCGTACGTCGTCATGTTTTTTGGCGCCTTTGCCGTGGCAGGGGACCGACGTGTGTCGTTTCGCTGGCCCCGTGCATCGCGCCTCACCAATGGGTGAGAGGCGTCGTTGCACCAGAAATGCTGCATTTTGGCGCGAGAGAGGTAGCCGTCTCGACGCGGGTTGTAAAGTGACTGACGCAACGAGCGCACGCAGCGCGTCAAGCATTTTGCAGGGTTGAGCGGGCGAGGGGGTGGGCAAAAGGGGCCGTGGCTGGGGGCGAAAGTCTGTCATTGCGGGTGCGAGTGCGGTACGAAGGGCGACCATGACGACGAAAACAGGGCAACCGACGGGTGATCGCCTGCGCAGCCACTGGGGCTGGGGTTGGGCGGATAAGTTTCCAGACCGTGAGCAGCGTAAGGCGATGGGCGAGATGGCCGCGCAGACGCTTGGGTTTGCGCCGTCGGCGCTGCTCGACCCGATGCCGCTTGAGTCGGTGCGGATTGCGGCGCCGCGGCTTGCGATACCCGATGAGGTGGCGAGCTTTTGCGACGCGAGCGATGAGGCGCGGGTGCGGCACACGTATGGGCGCAACTTTCGCGACGTGCGGCGGGGGTTCGCAGGGGTGTTTGAGAATCCGCCCGATTTTGTTGCGAGTCCGGTCGAAGACATTGAGGTGTTCGAGTTGCTCGAGTGGGCGACGAGTCACAATGTGGCGGTTGTGCCGTTTGGTGGGGGCACGTCGGTCGTGGGTGGTGTTGAGGCGACGCGTGATGATCTCGACGCGCACAACGGGGTGGTGTCGCTCGATCTGACGCGGATGAGTCGGGTGTTGGAGATTGATGAGACGTCGCGGGCGGCGCACATCGAGGCGGGTATTCTGGGGCCGGCGCTTGAGGCTGCGCTTGCGCCACACGGGTTGACGCTGCGGCATTATCCGCAGTCGTTCGAGTTCTCGACGCTTGGGGGTTGGCTGGCGACGCGGTCGGGTGGGCACTACGCGACGGGGCCGACGCACATTGATGAGTTTGTCGAGTCGATGCGGGTGATTACTCCGCGAGGGGCGTTAGAGACGCGGCGGTTGCCGGCGAGTGGGGCGGGGCCCGATGTGAATCGAATGATGCTGGGGTCTGAGGGTGCGCTTGGGGTGATAACGCAGGCGTGGATGCGGGTGTCGAAGCGGGTGCGGTATCGGGCGCGGGCGGCGTTGCAGTTTGCGCGGTTTGACGACGCGGTGTGCGCGGCGCGGGCGGTGGTGCAGAGTGGTTTGCGTCCGTCGAATTGTCGGGTGCTCGATGCGCGCGAGGCGCTGTTGAACGGGGTGAGTGATGGGCGGTGCGCGCTGTTGCTGATTGCGTTTGAGTCGGCGGAGTTTTCGGTTGAGCACGACGCGAAGCGGGCGGTTGAGATTGCGCTCGACGGCGGGTCGGGGCGTGGTACGTGCGCGGGTGGGGTGAAGGTGAGTGAGTCGCGCGGCGACGGGCGGGTCGCGGGTGAAGGCGAGGGAGAAGGGTGGCGGGCGGCCTTTTTGGAGGCGCCGTATTTGCAGAACACGTTCGTGAGTCTGGGCATGATCGCCGACACGTTTGAGACGGCGTGCACGTGGCGCGATTTTGCGGCGATGCACGAGGCGATTCAGCGGGGTGCGACGGCGATATTGCGGGGGGTGTGCGGGGGCGGGTCGCTGACGTGTCGGTTCACGCACGTGTACCCGGATGGTCCGGCACCGTATTACACGTTTGTGGCGCCGTCGACGCCAGAGAATCAGCTTGTGCACTGGCGCGAGATCAAAGAGGCGGTGAGCGATATTCTGGTTGAGCACGGGGCGACGATTACGCATCACCACGCGGTGGGGCGGCTGCATAAGCCGTGGTACGCGCGTGAGCAGGCGACGCTGGCGCTCGATGCGTTGCGGGCGGCGAAGGCGAGCCTTGACCCGTCGTCGATACTCAACCCGGGTGCGTTGATTTGAGAGGCGGGCGGCGTCGCGTGGGTTCGAGCGGTTCGAGCCTGGCCTTTTTGCCGCACGCGGGGGTGCTTGTCGCGGTCGCGCTCGTGGTGCGGGTTGTGGCGGTGTGGGCGCTTGGGGTTGATGTGGCCGACCCGGGCGATGGCGAGGCGTATTTGCAGGCGGCGCGGTATTTGCGAGACGGGCGGTACCCCCTGACGCAGCCGATCACGCGTCCGCCGTTGTATCCGCTGTTTGTGGCGCCGTGGTTGTCGTTGCCGTCGCTTGCGATGACGTTTGCGGCGATACGGTTGTCGCAGGTGGCGATCGATGTGGCGACCTGCGTGCTGGCGGCGCGGCTTGCGTTTCGGCTTGCGGGTGACGTGGTGCCGGGGGGGGCGACGGGGCGAGGCGTTGTGAGGTGGGGTTTGACGGGGCGTGGGATGGCGGCGGTGGTGGCGTTTTTGCTCTTTGCGGTGAATCCGCACTTTGTCTTGCAGTGCTGGCGGATACAGACCGAGACGCTTTACATGGCGCTGCTCGTGGGGGCGTTGACGTTGCTGCAAGGTGCCGAAGAGCAGGCGGGGCAGGGGGCGCTGTGGACAGGAGCACGGTGGGCGGGCGCGCGGAGGTTTGTGGGGGCGGGTGCGGTGCTGGGGTTGGCGGCGCTTTGCCGTCCGCAGACGCAGCTCGTGGTGGTGGCGCTGATTGGGTTGATGGTGTTGTTGCGGCGGGCGCGGGGGGCGCTTTGGGTGGGGGTTGGGGTCGTGATGGTGGTGGGGCCGTTTACGGTGCGCAACTGGGTTGACTGGGGTGAACCGGTGACGGTGACCGACGGGTTTCATTTCAGCTTGTGGCTGGGCAACAACGATGAGCTGGCGCGCAAGCTGAGGGCGACGACGCGTGAAGAGTTTGAGCGCATCGACCGCGAGGTCTACTTTGAGCGGTTGCCGCGGATGTGGGCTGAGACGGAGGGGTTTTCGCCGCGTCAACGTGAGGCGTACTGGAAGGCGCAGTTTTTGCGCGACTCGCAGGCACTCGAAGGTCAGCGGGTGGGGTTTTATGCGGCGAAGCTGGCGGCGTTCTTTCGTCCGACGGTGAGCCCGCTGATTCATGGGGTAAAGGCGGCGGTGGCGCTGTTTGTGATGCCGGGGTTGATGCTGATGGTGGGGGTCGTGGGCTTTTTTGTGCTGGCGCGGGCGACGCCGATGCTGGCGGCGTACACGTTGGCGATGGGGGCGACGTCGGTGTTCATGGCGTTGGCGTTTCAGCCGAATATGCGGTTTCGGTGTCCGATGCTTGACCCTTTGCTCTTGCTTTACGCGGCGTTGTTGGTCACGCTTTGGGTCGTGAGGGGCAGGCAGCCGACGTTGGCAGAAGGGTTACGCGATGGGCGATAAGTGGCTTCACGCGGGAGTGGCGCGACGCGGGTTGCGGGGTGCAACGTCTCGTTTTGCGGTTACGGTTGTGTGGGCGGCTCTGTGGGCGGTTGGTGGGCATGGCGTTGTGGCGTGCGGTGGAGAAGATGGTGTTGAAGAGGGCGCGGTAAACGAGGGGCGTGGTGAGGTTGGGGGTAAGACGGGCGGTGAGACGGGCAGTGAGACGGGTGGTGAGACGGGTGGGGTGCAGTCGCAGATCATTTATGGGGCTGACGACCGCGTCGAGGCGCGCGCGATTCGCGTTGAGCCGTACAAGTCGCTTGCGAGAAAGAGTGTTGCGGCGCTGGTGCCGGTGTTCGCGTTTGAGGGGCCAGAGGGGGGCGCGCAGCGGCTTCGCTGCCTCGCGATGAACGCGGTGGTTCCGGTGTGTCCAGATGAGCCTTTCGCGCGGCAACCGTCGTGCGCGTTTTGTTCGGCGACGTTGATTGCGCCAGACCTTGTGCTGACGGCGGGGCACTGCGTGGCGTCGGGGTACGATTGCAGTTCGACGGCGGTGGTTTTCGATTACATGGTGGATGCGAGCGGGCAGGTCGAAGATCTCGAAGCGCATGACGTGTATCGGTGCAAAGAGATTGTGACGCAGTACAACGATTACGCGCTGGATTACGCGGTGATCCGACTCGAGCGGAGTGCGACGCCGCGGTATCGTCCGGCGCGACCCGACACGACGCAGCAGGCGGTTGTCGCAAACGAAAAGTTGGGGGTGATTGGGTTTCCGGTCGGGTTGCCGATGAAGGCTGATCTCAACGTGCGGGTCGATTCGGCGCGCGAGGGGACGCGAGATTATTTTACGGCGGCGACCGATGTGTATGGGGGAAATAGCGGGTCGGGGGTGTTTCGCGGCGATGGGGAGGTGGTGGGTATCATCGCGCGTGGGCCGTTTGACTGGCAGGAGGTGGATGGCGAGTGTCTGTCGTCGGCGGTGCTGCCTGAGCGTCCGGGATACGAAGAGATTGTGTATGCGTCGCGGGCGATCGAAGCGCTGTGCGCGGCGGTGCCCGATGAGCCCTTGTGCAAGACGGGCGACCCGTGTGCGGATGGCGTGTGTGAGGCGGGGCAGAGTGAAGCGGGGGTGGGGATACCCGAGATTGATGTCGATGCGGTGGGTGACCCGCTCGTGAGCGGCGTGCCGAGCGGGTGGACGTGTCGCGTCGGGGCGTTTGCTTCGCGTGATGGGTGCGATTGCGATTGCGGCGCGTGGGACCCTGACTGTGACTGGTCGCAGAGCGAAGTCTATTGCGATGGTTTGCCGAGCGATACGTCGCAGTGTCTGCGCCCGGGAAGATGCCTTCCGAAGACGTTTGAAGATGAGCTTCCGTCGATTGAAGATGAGCCCGCGTCTGCGGCGGAATACGAGCCGAGGTGGAACCCGAGTGGCGATGACGAGGGGTGCGCGGTGGTTGCGTCGCGCGGGGCTGATGCGGGTGCTGGGGTTGACGGGGGTGAGTGGGCGAAGATGGGTGTTCACTTCGCGCCGTGGTCGGGCGTCGCGGGGTTGTGGCTAATCGGTGTGACGCGTCGGCGTCGCGCGTGGGGGCAGGGCGCTTGAGGGGCGTGCGACAGGCGGGCCTCGTGGTGCTGGCGATGATGGCCGCGTGTGATGCGGGTCTCGACTACGGAGGTCCGCGAGCAGACGGCGCGAGCGGTGCGGGCGGCGGTGGTGAGGCTGCGGCGCAATCGCGCGTGATTTACGGGGAAGATGATCGCATCGAAGCATACGAGGCGCCGGCAAAGCCGTGGGCCGAGATCATCGAGCGCAGTGTGGTGGCGCTGGTGCCGAATGAGTACGTCGATCGGCGGGTTCCGTCGCGTCCGACATTGCGGTGCGAGACGCTGGCTGAGAGTGAGGGGGTGTGTGACGACGAGCGGTTTTTCGCGCAGCCGACGTGCGCTGAGTGTTCGGGCGTGTTGATTGGCGAAGACCTGGTGCTGACGGCGGCGCATTGCGTGGTGACTCAGGCGGAGTGTGACGGGTACACGGTGGTCTTCAACTATCGGTATCGGTTTGATGATGAGCTTGCGACGTTGACGAGCGACGACGTGTTTGCGTGCAAAGAGCTGGTGGCGCGGGTTGATACGGGTGCGCTCGATCTCGCGGTGATTCGGCTCGACAGGTGGGCGGCGCAAGAGAAGCTTCCGGCGCGGATACGGCGCGAGCGCGATGCGGTGGCGGGTGATGAGGGGCTTACGGTGCTTGGGTTTCCGGCGGGGTTGCCGCTCAAGGCTGAGATGGCGGCCGGCGTTCGCGATGCGCGGGCTGCGGCGCTCGATTATTTTGTGATGCGGGCCGACACGTATGCGGGCAGCAGCGGGTCGGGGGTTTTTAATGCGCTGGGTGAGCTTGTGGGGGTTGTGTCGCGTGGCGAGACCGACTGGCGGCTAGAGGAGGGGGCGTGCCGCGTGTCGAACAGGGTGGGTGACGACGAGGGGAGCGGTGAAGATGCGACGTATGCGTTTCGCGCGCTCGATTTGCTCTGCACGTATTATCCGCTTGAGCGGGTGTGTACGGCGACGCCGTGTGTCGATTTTCCGTGTGGGGATGACGGGGTTGTGGGCGGGGGAGGTGATGCAGGCGGGGCGGGCACGGGCGATGCAGGCGGCGAGACGGAGAGCGATGCGGGCGGTGATGGAGGAAGTGGCGGAGGAAGTGGTGGGGGAGGGGGCGGCGGTGGTGACGGGGGTGTGCCCCGCGAATGGAACTGCGACGTGACGCGGTATGCAGCAGGCGACAGGTGCGACTGCGATTGCGGGTTGTACGATCCGGATTGTTCGAGCACTCTCTCTGAGTTGTATTGCGGCGAGGTGGCGGCGAGCGCGGGTACACGGTGCAACAGGTTTGGGGTGTGTGTCGTGACGCCGGATGAAGATGATTTTCCGACAGTGGGTGAGACCTCGGGGTATGAGGTGGTCGATGTGGTGGAAGTGCTCGATGAAGAGGGCGAGGGGTGCAATGCGCGTGGGCGACTGTGAGTTTTTGGTGGTGCGTTTTTGGTGGTGCGTTTTTGTTCGTGAGTTCTTTTGTTCGTGAGTTTTTGGTGTGTGCTTTCGGTGAGTCGTGTGCGGAGATTTTCTTTCCACGTGGAGGCTGCGGATGAGGTTTTTCTTTTTGGCTGAGATGGCAGTTCGTTGTGGTGGGCGCGGCGCTCGGTTGATGCTGCGCGGAGAAACGACGCTGCGTCTGTGGCTGCCGCCGCTGTTGCTGTTGGCGATGATGACGGTCGCCGCGCCGGTTGCGCTGGCAGGCTGCGGTGATGATGCAGCGACGAGCGATGACGACGACGCGACTTCAAGCGATGACGACAGCGATGATAATGACGTGACTTCGAGCGACGATGATGATGACGATGACGAAGTGACGGAGTACCCGGAGAATCCACCGACGACGGTGGGTGGCGAGCGGCCCGCGACGGTGATTCGCCCCAAAGACTACGACCCGACGAAGAGTTATCCGCTTTTGATGGTGCTGCACGGGTTCGGTGCGACGGGCCTTGCGCAAGATGTGTACTTTGGGCTGTCGGGGCGGGTTGATCGCGACCAGTTCGTGCTGATTCGTCCGGATGGGACGATGAACGGCAAGAAACAGCGGTTCTGGAACGCGACACCGGCGTGCTGTGCGTTTGGCCAGCCGGTGGATGACGTGGCGTATCTGACGGGGCTCGTTGAAGAGGTGAAAGCGAGTCACAACATTGACGCGGGTCGGGTCTATCTCATCGGGCACAGCAACGGGGGGTTTATGTCGTATCGGCTCGCGTGTGAGGCGTCGGAGGTGTTTACGGGCATCGTGAGTCTCGCGGGGGCGACGTATGCCGACATGACGTTGTGCGCGCCGGCGACGCAGCCGGTGAGCGTGCTGCAAGTGCATGGCACGGCGGATGACACGATTTTGTATGACGGGGGCAATCTGGGGGTTGCCGGGGTGGGGGATTATCCGAGTGCGGAGGGGTCGGTGCGTCAACACGCGGCGATTGCGGGGTGTGATGTTGATGCGGCGGTGGATGGTGCGACGCGCGATATCGATGCGCAGATTGCGGGTGATGAGACGACGACGCGGGTGTGGGGGACGGGGTGCGCGCCGGGTACGGCGTTTGAGCTGTGGACGATACCGGGCGGGGTGCATATTCCGCCGATTACGCGGACGGCGGGGCGCGAGATGATCGCGTGGCTGTTTGCGCTCGACCGGACACCGTGAGTCGCGCGGTGTACGCGTGGGGCAGGGTGCGGGTGTGAGTGTGAGTGCGAGAGCGGGTGTGAGTGTGGGTGGGGGCGCGATGTGGCGGCTATTGCGTGCGACGCATACACGGCGGTATGACGCGCCGCGAGATTGGCCCCTACCGTTGTGATGGCGTGAATGAGTGACCCAGATAGCGTTCGTGGCGGAAGCGTAGAGCCTCCACCTGCTGGTGCGTCGGAGACTGCCTCGCGCGATGCGGGCGGCGACGGGGCGGGTGTGTCGCGCGAGACCGCGGAAGCGACACGTGAGGCGGCTGAAGCCGATTATTCAGGTGGGGGCGGTGAGGCGGCGGGTGGGGTTGCAGCGCCAGGGGAGGCGGTCACGGCTGAGCCTGCATCAGAAGTGGGCATGCTGGCTGAACCTGCACCTGCGCCAGCGCCTGGGCCGCAGCGTGATGTTCCGCAAATGCCGGCGTCGTTGTGGCGGTATCTGCCGGTCGTGGGGGCGCTCGCGGCGTTTTGCTGTTACCTCGTGCCGATCAAGGGCGTGGTGCTGTGGGGCGACTCGGGTGAGATTGCGGCAGCGGCGGCGAAGCTCGGGGTGATGCACCCGACGGGGTATCCGCTCTATATTTTGCTGGGGCACCTGTTTACGTGGTTGCCGTTGCCGTTTGAGGCGGCGGGCAAGCTGTCGGTGTTTTCGGCGGTGTGTTCGACGGTGACGGTGTATGTGCTGGCGCGGGCTGGGGCAGAGCTTGCGGCGCGGGTTGCTCCGAAGCGGCTGGTGGATGGGTCTTTGCCGGATGCATCGACGCCGAGTGTGGTGACGCCGGCGCACGTGGTGGGGGCGACGTTTGTGGCGATGGGGTTTGGGCTGTCGCCGATATTTTTCAGCCAGTCGGTGATTATCGAGGTTTATGCGCTGCACGCGATGCTGATTTCGCTGACGGGGTTGTGTCTCGTGCGGTTTGAGGTGACGCGCGACCGGCGGTGGATACGGCTGTCGGCGGTGACGATGGGGCTTGGTCTGACGAACCACATGACGACGGCGCACCTGATGCCGGGGGTGTTTCTGTTTGTGCTGGTGCGCGACTGGAGATTTTTTTTCTCGAAGTATGCGGTGCAGGGGCTGCTGATTGGGCTCTTGTGTCTTGGCCTCTACGGGTACTTGCCGCTGGCCGACAGGTTTACCGAGGGGCACCCGTGGGGTGGTACGAGCGACAGTTTCGCGGCGTTTTTTTTCCACGTGTCGGCAAAGCAGTACCACAACTACGTGCTTGGCTCGGCGGAGATGACGCGCGACCACCTGAATGCGT
>CAZXXB010000042.1:0-8203 GCA_964644185.1 uncultured Myxococcota bacterium
GGCAGCCCCGGCCAAAAAACCGGTCGCCGTCAAAAAACCCGTAGCCAAGAAGGCAGCCCCGGCTAAAAAACCGGTCGCCGCCAAAAAACTAAACCCATTCAGGGGTTTAGCCGGGCAATGCCGGATGATGTCGTGATGCCGTTGATGATGCAGGAGTTTGCCCATGGATACCGACGCGAAGAGGCTGCTTGATAGCCTCGGCCTCCGCAACTTTGAATACCACTCCATCTCGCTCGAGCAGGCTGCGCTTGAGGCTCCGAGCTTTTGGCCCTTGCTCCTCGCGGTCAATCGCAACCTCTGGGAAACATGGCGCGAGGTCGAAGCCCCCGGTGATTACGTCGTTTTCAACGACCCCGGACTCGCCCGCCCAAGCACCCTCGGCTTCGAAACCGTGCCCGCCCTCGACCCCGAAGGTGGCAACCCGGGCGATGAAATCCCTACGGCTTCCGCCGCTTGGCCCATGCTCAACTCGGTCAATAATCCACCCCCGCAAGCAGAAGGCGAAGGCTTCGAGCCCATGCCTCCGCGCCCGGCGGTGTAAGTCGATTCGCTGATTTGTTGTGTTCTGTTCGTGTTTGTTCTGTTCGTGTTGATGACGTCCGCCCGTTCGAAAAGGCAATGAACGGCGGCCCGAACCGCGAAGGTGTTCGAGATGAAGATGAAGAAGATTGCCGTCGTGGGTATGAAAGGCGGGGTCGGAAAGACCACCGTCACCGCCAACCTGGGCGCCGTACTCACCCAGCACAAAGACATGCACGTGCTGATGACCGACTTCGACCCGCGCAATCAGCTCGGGTTGCACTTCGGTATGTCAGCCACCGACGTCGTCGGGCTCGCGCAAGCGACGCTCAACGGACGCTCATGGGCCCACGGACTGCACTACCGCCTCGACCGCGTCCCGTTCCTTCCGTTCGGGCAGGTCAGCGACGCGCAGCGATACGACTTCGAGCGCCTCTTGCACGACCGCCCACGCCTGCTCAGCGAAAACCTCGCCGACCCCGCGTTTGAAGGCTACGACGTCGCTCTCGTCGACACCGGCCCCGGCCCCTCGATGTACTTCCAGCACGTCATCTCGCAGGCCCACCTGCTCGTCGTCGTGCTGCTCGCCGACGCCGGCTCGTACGCGACGCTGCCCTCGATTGAGCAGGCCCTCGCCGAGTACTGCCGCCCACGTCACGACTTCTACGGCGCCTACTACCTCGTCAACTACATGGATGAGAGCAAGCGCCTCGCCCGCGACATTCGCGCCGCCCTCATGGGCCAACTCGGCGACGCACTTTTGCCCTTCGTCGTGCACTACGACCAGACCGTTCGCGAGTCGCTCGCGTTCCAGCGTCCGGTCGTCGATCAAAGCCTCTCGTCGCAGGCGAGCGCCGACTTCCGTCAGCTCTCGGCATGGCTGCGCGACAAGATCGCTGAAATTCACGTTGATGATGTGTCGGCCACTGGCGCGTTCCCCGAGGCAGCGCCCCCGGCCGACCCGACCATGTCTGCCTTCGGCGGAGTGGGTGGATGATGGAACTCATTCGAAAAATAATCCTCTTCATCGGGTTTCTGATCGCCGGTCTTCTGACCGTCATCGTGGTCATGACCCCGCTTGAGCTCGAAGCGCAGATTTTTCTCGGCGTGTTCGGAATCATCTTCGCGCTCTTGCTCTCGCGCTTTCAGGGCAACCTCATCACCGAGATTCTGATTGCCGTTTCGGCCATCGTCTCGACGCGCTACATCTACTGGCGCACCACCTCGACGCTCGACCTCGAAACGACCCTCGACTACATCCTCGGCTACATGCTGCTCGGAGCCGAGTGGTACGCCTACATCGTCTTGCTGCTCGGCTATTTCCAGGCGTTGTGGCCGATGACGCGCAAGCCCGAGGCGCTGCCGCAAGACCGCGACCTGTGGCCGACCGTCGACATCTTCATCCCGACCTACAACGAGCCGCTGAGCGTCGTCAGCCCGACCGTCATGGCCGCGATGGCCATCGACTGGCCGCGCGAGAAGATGAACGTCTACATTCTCGACGACGGACGCCGCGCCGAGTTTCGCGACTTCGCCAACAAGGTGAAGTGCAACTACATCATCCGCCCCGACAACAAACACGCCAAAGCGGGCAACATCAACCACGCGATGAAACAGACGAAGGGCGAGCTCATCGCCATCTTCGACTGCGACCACATCGCGACCCGCTCGTTCCTTCAAATGACCGTCGGCTGGTTCTTGCGCGACAAGAAGCTCGCGATGCTGCAAACGCCGCACTTCTTCTACAACCCCGACCCCATCGAGAAGAACACCCAGAAGTTCCGCGCGATGCCCAACGAAGGCGAGCTGTTCTACGGCCTCGTACAAAAGGGCAACGACCTCTGGAACGCCACATTCTTCTGTGGCTCGTGCGCAGTCATTCGCCGTGAAGCGCTCGAAGAAGTCGGCGGCATCGCCTACGGCAGCGTCACCGAAGACGCCCTCACCGCCCTCGTCATCCAACGCAAAGGCTGGAACACCGCATACATCGACGTGCGGCAGGCCGCCGGTCTCGCCACCGACTCGCTCGCCGTCCACATCGGTCAGCGTATTCGCTGGGCGCGCGGCATGGTCCAGATATTCCGCATCAACAACCCCCTTCTCGGGCGTGGACTCTCGTGGCAGCAGCGCCTCTGCTACCTCAACGCGATGTTCCACTTCATGTACGGTATCCCACGCGTCGTGTTTCTCACCGCGCCCCTCGGCTACCTCATCTTCGGTGCCCACCTCTTCAACGCGAGCCCCGTCTTGCTGCTCTCGTACGCAATACCCCACCTTGCGCACGTCGTGCTCTGCAACTCGCGCATCAAGGGCAAGTACCGCTACTCGTTCTGGGATAACGTCTACGAAGCGATTCTCGCCGTCTACATCATCATGCCGACACTCGTCGCCCTGATTAACCCGAAGGCCGGTGGCTTCAACGTCACCGCCAAGGGTGGCCTCGTCGGCAACGAGTATTTCGACCGGAAGATCGCTCGCCCCTACGTCGTGATGCTCGTCATCAACATGCTCGGCCTCACCTTCGGTCTCGTACGCCTGCTGCTGTGGGACTACTACGACGCCGACACCGTCGCCGTGAACTTCGTCTGGACCCTCTTCAACTGCGTCACCATCGGTATGGTGCTCGCCACCGCCTTCGAAGCCAAGCAGGTGCGTAACACCCACCGCGTGCCGATGAAGGTCAAGGTGATGATCACGAAGCCCTCGGGCCATACCGCCGTCGGCGAAACCGAAGACATGTCGCTCGGTGGATGCAGCCTTAAAATGGCGGCCGGCGTCGAACTGAGAGAAGAAGATAGAATCTTCTGCTCGTACTTCGTCTCCGGTCGCGAATTTGCGTTGCCGGCACGCGTCGTGCGGGTCGACGGGCAGATGCTCCGCCTGCGGTTCCCGGACCTCACCAGTCGTGTCGTGTCGAACCTCGTGCAGATCATCTTCAGCCGTCCCGATGCGTGGATAGACTGGGGCAATGATCGCACCGCCGACCGCCCGTTCTGGTCCTTCCGCGCCCTCTGGGGCATGAGCCTCAACGCGCTTCGCCGTCTCGTCAAAGAAGAGACCGGCGCTGCTCTGCGCGTGATCGCCGTGCTCGTGGTGGTTGGATGCGTCTTTCTGCTCATGCACACCGGCTGGAGCTTCCGCCCCGTCGTCGACCGCGTCGCCAACCTCGTGCAGGGGCTCGGCGATCGCATCGGCGCCGAATCTCGTGCCGATGGCAACTGGGATGTCGAGGGCAACGAAAAGCAGCCCTGACGCGTGAGGTGCCGATGCACCTCTCGCAGATGTTCGATGATGTGGTTTCGGCGCGTCGCGCGTGGCGACGCGCACAGGGTAGTGCGGCCCGCGAGCACACCCAACGATGTGAGTGCGACTGGAGATGATGATGAAGCCAAAGATTCCGACTCGCCTCAAAGCGAAGCCCCGGGCCAGCACGCGAGGGCAGGGCGCAAGCCTCGCCTCTCCGCTTGCGATTCGGGCCGTCACCGCGACCGCGGTGCTCGCTGCGCTTCTCGCCGCTCAGGCATGGTCCGCCCCTGCGACCGCCAATGCGCAGCCACAGGGCACGCCACCCGTCAAAGCTGGTGAGCGTGACGGCACCGCCTATCAGCCGGCCGTGCCCCCACCGCAGCGCGCCGACGGCGCGAAGCCCACCGCCGAGCCGCCGATGCCCCAGCGCACCGGACCCGTCTCGCCTGCCGAGTACGAACGCCGTCGCTCGAAGGCTCAGCGCCCCAACGTTACCCGCGCCCCCGACGACGCGCGTCGAAACCCCGAGGGCTACATTCACCCCGCCGGTGAAGGCTACCTGCCCCCGCGCGCCGGCAACGAGCCCGACCCAGACGCGGTCGTCATCGAGACCGACCCTGCGGCAACCGCCCCCCGTCAGGCGACCCTCACCGAAATGGAACGTCTCGCCACCGAGATCATCGGTAACACTGGCGGCGACGTTGAGTTCAAGCGCATTCCCCTCGAAAACATCGGCATCAGCGACTACATCCGCCGCAAATGGCAGGGCGACAGCACCACGGTCAGCTACATCACCCGCGCCGATCAGGTCATCGCCCAGGCCACCCTCAAGGTCGCGTTCGAGACCCCCAAGAGTGGACGTCCCGACGACATTCTCGCCCTCGAAATCTGGGTCAACGGTGCCACCGTCACGACCATCGCCGCACCCGATCTCAAGCCCGGCCTCGGCGCCCATGTCATACCCATCGACCCCGCGTTGATGAGCTACGACAACAGCATTATCTTCAAGCTCATCACGACCCGCGAACCCCCGTTCGAGAACTGCGTCGCCCCCAAAACATGGTCGCTCATCTCGCACGAGTCGTACCTTGAAGTGACCCTCGCGCGCCTGCCGGTCATCAACGACCTCGCCGTGCTGCCCATGCCCTTCATCGACCCCATCGCCGACCGTCGCAACAAGGTCGAGATTCCTGTCGTGCTCGGCTCGTTCGGCAGCGAAGACGCCATGCGCGCGGCCTTCATCACCTCGTCATACATGGGTCTGCATGGCGTGCCCGAACTCTCGTTTCCCGTCAGCGTCGCCGGCTACCCAGACCGCCACGCCGTCGTCATCGCCACCTCCGACGAGCTCGCCGCGATGGGCATCGCCCCCGTCACCGGCCCCACCCTGCGCCTGATGGATAACCCCGTGCGCAGCGGCGTGAAGCTGCTCATCGTCGCCGGTCGCACCTACGCAGAGGCCGTCGTCGCGGCGCAGGCACTTGCGATGGGCGACATCGGCGTCGGCGGTGCCGAGTATGTCGTCACCCCCGAAGCCGCCAACCGCGAGCGCCCCAAAGCCGCCGACGACTGGCTCGATGCCGGTCAGGTCGTGAAGCTTGGTGACCTCGAAGGCGGCGACAACCTCATCGTTCGTGGACGCAACGACGCCCGCTTCGAGATCAAATTCAAGATCAAGCCCGACGTCTTCTTCTGGCCGCAAAACGGCATCCCGATGCTGTTCCAGTTCGAGCAGAAGATCGCCGAAGGTGCCCGCCCCTCAAACGTCACCGTCGAGATTAACGGCCACTTCGTCCGCATCGTGCAGCGCCCCTCACAGTGGCCCTCACGCGGTATGCGCGAGATGCGCTTCAACCTGCCACGCGCCTACTTGCGCGCCCACAACGAGCTGATCATCAGCAGCGAGTTCGAGCCCGATATGAACGGCTGCCCGATCGATCACCCCGACGAATACACCGCCGTCGGTGCAGACTCGTACCTCGACCTTCGCGGAGCCACCTCGTTCAACGCGCTGCCCGACATCTCGAAGCTGACCCGCGACGGACACCCGCTGCAGAAGTCCGCCGACCTCTCAGAAACCGCGATGATCATGCCCCCGTCGCCAACGAGCGCCGAGATGGCCGCCCTCATGGCGGTCGGTGCCCACCTCGCTTACGTCACCGCCTACCCCGGCATCGGCGTTACGGTGCACACCTCAAACAAGATTCCGCAAAAGCTCGACAAACACGTCGTCGTCATCGGCTCGGCAGACAACCAGCCCCTGCTCAACGAGTGGACCTACGCCATGCCCGCGCACTTCGAAAAGAGCGTGCTCAAAGTGCGTGAGCCGACCACCCTCGAAAAAGCCCTCGCCAAGATTTCGGGCCGCGACATCACAAGCGACGTGCAGCAGGCCCGCGTCTTCCAGCAAGGCAACGGCGAGGGCATGGGCGCCATCGTCAGCTTCGAGTCGCCACTCATGCCCCTGCGCACAGCGTTTGTCGTCACCGCCAATCAAGACGGCTCGATGCCCAACCTCATGGGTATCGCCCGCGTCGATCAGGTCAACGACCGTCGCTGCGACCTCGTCGTCTCGAAAGGTGGACAAACCCGCGCCTTCTTCATCGGTCGTACCTACAGCGTCGGCGAGCTGAGCTGGTGGCGCCGTGTGCTCTGGTTCTTCTCGATTCACTCCCTGCTGCTGTTCCCGCTTCTGGTGTTCTGCAGCATGATCTTCGGTGCCTTCATCCTCGCTTACGTCCAGCGCCGCGAAAAGCTGCGCCTCGAAGCGAAGATATAACCGTGCGGGAGATTGGCGTTGCGATTGCTCATGATTGTCGTAGCGCTCGTCGCCTCGCTCGGCGCATGCCCAGGTCGAAGCAATATCCGCGATGGATTCGACCCGGTCGCCGCATCCGCCGAATGGAGAGCGTTTTCGGCAAGGTTCATCACGCAAGACGGGCGTGTTGTTGAACCGAGCCAGGGGTCGCGAACCACCAGCGAAGGCCAGGCCTACGCGAGGTTTCACGCCCTCGTGCGTGGTGACCGCGAGCAGTTCGACCGGCTCTTGAAATGGACCGAAGCGAACCTCACGGAAAAGGGTCTCACCGAGCAGTTGCCAGCATGGCTCTGGCAAAAACGCGACGATGAGACTTGGGGTGTCGCCGACCCCAACTCGGCAAGCGATGCCGACCTCTGGATGGCCTACGCGCTTGTCGAAGCCGGAAGGAACTGGGGGCGCAACGACTACGCCGAAAAGGGCCGCAAGCTCGCCGCGCGAATCAGCGCTGAAGAGATGCGAACCTTAGAAGGCATCGGCCCCGTCGTCTTGCCCGGCAAGACGGGGTTCGTAGCAGATGATGGTACGGTGCGGCTCAACCCGAGCTACTGGGTCATACCCATCTTCCGACGCTTTGCCGACGAAGAGATACCCGGTGAATGGGCTGCGGCTGCGGAGACTGCGGTGATGTTGATCGAAGCGACAAGCCCACGTGGATACACGCCCGACTGGATAGCCTTCTCACAGGCTAAAGGCGGCGTGATCTCCGACCCCGAAAAGGGGGCCGTCGGCAGCTACGACGCGATTCGCGTCTACCTCTTCTCGGCGATGGTGCCTGCCACCGACCCGCTCGCGCGCCGCCTCGACCGTGCCCTCTCGGGCCTGCGTGGCGCCGTCAACACCCGCGAGCAGGTGCCAGAACGTGTCGATTGCCTCACCGGCGCTCTCGCGGGCGACCCGCCACTCGGGTTTCTCGCCGCCGCCGAAGGCGCGCTGACCGGTACGCGCGACAAAGGTGCGCGTGAAAAAGTGCGTGGCATGGCCGCCTCGAAGGCCCGCTACGTCACCGAAGCCCCGGTCTATTACGATGGTGTCTTGACGCTCTTTGGGCGAGGTTTCGCCGAGGGGCATTTCCGGTTCAATGAAGCCGGACAGTTGATGATGGGAATCAAGGGGAAGCAGCGATGAAAGCTTCAGGTAGTCACTCGATGATGGTGCGAATGCTCGCCGGGCTCATGCTCGGCACGACCCTCGCCAGTGCGGTCTCGGCGGCGGTCTACGTCGCACCCGCGCTGGCTCAAAACGCCGCTGCTGCTGAGGCAGATGACGAGAGCGAAGCCCAGACGGGTAACGCCCTCGAACAGCGCGCCCTCTTTTGGGAAAAGCAGGGGCGACCCGACAAGGCCGCCGATGCGTGGGAACAGGTGCTAAAGGGCGACCCCAACAACGCACGCGCCCTCACCACGCTCACGAAGTATTACGCTACACGCGGCGATACCAAGCGTGCCCGCCTCTACCTCGAACGCCTCGAGCGCGCCCACCCGACCCACGCGTCGATACCGAGCCTGCGTAAGGCCGTCGAACTGGGTGCCAGCTTCCAGCAGCGCCTCGGTGCTGCGCGCTCACTCGCGAAGGCCGGCAAGTACAAAGAGGCCGTCTACGAGTACGATCAGGTCCTCG
>CAZXXB010000042.1:8231-9708 GCA_964644185.1 uncultured Myxococcota bacterium
CTACGAGTACTACATGACCCTCTCTGCGGTTGACGGTCAGATGCCGCGCGCCCGCGAAGGCCTGCGCGGACTCGTCGCCCGCTACCCCCGCAACAACATGTACCAGCTCGGCTACGGGCGACTGCTCACCTACGAAGAGGCGACACGCCGCGACGGTATCCGCCGCCTCGAAGCCCTCAACGGAATGGCAAAATTCGGACGTGAAGCCGACGCCGCCCGTCGCGACGCCCTCTTGTGGCTCGGTGCCCGCGAGAACGACCGCCCCTACTACGTCACCTACCTCAAGGTCTATCCGACCGACGAAGACGTGCGCCGCAAGATGAACGGCATCGCCGTGCGCAACCCCTACTCAGACGAACTCGCGCAAGCCTACGCCGCACTCGACCGCGACGAACTCGAACTCGCCGAAGAACGCTTCCTCGCAATTCTCGCGCGCAACCCCAATGACGTTGACGCCCTCGTCGGTCTCGGCTCGATTCGCCTCAAGCAAAAACGCTTCGAAGAGGCCCGCGACCTCTTGCGCAAGGCCAAAACCCTCGCCCCCTCGCGCGAAGCCACCTGGGGCAAAGCCCTCGCCGCCGCTGAGTTCTGGTGCTACTTCACCGAAGCCGAACGCCTCAAGACCGAAGGCAACTACATCCCCGCCGAAGAGAACTACAAGCGCGCCATCGCTGTCTCGCCCGCCGACGCACCCATCGCCAAGCTTGCACTCGGCTACCTCTACCTCTCGCAGCAGCGCCCCGAAGAGGCCGAAGTCATCTTCCGTGAGCTGCTCAGCGCGAAGCCCGACGACATCGACGCCCTGCGTGGACTCTTCATGGCCCTCTTGCGCCAGCGCAAGATCGAAGAAGCCGCCCAATACGAGGCGCAGTTGCTCGCGCGCCCCAACCTCACCGACGCAGAGCGCATTGAGATTCGCCTCTTGATTGTCCGCGCCCGCGCCGCCCTCGCCGCCGAAGACGAAAAGTGTCGCGAGGCTCGCTCGCTCTACGACGAGGCCCTCACGATGGCGCCCGACAACAAGGCCCTGCGTCTCGAAGTCGGCTACCTCTCGCTCAATTGCGGAGACCTCGAAACCGCCACCCGCCTCTCGGAAGAACTGCTGCGCGACTACGGCAACGACAACCAGGTGCTGCCCTATGCCGCACTCGTCGAGTTCGCACACGGGCGCAAAGTCGCCGGACTCGAGTACCTCTCGCGTATCCCCCCCGAAAAACTCAGCGCCTCGTTGGCTCACCTCAAAGACATGACCATCTTCGAGCTTCAGTGCGAACGTGCCGTAAAGCTCTGGCAAGACGGTCGTGAGCGCGACTCAAAAGAAGAGCTGAGCCGCCTCGAACGCCTCGCCGGTGTCGATGGTGAAAAGCTCGCCACCGTCGCTCTCGCATGGTCGCAGGCTGGCCACCAACCCCACGCCGAGAACCTCGCCCGTCAGGTGCTGCGCATGAACCCTAAGGCCCCGCGTGCTGCACGCATG
>CAZXXB010000042.1:9863-12012 GCA_964644185.1 uncultured Myxococcota bacterium
CTTGGCCCCCGCGACATCCAGGCCGAAGAGTACACCACCGCCTACTCTCGCATCGAACGCTGGCTGAAACGCGACCCCAACGACCGCATGGCACTTGCCGCCCTTGCCGACCTCTACCTCGCTTCGGGCGAACCCAAAAAGGGACACGACCTCTACGAGCGCCTGCTCAAAGACGACCGCAACAACATCGACCTCATCGAAAAGACCGCCATCGCCGCCGTCAAAGCCGAAGAGTACGAACGCGCCGAGGTGCTCACCGATCGCGCCCTGCGCAAGCACCCGCATCACCCCCGCGCCTACCTCCTCGCCGGACGCGTCGAGCTTCAGTTCGGCAACGACGGCCCCGCCGCCGACCGCTTCAAAGAAGGCCTCCGCATCTCCGACGAGAACCGCGCATACCGTCGCCGTCGCCTCGAAGACCTCGGCGCCGACCCCGAAGCCGCCCAGCGCATCGTCGACGAGCAGGCCGAGCGCGAACTCTCAGACGAGCAGGCCGCCCTCTTGAGCGAAGCCCGTGCTCGCTTCGGCACCCAGCAGGGACAAGCGTTCGCCGCCAACACCAACGAGCGCCCCGTCTCGCCCGCCATCGAAGACGACCTGCACGACGGTATCGCCAGCATCGACGCGCGCTACGCTCCAAGCCTCGGCGTCGAGTTCATCTACCGTCACCGCGCGGGTACGCCGGGCCGCATCCTCATTCACGACTTCTCGATGCCCATCACCGGCAAGGTCTCGCCCGGCTACTACGGACAATTCGTCCTCCGCGCGACGCCCATCTACCTCAACTCGACCCACCCAGGCTTCGTCTCGCTCGACGACACCTCTGGCCCCAACGCGGTCCAGTCGGGTGCCGTCGGCTGGGGTTCGACCGCCGCCATTCGCGGTGCCACCTTCACCGCCGTCAACGGAAACTTCTCCGACAACGAAATCGGCGTGCAGCTCCAGGTTGGCTACAACTACCGTGGCTTCTACGTCGAAGTCGGCTCGACCCCACTGGGCTTCCCCGTCATGGATGTGCAGGCGAAGATCGGCTGGGTCGGCACCTTCGGCCAGTTCACCTTCGGCCTCGGCGCCTTCCGCAACCTCGTTACCGACAGCGTCCTCTCGTACGCCGGCGCCCGTGACCCCTTCCTCAAAGATGAAGAGGGCAACGCCCGCACGTGGGGCGGTGTGCGCAACAACGGCCTCAAGATGGATTTCGCCTACGACTGGGGTCGCGTGCTCTGGTACATGAACCTCAGCTACGGCGTGCTCACCGGGCGTAACACCGACCTCAACCATGGCGGAAACTACGGCACCGGCGTGCTCTGGACCTTCTACCAGAACAACCACCACTCGCTGACCACCGGCCTCAACACGTTCTTTATGAACTACGCCGACAACCAGTTCGCCTTCACCTACGGCAACGGTGGCTACTTCAGCCCGCAGTTCTTCTTCGTCGCGCCCGTGCCCCTCACCTACCGCTACAACGCCGCCAAGGTGCGCGCGATGGTCTCGGGCGACGTGGGCCCCGCCTACTTCACCCTCTCTGACGCGCCCTACTTTCCCAACGACCCGGCACTGCAAACCGCGTCGGGCAACCGCTTCCACAACGGCTTCGACCGCATCGGACCCTCGTTCGGCGCGCAGGCCGACGTCGATTGGAACTTCGCCCGCGGCTGGTGGTTCGGTGCCGGCTTGAAAGGCCAGTTCGCGATTCAATACAACGAAGTATGGGCCTTCCTGCGGTTGCGCCACGACTTCCTCATGCCCGAGCGCAAGCGCCCCATCGCCGAGGTCATCGAGATTCCAGAATGGAAGAAGTCCGACGTCGATTGATCACGCGGCGACTGGCCTGACGCGTTACCCACCACGACCCGAACCCCGCGCGACATGGCTCTCGCGGGGTTTCTTTTTTGGCGCGGGTTCACGCCGATCACGGCTCACGCGAGGTTCTGTCGTTGGCCTGGGCGGGTAAACGGTGTGAGCCTCAGACCGCTTCGGGCATCTCGATCTCGTCGAGTAGATCATCGAGATCAGGCACGTGCACGTGGCGCCCCTTGAATTGCGCCACCCCCTCGGTCTCGAGGTCTTTGATCGCCCGCGCAATCGTCTCGGGCCGCGCACCAATCATCGACGCGATATCTTGCCGCGCCAGTGGAAGATCGAT
>CAZXXB010000042.1:12032-16685 GCA_964644185.1 uncultured Myxococcota bacterium
TCACGGGCATACCGGTCTTTGAGCGCCAGCAAGAGGTGCGCAAGCCGCGCCCGCACTGGCAACGACATCATCTGCAAACGCGCCTCTTCGCTCTGACCAAGCTCGCTCGCCATCCGTTGAATGAAGCTAAGCCCCAGCATCGGCTGCGTCTCAAGCAGACGCGACACCGCCGACCGATCAACGAAACAAATCTTCGCCTCGGTGAGCGCCTCAGCCGTCGCCGTGTAATTGCCTCCAGCAAAAAACGTCCGGTAGCCCAGCGTCTGCCCCGACGTGGCGAGCCGCACCAGGATTGAGTGCCCGTGCGCGTCGCTGCGCCGAATCGCCACCGTGCCCGCCTCGATGCAATAAAGGCCAAGGCACTGATTGCCCTCGTAAAAGATCACCTGACCCGGACGATACGTGTTGCAGGTCTTCGCCGTGTTGAGCTCGCCAACCTCATCGTCGGTCAGCACGCACCACTCCGACTCAGCGCGACCCTGACACGTGAAACATGATGTCTTTGGTACGGTTACCTGTCGTGCCATCAACCCGCCTCGTGCCCCCGGTTGGTTTCAACACGCTCTATCGCCCGCCCGCCTCTCACACACACGGCCGCTGCTAACCAGAGGGCGTGTCAAAGAAACGCTCGGAAGCCGTCTTGATCTGCGTCAAGTCTGGCGCTGACCGCAATCAAGGTAGCTGAAACGCGCGCCCTATACAAGCAACGCCACGAACTGCGGAGAAGCGGTCATGTCGACGGCAACAGACAATTTCGATGGCTTTGCAGCCGAATCCGACACACGCGAGTCGAGCATCTCGCGCGGCGCTGAACTCGCTTCAGCAATGCGCGACGACGTCGCTGCACGCTACCGCGAAGACTGGATGCGCGAACTCGCCAGCATCCCAGACGTCTCACGCGTGCGCATGCCTCGCGGGCAAATCGCCCTCTACCTCGGCCACTACCCACCCGGCGTCTTCGTCGCCGTCTCGGGTAAACTGCGCCTCTTGCCCATCTCGCGCCGCGACGCAAACCGCGAAGTCAACGAAATCACCGCACCCTTCGTCTTCCCCAGCGCGGGCGATCTCCCGTGGCCCTCAGAGGTCACCGTCGTCGTCGCCGAAGACGTCCAGCTCATCTTCATCCCACGTACCCTTGTAACCGTCAGCGATCGTGTCAGGGCCATGCTCGACGCGGCACCGGTGCCGGTTCACAGCTCGATCAACGGCTCCGGAATTTTCGGAGACAGGAGGCAGGCAGCGTCATGAGCTCTCAGATGGAACGTTTCAGTTACGACGATCAAATCGTCCGGCGCTTTATGGGCGCCACGATTTTATGGGGCATTGTCGGCATGCTGGTCGGCGTCATCATCGCCATCCAGCTCTTCTGGCCCGATGCCAGCTTTGGGCTCTCGTTTCTCACCTTCGGTCGCCTGCGCCCATTGCACACCAACGCCGTCATCTTCGCATTCGCGGGTAACGCCGTCTTCACCGCCGTCTATTACTCGACGCAACGTCTCGTGAAGGCCCGCATGTTCAGCGACGCGCTGAGCAATATCCACTTCTGGGGCTGGCAGGCCATCATCGTCGCCGCCGCCATCACCCTCGTCACCGGCATCACGCAAAGCAAAGAGTACGCCGAGAGCGAGTGGCCCATCGACATCGCCATCGCGGTCGTCTGGGTTATCTTCGCCATCAACTTTTTCGGCACCCTCGCCAAGCGCCGCGAACGTCACATGTACGTCGCGATTTGGTTCTACATCGCGAGCATCGTGACCGTCGCCGTCTTGCACATCTTCAACAACCTCGCGATTCCAGCCGGCATGCTCAAGAGCTACTCGATTTACGCCGGTGTGCAAGACGCCTTCATGCAGTGGTGGTACGGGCACACCGCAGTCGCATTCTCCCTCACCACGCCGTTCCTCGGCCTCATGTACTACTTCCTCCCCAAAGCCGCCGAGCGCCCAGTCTTCTCGTACAAACTCTCGATTCTCCACTTCTGGACACTCGTCTTCATGTACATCTGGGCCGGTCCCCACCACCTTCACTACACCGCCCTGCCGCACTGGGCCTCGACCCTCGGCATGATCTTCTCGGTCATGATTTGGATGCCCTCATGGGGCGGCATGGTCAACGGCCTTTTGACCCTGCGCGGTGCATGGAACAAAGTCTCAGAAGACCCCATCCTCAAATTCTTCGTCGTCGGTGTCACTTTCTACGGCATGAGCACCTTTGAAGGCCCCATGCTCTCGGTCAAGTCGGTCAACGCGCTCTCTCACTACACCGACTGGACAATCGCCCACGTTCACGGCGGCGCACTCGGCTGGAACGGATTCATGACCTTCGGCATGATCTACTGGCTCGCGCCCCGCCTCTTCCAAACCCCGCTCTGGAGCAAAAAACTCGCCGAGTTTCACTTCTGGCTCGGCCTCATCGGCATCATGATGTACGTCGTCTCGATGTGGACAGCGGGCATCACCCAGGGCCTCATGTGGCGCGCGTTCGATGAAACGGGCCGCCTCGCCTACCCCGACTTCGTCGAAACCGTCATCCGCCTCATCCCCTTCTATTACGTCCGCGCCGTCGGCGGCACCATCTTCCTGCTTGGCGCCGTCCTGCTTGGCTTCAACGTCATCATGACATGGCGCAACCGCCCTGCAACTTACGACGTTCCCGTCTACGAGGCCCCCGCGCTCTCGAGCGCAGCCGAACACCACGCCGATGCAGCCCCAGCCGGTGCCTTCGCGCGCCTCATGAGCATGTCGTTTCACCGCCGCTGGGAAGCACTGCCGCTGACGTTCACTGTGCTCACCGCGCTCGCCGTCATCGTCGCCTCGCTCTTCGAGATCATCCCCACCTTCCTCATTCGCTCAAACGTGCCGACCATCGCCTCGGTCGCCCCTTACACCCCGCTCGAACTCTACGGGCGCGACATCTACGTCGCCGAGGGCTGCTACAACTGCCACTCGCAAATGATTCGCCCCTTCCGCGCCGAGACCGAGCGCTACGGCGAGTACAGCAAGCCCGGCGAGTTCGTTTACGACCACCCGTTCCAGTGGGGTTCGCGCCGCATCGGCCCCGATCTGCACCGCATCGGTGGCAAGTACCCAGACAACTGGCACGTTCGCCACATGGAAGACCCGCGCTCGACTACGCCTCAATCGATCATGCCGCGCTACCCGTGGCTGCTCGAAGACGACACCGAGTTCTCGGTCATCCAGCAGCGCGTCGATGCAATGGCGATGCTCGGCGTCCCCTACGGCGACGCGGTCAAAGGCAACGCCGAAGCGATGGCCCGTGAGCAGGCCGAGAAGATCGCCAAGTCGGTCGAAGAGCAGGGCGGCAAGCCCGGTCTCGCCGGTAAAAAGATCATCGCCCTCACCGCCTACCTGCAACGCCTCGGCACCGACATCAAAAAGCTCGGCGCCCCGGGCGCGGCCCCAGCGGCTGACGCGGCCCCTGCAACGGCACCCGCCGACCCAGCGAACGCCGACGCCGCGCCTGCCGAGGAGGCCCCGACGCAGCCAAAGGCCGACATTGCCTCTCCCGATGCAAAACCTGTCGAAACCGCCCAGGCCACGACCCACTGACCATCGCGATGCACCTCGCGGCGCGCACCCCGCGCGCCGCTTCTGGAGACCACAGATGAAACTAACCGATGTGATGTCCAACGCCGGACTAGCGCTCTACGCCGAAATCGCTCTCTTGCTCTTCTTCGCAAGCTTCTCCGCCGTCGTCCTCTACCTGCTCTTCGGCTCGCGCCGTGACTTCGACGCCGAGTCAAAGCTGCCACTCGACGACGGCGCTCGTCGCGTCTGACGAGTCACGGCAACGCAACGCTCACAACGCCTTCAACGTTCAGGCCATTTTCAATACAGATTCGCAAGGGGCACAGACCATGAGCCAAGACCAAGACAAAGTTCTCAACCACGCCTACGACGGCATTCAAGAGTACGATAATCCGCTGCCCGGCTGGTGGAAGTGGATCTTCATCATCACCATGGTCCACTCTGCAGGCTACCTCGCCTACTACCACCTCGGCGGCCCCGGCACCTCGCCCCAAGAGGACTACACCGCCGAGATGGCCGTCTACAACGAGCAGCAGGCCGCCATCGCTGCGCTTGCCCCAAAGGTCGATGCCGAGAGCCTCAGCGCCGTGCTCGCCAACGCTACCGAAGTCGCCGCCGGCAAGGTCGTCTACGAAGGCAAGTGCGTCGCCTGCCACGGTGCCAAGGGTGAAGGTCTCGTCGGCCCCAACCTCACCGACAATTTCTGGATTCACGGCGCGGGCGAACTCACCGACATCTACAAAGTCGTCGAAGTCGGCGTCCCCGAAAAAGGCATGATCGCCTGGAAGTCGCTCTTGCAGCCCAAAGAAATGATGCAGGTCGTCGCCTACGTCAAAACCCTCGAGGGCACCTACCCGCCGAACCCAAAAGCCCCACAGGGCAACCCCGTCGGCGGTACCGCTGTCGCGGCCGATGGTTCTGCGACCGCAACCCCCGTCGTAAACGACGGCTCGGCCACAACCACCGCCGTAGCGGCACCTGCTGGTAACGCCGGCTGAGTGGTTAGATTGATCTCGCAAGAGCCTCTGCCCGGGGCTCTTCGCACGCCGGGGGGCCGGCTGCCAACGGTGTCAAGTCCGACTGTTCGCATGCCGATTGTTCGACT
>CAZXXB010000042.1:16695-18282 GCA_964644185.1 uncultured Myxococcota bacterium
CGGGGGGCAGAAAGGTCGAGTGGCTCATCATGGATCGTGTCGACGCAGCAAGCGCGACGGCTGAAGGTGGCGACGGCAAAGTGCAACCCCCAACGCAATTCGCTCACGGGGCCACCGGCTCGTCTCACCCAGCGCTCATGCCCCCCACACTCAACGAACGCGTACTGCCCACCCTCAACGTCGACGGCACCCGCCGCTGGATACGCCCAAAACTCAGCAAGGGCCGATTCTTCAACGCGCGTCTCATCACCGCATGGGTGCTCATCGCCATCTTCACCATCATCCCCTACATCAAGGTCGCCGGTAAGCCGCTCGTCCTGCTCAACATCCCCGCGCGCGAATTCACCATCCTCGGTCGCACTTTTCTCCCAAGTGACAGCATCCTCCTCATGCTGCTCATCTTCAGCGTCTTTCTCGGCGCGTTTCTCGTCACCGCACTCTGGGGTCGCGTCTGGTGCGGTTGGGCCTGCCCGCAGACCGTCTACATGGAATACGTCTTCCGCCCCATCGAGCGCCTCCTCGAAGGCACCCCACAGCAGCAGCAGCACATCGACAAAGCCGGTGGATTCCACTGGCGCCGCTTCGTCAAAACAGGCGTCTTCTTCTTCATCGCGATCTACCTCGCCCACACCTTTCTCGCCTACTTCGTCGGCGTCGATGCCCTCAAAGTGTGGGTCACCCGCTCACCTTTCGAACACCCCGTCTCGTTTCTCGTCATGGCCTTCACCACCTTCGCAATGCTGCTCGACTTCGGCTACTTCCGCGAGCAGGTCTGCTTCGTCGCATGCCCATACGGACGCTTCCAATCCGTCCTGCTCGACCGCCGCTCGATGATCGTCGGCTACGACGCGATTCGTGGTGAACCACGTGGCAAAGTCAAAAACGAAAACGGCATCCAGCGCGGCGACTGCGTCGATTGCAAAGCCTGCGTCGTCACCTGCCCCACCGGCATCGACATTCGCGAAGGGCTGCAACTCGAATGCATCGGCTGTACCCAGTGCATCGACGCTTGCGACACCATCATGGATCGCCTCCAGCGCCCACGTGGCCTCATCCGCTACGCCTCGCAAGACGCTCTCGCCGGCAAAAAGACCAGCGTGCTGCGGCCCCGCGTCGTCATCTATTCGATTCTCCTCGTCGGCGTCTTCTCGACCTTCCTCTACCTGCTCAGCATCGACCGCACCGCCGAGCTCACCCTCTTGCGCGGTATCGGCGCACCCTTCGTCGTGATGAGCGACGGACGCGTGCAAAACCAGCTTCGCGTCAAAGTGCGCAACCGCACCGCCGATGACCACGCCTACGAGATTCGCGTCGCGGGCATTGAGGGCGCACAAATCATCGCCCCCGCCAACCCCCTGCACGTCAAAGCCAAAGACCTCGTCGAGACCACCGTCTTCGTGCTCGCACCCGCAACGGCCTTCGCAAGCGGCGTGCGCGACATCAAGGTCGAACTTGTCGACGAAGCAGGCAAGAGCCACGCTCGCAACTACCGATTGCTCGGCCCCGGCAGCGACCCCGCAAACTCAAAACTCCAGCGACTCTAACCGTTCGGCACCGCCCGCTCGCCGCTACGAAAGACGACCACCA
>CAZXXB010000042.1:18314-19318 GCA_964644185.1 uncultured Myxococcota bacterium
ACGTCACAGGTCATCACGATGCAGAACCCCGCTGAACCGACCTCACCGCCCACCACCGCCCAGCCAAAAACCCCGTCGGGCTGGCAGTGGCCCGCCCTCATCTTCGCCATCCTCGGACTCTACGTCGTCGTAAACTTCGTCATGTTCCAGGTCGCCTCACAGCAAACGCAAGACACCGTCGAGACCGACTACTACAAGAAGGCCGTCGCGTGGGACCAGACGATGGAGCAACAGCGCGAAAACCTGCGCCTTGGCTGGCAGGTGCGCATGCAGCCCGCCCTCACCGTCGCACAGGGTCGCGACGCCGTCGTCGTCAAAGCCGCCATCACCGACGCTGGTGGCAATGCGCTCGACGGTGCCGTCGTCGAGGTCGAGGCATTCGCCAACGCGCTTTCGAGCGCCCGCACCACAGTGCGCCTCACCCCCGCTGAAAAAGGCATCTACACCGCCACGCTGCCCCTCACGATTCGCGGATTGTGGGAGTTTCGCTTCGCCGTGACCCGTGGCACCGATCGTTTCACAAGTGTCGTCCGTCACGACGTGCACTGATGTCCGTTTTTCCACGAGGTACGAGCCATGCTCTCGCTCACCACCCTCGGCGCGGTCGTCGCCGCCAGCATCGCCGGAAGCGGACACTGCGTTGGCATGTGCGGCCCCATTGTCGCCTTCTACACCGGTGCCGACACGTCGAATCAATCGCAACCCCTGCTGCGCCACGCCGCCTACAACTTCGGACGCCTGCTCGTCTACGCCGCACTCGGTGCCCTCGCGGGACTCGCCGGTAGCGCCATCGACCTCGCAGGTGAGTACGCCGGCATCAAAGAGACCGCCGCTACACTCGCCGCCCTCGGCATGCTCGCATGGGGCCTCGTCGCCTTCTCTCAGGCGCTCGGCTCGCGCGTCATGCACATCGGCGTCCCCGCGTTTCTGCGCTCGGCCCAGCTTCGCTTCTTCGCCGCCATGCGCAGCGTGCCTCCCGCACGTCGCGCCTTCTTTCTCGGCCT
>CAZXXB010000043.1:0-473 GCA_964644185.1 uncultured Myxococcota bacterium
CGCGGAAGGGTGAGGAGCAGGTGGTGGTGCGGCGGATGACGATGTCGGTGAGTCCGACCGGGCAGGAGGCGTATGAGCCGGGTTCGGCGACGGGGAAGTAATTTGTGGGGCCTTAGCGGAAGAGAGCACGACGATGAGTGAGATGCACCGACATGTGACCGCGCCGCACGGGGCTTCGCTGGATGGGGATTTGGCGACGTGGGCGTTTGTGGAAAGTTCTCCGCTGTTTCGGTCGCTGGACGATGCGGGGAGGCGTGAGTTGATTGGGCTTGCGCGGTTGATTCGCTATGAGCTTGGGATGGCGATTGTGCATGAGGGCGAGTCGAGCGATGATTTTTTTCTGGTGAAGCGGGGGAGCGTGAGCATTGAGACGATGGTGGATGGTGAGGCGGTGGAGATTGCGCACCTTGCGAAAGGGTCGGTGTTTGGTGAGGTGGCGCTGCTGACGGGGGTTCCGCGGACGGCGACGGTGC
>CAZXXB010000043.1:486-1851 GCA_964644185.1 uncultured Myxococcota bacterium
GAGACGGAGGTGGTGTGTGCTAGCAGGCCGCACATCGAGGCGGTGCTGGAGAAGAATCCGCGAGCGAAAGAGATGCTTGAGCGGGTGCTTGTCGCACGGGCGAGAGACCGCGCGCTGAAGCAGAGCGGGGGGGGAGGGGGGCGAGGGGGGGTTAGACCTCGACGAAGATGCGTCCGTTGTCGATGCGGGTGGGGTAGGTGGGCAGGCAGTCTTTGCCGATGCTGCCAAGCAGCCACGCGTTTTTGGTGAGCTGTCCTGTGCGGATGTCGAAGATCGCGCCGTGGAAACGGCACTTCAAACTCAGCTCGTGCGGGTCGAAGGTGCCAACACTCATCGGCAGGTTCATGTGCGCGCAGCGGTTACCGACGGCGAAGACGCCACCACCGGCGCGGAGCAGAAGGATGGGCTTGCCTTCGAGGGTGATCGATTTTTTTCCACCGATGGGGAGATCGTCGAGCGCGCAGACGTTGAATTCAGCCATGACCAGCACCGCCTTCGTTTTCAGCCTGCCTCTGGGTCGAAGGCGAGGCTGAGTGAGTTGACGCAGTAGCGCATTCCGGTTGGGGCGGGGCCATCTGGAAAGACGTGTCCCAGGTGCCCGCCGCAGTTGCCGCAGGTGATTTCGATGCGGCGCATGCCGTGGCTCGTGTCGAGCTTTTCGGCGATGCGGCCCTCGGCGATGGGGGCGTAGAAGCTCGGCCATCCGCTACCAGAGTCGTATTTGGCGTCGCTCGTGAAGAGTTCGGTGCCGCAGGCGGCGCAGGCGTAGACGCCGGGTCGTTTTTCGTTGACGTATTTTCCGCTGAAGGGGGGCTCGGTGCCGCAGTTGCGTAGCACCTCGTATTGCTCGGGGGTGAGTTTGTCGCGCCAGAGGGTGTCGTCGTTGCTCATGGCTTCTCTCTTACCTTGCTTCTGTCTCGCGGTGTTTTTGTCTCGCGGTGTTTCTGTCTTGCGGTGTTTCTGTCTTGCGGTGTTTCTGTCTCGCGGGCTGTGCGTGTTCGCTGCGTTTGCCCGCGGGCACGTGAATCAAACCTCGTCGTCGCGCATGTATACCACGCGTTTGGCGAAGCGTTCTAGCAGTGTGTAGAGGGTGGGGATGAGGAAGAGGGTGAAGAAGGTCGAGACGGTGAGTCCGCCGATGACGGCGCGCGCGAGGGGGAGGTTGGTTTCGCTGCCTTCGCCCAGGCCCATGGCCATGGGGAGGAGTCCGAAGATGGTGGCGATGGTGGTCATGAGAATGGGGCGCAGGCGGGTTTTGCCGGCCTCGACGGTGGCGTCGATGAGGTTGACGCCGCGTTCGCGCAGGACGTTGGCGAAGTCGACGAGGAGGACGCCGTTTGAGACGACGATGCCGACCATCATGAT
>CAZXXB010000043.1:1878-16182 GCA_964644185.1 uncultured Myxococcota bacterium
TTGAGGGTGGTGCCGGTGAGCCAGAGGGCGAGTGCGACGCCGGTGATTCCGAGAGGGACGCTGAACATGATGACGAGGGGGTCGACGAGGGATTTAAACTGGGACGCGAGGATCATGTAGACGAGTAAGAGGGCCATGCCGGCGGCGAAGATGAGGCTTGAGAAGGCTTCTTTCTGGGCTTCGCTCTGGCCTGCGACATTGACGCTGAAGCCTTCGGGCGGGGGGTTTTCGGCGAGGGCTTTTTCGACGGCGGCGGTGGCTTCTCCGAGGCTTGTCCAGGGTGGGGCGTTTGCGGTGACTTCGATCATGCGCTGCATGTATTTTCGGGCGATTTCGACGGGGCCGCCGTCGCGCTCGATGGTGGCGATGGCGCCGAGTGTGGTGGTGCCGCCGCTGGCGGAGCGGAGGGGGATGTCTGCGAGGTCGTGGACGTTGCCGCGGTCTTCATCGCGCATGCGGACGGTGACGTTGTACTGGTTGCCTGTTTTGGGGTCGATGAAGGGGACGGGTGCGAACTGGGAGTTACCGGCGAGGCTTGCGAGTACGCTCTGGGCGGCCTGACGTTCGGTGACGCCGGACATGCCGGCTTTTGCGCGGTCAACGTGGATGTTGAGTTCGGGGTAGCTGTCTTCGCGGCTGACCTGGACGTCGGTGAGTTGGGGTCTGCCGTCGGGGAGGTTGAGGGCTTTGAAGGCAGTGGCGAGTTGGCG
The DNA here is from genome assembly GCA_964644185.1 of uncultured Myxococcota bacterium. GTDB lineage: Bacteria > Myxococcota > JAJVIH01 > JAJVIH01 > CAZXXB01 > CAZXXB01. The sequence goes on from CAZXXB010000043.1 coordinate 2,589, forward strand.
GGCGTAGGCTGAGCCGGTGTCGAGGTCGAAGCCTAAGACTTCGACGGAGATGGGGGCTGAGGCGCCGAAGTTGAGGATGCGTTTTACGATGCCGCCGACGAAGAAGTAGAGTTGCATGCCGGGTAGCGAGTCGCCGATGGTTTTGCGGACTTTTTCGGCGGCTTCGAGGTCGGTGAGTGAGCGCTCGGTGGGGCCGATGAGGTTGATCTGGAGGTTGCCGCCGTGGGGGCCGGTGTTGGGTGAGAAGAGGGCCATGCGGCCGGTGGCGACGCCTAAGTTTGAGATGACGGTGCGCAGTTCTCCGTTGGCCTTTACGGGGTCTCCGAGGGCGGTGACGAGGCTCGATTCGATGCGTTTTGAGACTTCTTCGGTGAGTTCGACGCGGGTGCCCATGGGGGCGCGCAGGTTGATGGTGAACTGGCTTTCGTCGGTTTGGGGGAAGAATTCGGTGCCGATGAAGCGGAAGAGCGAGAGTGAGGCGACGAAGATGGTGAGGATGGTGACGATGACGATGGCGCGGTGTCTGAGGGTGAAGCGGAGGGCGCTGGCGTAGCCGTTGTCGAGGGCTGTGAGTGCGCGTTCGATGGTGGCGGCGATGGGGTTCTTTTTTGGGGGGCCGTCGGCGTGGGATTTGAGGAGGCGCAGGCAGAGGATGGGGGTGACGCTGCGTGAGACGAGGAAGCTCATGGCGAGGGAGAAGGAGAAGCTGAGGGCGAGTGGGACGAAGAGGAATTTTCCGACGCCGGCGACGAAGACGATGGGGAAGAAGACGACGATGGTGGTGATGGTGGCGACGAAGATGGGTTGAGCGACTTCTTGCGCGGCGTCGAGTACGGCGCGGGTGCGGTTGGTGGCGTGTTCGAGGTGGCGGTGGATGTTTTCGAGTTCGACGATGGAGTCGTCGACCATGCGTCCGACGCCGAGCGCGAGTCCGCCTAAGGTGAAGACGTTGAGGGTTTGTCCGGTGAAGAAGAGGAGGGCGAAGGTGGCGATGATGGAGAGGGGGATGGCGATGGAGATGATGCCGGTTGCGCGGAAGGAGAGGAGGACGAAGAGGATGACGAGGCCGGCGAGGAGGCCGCCTTGCAGGGCTTCGTGCTGGAGGCTCGTGATGGCGTTGCGGATGTAGCGTGACTGGTCGAATGAGACTTTGAGCTGGGCGGTGGGGGGCACGCCCATGAGTTGCTGCATCTGTTTTTCGATGCCGTCGACGACGGCGATGGTGTTGGCGTCGGGTTGTTTGAGGACGCGGAGGTAGACGCCACGTTCGCCGTTGATGCGGACGATTTCGGACTGGTCGGCGACGGCGTCGTGGACGTCGGCGACGTCGCGGAGGAAGACGGGTGAGCCGTTGGGGTCGTTTGGGCGGGCGGGTCGGACGACGACGTCTTCGAGTTGTTTGCCGTCTTCGATCATGGTGGCGGTGAAGACGTTGTATTCGCGGTCGTCGGCTTTGAGGGTTCCGGAGGGGAGGAGGAAGTTTGCGGCGCGGACGGATTCGAGGACGTCGAGGACGTCGATGCCGCGAGAGCGGAGGGCTTCGCGGCGGAGTGCGACGGTGATTTCGCGGATTTTTCCGCCGCCGACGCTTGCGCTTGCGACGCCGGGGACGCGTTCGAGCTGGGGCTGGATGACGTTGAAGGCGAGGTCGTAGAGTTCGCGTTCGTCGAGTCCGGGGACGGAGATGCCGATTTGGACGACGGGGATGTTGGTGATGTCGAATTTGAGGACGAAGGGGGGTGAGAGTCCGGCGGGGAGGGTGTTGAGAATCTGGCTGATGCGTTGCGAGACTTCGAATTGTGCGTTGTCGAGGTTGCTGCCGAAGCTGAACCAGACGCGGATGCGGGAGAATCCCTGTTTGGAGGAGCTTTCGATTTTGATGACGCCGGGTGCGGCGGCGACGGCGCGTTCGATGGGGACGGTGATGGTTTGCTCGACGTCGGCGGGGCCTGCGCCGGGGTAGAAGGTGGCGACCTGGACGACGGGGAGGTTGATTTCGGGGAAGAGGTCAACGTAGTCGGTTGAGCGAGACGAGTCCGACGACGACCGACATGAGGCAGGCCATGAGGATGAAGATGGGGTTTTTGAGGGCGATGCGGGTCAGCCACATGGGGGGTGCCTTGAGAGACGAGGTGAGCAGCGAGAAGTTTTTTGGGGGGGCTCGTTAGCGCGCGGCGTCGGCGGGGCCTGCTTGTGGAGAGCTGGGTTGGGCCGGGGCGGATTGGGGCGTTGGGGTTGCGGGCTTACCGGGGAGGGTGTTGCCGGTGAGGGTGTTGCCGGTGAACGGGTCGAGGTCGCGTTTGGGGCGGACTTTCATTCCGTCGCCGATGAGGTCGAATCCGGCGGTGACGATTTGGTCGTTGGGGTTGAGGCCGGCGGTGATTTCGAAGCGGTCGCGGGTGTCGGCACCGAGGGTGACGGGGATGCGGTGAACGGTGTCGCCGTCGAGGCGGTAGACGGAGGCTTTGCGGTTGGAGAGGAGGACGGCGCGAGCGGGGACGGTGATGGCGTTTTTGTGGGTGTCGATGATGATGCGCGCGCGGCCAAACATTCCGGAGCGGAGTTGCTGGTTGGTGTTGGGGAGGTGGAGTTCGGCGATGCGGGTGCGCGAGATTGGGTCGAGTGCGGGTGACATGCGGGCGATGGTGCCGTGGAAGGTTTGGTCGGGGAGGGCGTCGAGGGTGAGGTTGACGGGTTGGCCTTCGACGACGCGTGCGATGTCGCGCTCGGCGATGGGGCTGTTGGCTTTGAGGGGGGAGGTTTTTGCGAGGAGGAGGAGGACGCCGGCGCCGGGCATGTTGGCTGCGCCGGGGGCACCGGGGCCGACGAGGGCGCCGGGGTCGCGGTAGCGGGCGACGACGTGTCCGTCGATGGGTGAGAGGAGGAGGGTGTCGCCGAAGCGGGTTTCGGTGAGTTTGAGTTCGGCTGAGGCGACTTCGACGGCGGCGAGGGCGGCGTCGTAGGTGCTGCGCGCGAGGTCGATTTGCTGGCGTGTGACGGCTTCGGTGCCGGAGAGTTTTTCGAGGCGGTCGCGCTCTTGCGTGGCGTTGGCGAGCTGGGTGCGGGCGGCGTTGACGGCGGCGCGCGCGGCGTCGCGGGCGTCGGCAAGGTCGTTTGGTCGCACGCGGGCGAGGGGTTGTCCTTTTTTGACGGGGTCGCCGCGATCGACGAGCAGGGCGTCGAGGTAGCCCAGGGTGCGGGCGCTGACCTCGACTTGTGCGAAAGGGGTGAGATCGACGGGGGCGCGGACCTCGATAGGGACGTCTTCGATGGTGACGTTTTCGACGACGACGAGGGGGGCAGGGCGCTCTTGCGGGGGTTTTTTGGTGTCGGCGGTGCAGGCGGTGGTGGTGAGGGCGGTGAGGGTCGAGAGCGCGGTGAGAAGGGCCGCGAGGGGCAGTGAGGTGAGGGGTACGGGGGTGAGGGGCAAGGCTGTGAAGGTGCGCGAGTGACCCAAAAGCACGACGCGGGGGTGAAGCTTCGCTAGAGTTGTGCCGGGGGCCAGAGTTGCGGTGGTGGCTCGAGTTGCCCCGCGGAATTGTCTATTGGATTGTCTAATGGGGAGTCTCATTGTGACGGTGACCTGTTCACGACGCGTGTCGGACAAGATGTGTTTGACATGGCGGTCGTCGGCCCTCATGAGGTGCTTAGCGTTGCAATCGATTTCTGTCGAGCGCGACGCGGCGTGGAGTAACATTTCTTCATGATTCGCACACTGCTTGAGACGCTCGCGAAGTTGCCCGCATCGGGTGTGAATCCACTTTCGGCGCCGAAGCCGCGTGCGCACAGCTATCTACGCGGGTTGCGGTCGTCGGTGGATGTGTATCTCGACGAGGCGGGGATGGCGCATGTGTTCGCGCGGAACGAGCCGGATGCGTATTTTGCGCAGGGGTATCTGACGGCGCGCGACCGTCTGTTTCAGATGGATTTTGTGAGGCGGGCGGCGGCGGGGCGACTTGCGGAGGTGCTGGGGGCGAAGAAGCTGCCGTGGCGGCGCATCTCGACGCTGATGCGGGGGACGACGGTTGTTGATGCGGACTGGTTGATGCGGATGTTTGGTTTGCGCAAGGCGGCGCTGGCGTCGATGGGTCGGTTGTCGGCGCGGACCGCGGAGTCGTTGAATGCGTATTGCGAGGGGGTGAATGCGTGCATCGCGCGTGAGCCGCTGCCGCCAGAGTTTGCGGTGCTGCGGTATGAGCCTGAGCCGTGGACGCCGGCGGATAGTCTGTCGATTTTGAAGGCGTGGGCGTGGGAGTTGAACGTGTCGTGGCGGGCGATACTTTACAACGATGCGCTGGCGCGGCGGTTTCCGGGTGAGAGTGAGCTGGTGCAGCGGTTGCTGCCGAGTTATCCGCGAGATGGGATGACGGTGACGAAGGCGTATATCGCGGATGAGCAGTTGCAGAGCTGGGTGCAGCCGGAAGATGAGCGGGCGCTTGTGACGTTGCTGGGTGACAGCGCGGTGCGGACGTTTCTGGGGTTTTCGGGGGCGCACCTCGGGAGCAATGCGTGGGCTGTGTCGGGTAGCAAGACGGCGACGGGTTTGCCGTTTGTGTGTAACGACCTGCACTTGCAGCTTACGGCTCCATCGCCGATGCATCTTTCGCACATCGCGGGGGGGATGCTGGATGTGGCGGGTGCGACGTTGCCGGGTGTGCCGGGGGTGATGACGGGGTACAACCGCAACATTGCGTGGGGCATCAGCGCGGGGATGGCGCACGACACGGATTGTTTCATCGAGCGGATCAACCCTGAAAATGAGAACGAGGTGTTTTTTCGCGACGAGTGGACGCAGTTGACGCGGCGGCGCGAGACGATAAGGGTGCGGGGTGAGAAAGAGCCGGTGGTGCGTGAGGTGCGCGAGTCGTCGCACGGGTTTCTGATTTCAGATTTGCTGGGAGATTTGGCGGCGAACGATGAGGCGTTGGCGATTCAGTGGGTGGCGCGTGAGCCTTCGGGCGAGCTGGAGGCGATTGCGCAGCTCAATCGGGCGAAGAGTTTTGGTGAGTTTCGCGAGGCGTTGACGCACCATGCTGCTCCGGCATTGGGGGTGGTGTATGCCGACCGCGAGAACCACATTGGGTATCAGTTTGCGGGGAAGATTCCGCATCGGGTGGGGGGGAAGAATGTGGTGCCGGTGCCGGGGTGGGATGGTGAGTTTGACTGGCGTGGGTATGTGCCGTTTGCCGAGTTGCCGCACCTTTTTGACCCTGCGGAGGGGATGATTGCGAGCGCGAACAGTCGCGTGGCGGATGAGCGGTATCCGCATTACATCAGCGAGTTTTTTGACCCACCGTTTCGGCATCGGCGGATTGTGGAGTTGTTGAGTGCGGAGCGGAAGTACACGTTGCGCGACATGCGGCTGATACAGAATGACACGTGGTCGGGGTTTGCGCGGCAGTTCATCGAGCGGATTGTGAAGCCGTGGAGTGAGCGGGCGCCGATTATTGATGTGGAGCTTGAAGAGACGCTGCGCAAGTTGCTGGCGTGGGATGGTGAGGCGGGGGCTGAGTCGGCGGGTGCGGCGATTTTTTACACGTTTTATCGCGAGCTGACGCGCAACACGTTGCGCGAGTGGTTTGGCGATGAGTTGTTTGTGATGTTTTTTGAGCCGTCGCATCAGTCGTGCGTGGCGTTTGAGTATCTGCTTTCCAATGCGGGTGCGGGCAATTTACCGGCGCCGCGGGATGAGCTGATTGCGCGGTCGTTGCGGGCGGCGTCGCGTGAGCTTGTGGATAGTCTTGGGGGCGACCCGACGGGGTGGCAGTGGGGGCGGCTGCACAGGCTGACGATGCATCACCGGCTGGGTGAGATGCCGGTCGTGGGGGCGTCGCTGAATATTGGGCCGTTTGCGACGGGTGGTGATGCGACGACGATTGCGAGTGGGATGTTTCCGGTCGCGGGGCGACCGGATCACTGGTCGGGGGCGGCGGTGCGCATCATTTGTGATTTGGCGAACCCGAACAACAACGAGATGGTGCTTTCATCGGGGCAGAGTGGGCATCCATTTTCGGGGCATTATGCCGACCATGTGGGGCGGTGGCTGAAGGGCGAGGGGTATCGGATTGACTTTGACCGTGGCGCGCTCGAGCGGCGCAGCGCGCTTGTGACGCTTGAGCCTGCGTAACTGAGCTTATGGCTCTTCGCGCAAGCGCTCATCGCGGCACCTCTCTGCGTCGCGCGTCGTTAGCCGGCGGCGAGGGCGTTGCGGAGGATGGCGGCGGCGCGGGTGAGTTCGTCGGGTGTGATGGTAAGCGGGGGCGAGAGGGTGATGACGTTGCCAGACGAGAGCTTGAAGCTGAGTCCATCGCGAAGGGAGCGGTAGAGGATGCGCTCTGCGAGGGCAGGGTCGGGTTCGCGGGTGTCGCGGCTTTTGACGAGTTCGAGGGCGAAGAGAAGCCCCACACCGCGAACGGCGCCGATGGCGTCGAAGTCGTGGTGAAGCTGGGTGAGCAGGTCGTGCATGAGCGATGAGCGGGGGGCGATGCCGTCGAGGACGCCGTGGTTTTCGAGCACGTCGAGGGTGGCAAGGCCTGCGGCGCAGGCGACGGGGCTTTTTTCGTGGGTGTAGTGGCCTAAGGCGACGTTTGCGCCGACGTTGAGTTCTTCGCGGGTGAGGAGGGCGGCGAGGGGCATGATTCCGCCGCCTAAGGCTTTGCCAAGGATGATCATGTCGGGGTGGGCGTCGAAGAGGCTCGATGCGAAGAGGGGGCCAACCCTGCCCATGCAGAGGGGGATTTCGTCGAAGACGAGGAGGATGCCGTGTTCGTCGCAGAGTTGGCGGACGCCGCGCCAGAAGTCGGGTGGGGGAATCTCAACGGTGGTGCAGCGGAGGGGTTCGGCGACGATGCAGGCGATGTCGGGTTCGTGGTTGACGACGTAGCGCAGGTCGGCGAGGGCGCGCATGGGGTCGGCGGGGCCTGAGGTGACGGGGTCGCGGTATGTTGCGGGCGGTGGCACGTGGAGGGCGCCTGCGGTGAGCGGGCCCATGCCGTGGCGGAAGAGGGCTTCGCCGCCGACGGCGATGGCGTCGAGCGAGGCGCCGTGAAAGGCGTCGTAGAAGCTGAGGGTTTTTGAGCGGTTGGTGGCGAGTCGTGCGAGTTTGAGCGCGATGCCGACGGCGGAGGTTCCACCGGGGGCGAAGAGGACGCGGCGCATGTTGCCGGGTGCGCGGGCGGTGAGGGCTTCGGCGAATTCGACGGCGTAGCGGTTGGTGTAGCGGCGGGGTGAGAAGGGGAGATCGTGAAGGGCGCGGGTGATGGCGTCGATGACGTGAGGGTTGCCGTGTCCGAGTTGGTGGACGCTGTTGCCGTGGAAGTCGAGGAGGTGGTTGCCGTCGAGGTCGGTGAGGGTGGCGTCGTGTGCGGTTGCGAGGGCGTTGAGGCAGGGTGTGGAGAGCGACTGGTGGAGGAAGACGGCGTCGTCGCGGTCGAGCAGTGCGCGGGCGTTGGGGCCGACGACGTGCTGGCGGTGGTGTTTGCGGGCGTTGGTGGTGTTGATGTCGCCTTCTGTGGTGTCGGGTTGGGGCATGTCAGACCTCGGCGAGGGGCTTTTGGGCGTTTACGGCTGTGTTGGCGGCTGCGTTTGCAGCTGTGTTGGCGGGTGCGTTCGCAGCTCTGCGTGTGAAGTAGAGGCTTGCGGCGATAAGGGTGACGATGCCGAGTGCGGCGACCAACCATGTGAAGGCGATGAAGAACTGGAGGTGGCTCATGTCGGCGGAGGTGAGGTCTTTTGCGAGTTGAACGCCGACGGAGCCGGTGTATCCGATGGCGTCGGCGAGGTTGATGGCGAAGACGGCGGTGGCGGTGACGCGGGTTGCGGCGATGATGCGGTCGAAGAGGACGGAGCCGAAGGGGACGTAGATGAGGAAGGAGCCGAGTCCGGTGAGGAGGAGGAAGGTGGGGCCGGTGACGAGGTGCTGGGTTGTGAGGAGGGCGGCGGCGACGAGGAGTGTGGCGCCGAAGCACATGACGGCGAAGGTGACGAGGAGGCCCGTGTGGTTGTCGCGGACGAGGTTGAGGGCGGCGAGTGTGGCCATGACGCCGAAGGCGACGGGGAGCTCGATTTGGGTGAGGGCGAAGCTGCCACCTGAGGCTCCGAATTCGGCGAGGATTTCGACGGCGTAGATGTCGCGGTAGTCGCGGCAGGCGGTGATGAAGAAGTAGGCGATGAAAAGGGCGGTGAGGCCGGGGAGGAAGGCGCGGATGAAGGCGAGGCGGTCGGTTGAATCCATCTCGCGGCGGGCGTTGCGGGCGGCGATGTCGGCGGCGTCGGGTGGTGGTAGCTGGGCGAGAAACCATGTGGAGAGGGCGATGATGGGGGCGAAGAGGAGGCCGACCGCGAAGGGCATCCAGAATTCGGGGAGGTTGTGGATGTTGAGGAGGTAGCGGCCGATGTCTTTTACGGCGCCGCTTGCGACGATGTAGCTGCATGAGAGGGCGGCGAGGAGGATTTCGGAGCTGCGGCGTCCTTCGAGGTAGCGGACGACGAAGCCCCAGACCATGCCGAGGGGGAGTCCGTTGAGGAAGAGGGCGAGGGGTGTGAGGGTGTTGGGGAGGATGGCGAAGAGGAGGAGGCCGAGTTGGGCGATGGAGATGCAGGCGATGACGGCTGTGGCGCATTGGGCGAGGCGCAGTTCGCTGCCGAGGCGGACGCTGAGGAATTTGCTTGCGGTGTAGCCGAAGATTTGGGCGATGACGAAGGCGGTTTTGAGGGCGATGTCGCTGCCGAAGAGGGTGAGGCCGGTGTAGGTGGCGGCGGTGAAGGGTTTTCGGTAGGCGTACATGGAGAAGTAGGTGATGAATCCGGCGGACATGGCGACGGCGGCGACGACGAGGGGTGAGGCGTTTGCGAGCCAGACCGCGACGGGCGAGCGCTGTTCGCTTTTGGGATTCATCACCTGAGGCTCATGGGGTGTGGGCGGGTGGTGAGAGGGTGGTGAGCGGGTGGTGAGCGGGTGTGGCTAGGGGCGTTCGCCGCGTGCGAGGCGGGTTTCGATGTCGCGCAAGACGGGTTCGATGCCGTAGACGCCGCTGACGACGTAGTGGGCACCGGCGCTGGCGAGTTTTGCGGAGGCGGTGGCGACGCGGGCTGCGAGGTCGTCTTCGTGCAGGGCCTGTGTTTCGGGGTAGGAGAGGCCGAGCATGTTGCCGGTTTTGGCGACGCCGACCGACCAGACGCCGGCGTTGAGTCCGGCTTCGACGTCGGCGAGGGTGTCGCCGATGTTGATGACGGCTTCACGGGGGTAGACGTTGAGGTCGTGCATGCAGGCGTAGATTTGCCAGGGTGCGGGTCTGCCGGTGTTGACGTCGTCGCTGCATTTGGCGGTTGTGGGGGTGAAGCCGTGTCGGGCGGCGGCTTCGAGGACGACGTTCATCATTTCGCGGTTGTAGCCGGTGGTGGCGGCGATTTTGATTCCGCGAGATTTGAGGGTGTCGAGGGTGCGGAGGACTTCTGGGATGGGTTCGGCGAAGTGAGGGAGGATTTCGAGTTGGAGTGGGATGAAGGCGGCGTAGAGCTGGTCGATGTGATCGCTCGTGGGTGGGCCGCCGAATTTTGCGGCGCACTGTTCGGCGATGCCGGGCATGCGGGTGATGGCGATGATGTGGTCGCGCTTGCTCATGCCCATGGGCTCGCGGGCCTGACGGTCGGTGACGGTGATGTCGTGGCGGCGGAAGAGCTCGATGAAGGCGCCTGAGGGGGCGCGGCTGCCGTAGTCGATGATGGTGCCGGCGAGGTCAACGATGAGGGCTTTTACGGGGCCGCGATAGTGACGTTCGAAGGTGTAGGTGGTCATGGTGTGTGCTCGTGCCGGTGCTGGTGCGGTGTGTCGCGCAGGGTTGAGTGGGTTGAGTTGGGTTGAGTTGGGTTGAGTTGCTTTGAAAAACAGGTGTTGGGGTCATGCGCCGCTTTGGACGTGCATGTCGGTGAGGACGCGGGCGATGGCGGCGATGAGGTCGCGCATGTCGGCGGGGTTGAGGCGGCCAATGGTTCCGATGCGGAAGCAGTCGGCGGCGCCGACTTTGCCGGGGTAGATGACGTAGCCGGCGTCGCTGAGTCGTCTGTAGAAATTGTCGAAGTTGAAGTTGGGGTGGGTGGGGTAGCGGAAGGTGGAGATGATGGGGCTTTGCAGTGATTCGGCGAGGTATTCGACGAAGCCCATTGCGCGCATGCCGGTGAGGAGCGCGTGACGGTTGGCGGTGTAGCGGGCGAGGCGGCCAGCGGGGCCCCCCTCGGCGTCGAGTTGGGTGAGGGCCTCGTGAAAGGCGAGCAGGGCGTGGGTGGGTGGCGTGAAGCGGAATTGTCCGTTGTTGTCGAGGCCGTCGTGTTGGGCGTGGAGGTCGAGGCTGAGGCTGCGGGCGTTGCCGCGGGTGGCGGCGAGGGCGGCTTTTTCGGCGACGACGAAGGAGAATCCGGGGACGCCTTCGATGCACTTGTTGGCGGAGCTGACGAGGTAGGTGACGTGGGCCGTTTCGACGTTGAGGGGCATGGCGCCGAAGGCGCTCATGGCGTCGAGGATGAAGTGTTTTTGTGCGGCGGCGACGACGGCACCGATGGCCTCGACGGGGTTGATGATGCCGCTTGTGGTTTCGCAATGGCAGGCGGTGACGTGGGTGATGGCGGGGTCGCTGGCGAGGGCCTCGGCGACGGCGTTGGGGTCTACGGGTTGGTCTTCGGCGAAGGTGATGTCGGTGACGGCGATGCCAGCGACGCGGGCGATTTGCACCATGCGGCGGCCATAGGCGCCGTTGATGGCGACGAGGAGTTTTCCGTCGCGGGGGATGGCGGTGGTGACGACCGATTCGAGGCCGAAGGTGCCGCTGCCCTGCATGAGAACGGCGGTGTGGGTTGCGGTGGTGACGCCGGCGAGGGTGACGAGGCGGTCGCGGATGTCGCGGACGATGCGGATGAAGGCGTCGTCGCGTGAGCCAAGATCGCGGAGCATGGCCTGTTTGACGCCGCGGCTCGTGGTGAGGGGGCCGGGTGTGAAGAGGGGCTTGTCGCGCCAGTCGAATGAGGTGGTCATGGTGGTTGCTCCGGGTTTGATTCGAGTGTGGCTAGCGTGTGGTTCGCGTGTGGTTCGCGTGTGGTTAGAACAGGCTCGTGATGGCGTCGAGCAGTTCGTTGAGGACGATGTTGGTGGCACGGACGTCGGCCTTTGCCATGCCGTCTTCGAAGCCGACGGCGGCGGGGTCGTCAACGCCGAGTTTGGTCATGTCGGCCCAGATGAATCCGTTGAATGAGCCAGAGCCGAAGGGTGCGTAGGCGGCTTCGAGGGCGATGCCGTCGGGGGCGGCTGTGGGGTAGGGGGTGGTGTAGGCGACAGGTTCGGGTGGGTCGTTGAGCAGGCGGGCGTCGGCGTAGTCGCTGGTTGTGAAGTGGGTAAGGTCGCGTGCGGTGCCCTCAACGCAGGGTGAGCCGTAGGTGTAGAGGGGGGCGGCAAGGGGCTCGCCGGTGTCTTCGTCGAGGGCGTTGGGGTCGAAACGGAGGGTGCCTTCGAACGGGGGTTCGAGGCTCGCGTAGCGTAGCTCGATGAGGTCTCTCGGGCTGAACTCGACGATGCCGTTTGCTGGGGTTCCGAGGGTGCCGGCGTCGTCTGGCTCATCGAGGGCGAGGGCTTGTGATGTGAGGGTGGCGATGCGGGTGTCGTTGCCGTAGCGCGAGGGGGTGAGTGGGGCTGTTTCGAGATCGATCTCGGTGAAGGTGGTGGCGCCTGCGTCGTCGGTTGCGGCGCGCAGCACGGCGACGGTGATTGTGGTGGCGGTGGCTGGGCCGTTGTCGGTGTCGCTGTCGCTGTCGTTGTTGAGCGCGAAGAAGGTGGGGTCGGCGGCGACGACGCGCAGTGGTTCGCCGGGGGCGGGTGGTGTGGCGTCGAAGGCTAAACGCAGGCACTCGAAGCTGCGGAGGAATGCGCGCTTGCCGGTTGCGGGGTTGATGAAGGAGGGGGGGAAGAAGTCGCGCAGGCCGACGGGGCGGGCGCCGAAGGTGAGGAGATCGAATTCGACGATTTGTGGTGCGAGTCCGAGAATGAGGGGTGAGGCGCCGATGAGGGCGGCGGGGAAGTCTTCGCCTGTGGCGATGCCGATGCCGTCGAGGATGGCGAGGATGCCGTCGGGGAGGAGGAGTCCGAGTTCGGCAAAGAATTCGTTGAGTCCGTTGGATTTGCGGAGGAAGTCGAGGAGGACGCCGGCGAGCATGACGAAGTCGTCGGTGAAGCGGAAGCGTTTGTCGGGGTCGCCGTCGAGGTGTTCGACGAGGCGGGTGAGTGAGTCGCGCAGGGAGACGGTTTTGCCGTGCCAGAGGAGGAGGACGGTGTCGTTGCGGGGCTCGGCGGGGAGGTTGCCGCGGATGCCGATTTGCTGGACGCCGCGGCGGGTGAGGTCGTCGTTGCTGAGGAGGACGTCGTCGCTCTGGTCGTCGGTTTCGGCCTGCATGGCTTCGGCGGCGCGCAAGACGTCGGCGGCGCTGTCGCGCAGGGCGGCGATGGCTTCGCGCCAGCGGGCGTCGCCACGGTAGCGCTCGACGGTGAGGAGGGTGGGGTCGTCGTGCAGGAGTTGGGCGAGGGCGGCCTCGATGTCTCCGCCAGTGGTGAGGGTGGCGACGAGGGAAGAGAGGCTCGTGAGGATGGTTTCGAACTCTTGGCTCAAGAGGAGGGTGAAGAGGCCGTCGAGGAGTCGGGTGACGGCTGAGAGGGCGTAGGCGTCGGAGTTATCCCACTCGCCTTTGAGTTCGCCGAGGGTGATTCCGGCGATGGTGAGGGGGTAGCGCGAGAGGGTGAATGAGAAGTCGTTGGGGCTTTGCTGGACGCGTTCGAGGCGGGTGATTTGGGCGCGGGTCTGGGCCTGAAAGTCGCCGAGGATGGTGGTGACGAGGGCTTGCTGTGCGGCGCTGATGCGCTTGGTTTCTGTCGTGGGTGCGGTGCTGTTTTTGCTGGCTGTGCTGGCTGAGCTGGCTGCTCTGGCCGTGTCAGCAGTGTCAGCCGTGTCAGCAGTGTCAGCAGTATCAGCAGTGTCGGCAGAATCAGTGTCGTCGGGGGCGAGGAGTGCGCCGAGGAGGGTGTCGATGAGGCGGAGCCAGTCTTGAAACTGGATGAGCGAGACGCCCATGAGGGCGATGTTGTTGTCGGGGTCGGCGTCGAGGGCTTTGAGGAACTGGGCGCGGGCTTCGGAGAAGCGTTGTTCTTCGAGGAGGATGAGTCCCTTTGCGGCGAGGTCTTCGGCGGTGGGTGGGGGGAGATCGTCGTCGGTGTCGCCCGAAGTGGTGTTGTCGGTGTCGGCTGCGGTGTCGTCGTCGTCGTCGCAGGCGGTGGTGAGGGCGAGCGTGAAGGCGAGCGTGAGGGGGAGCGTGAGGATGAGTGAGAGGGTGAACGCGCGCGGGTTAGTCTTCATGGCCGTGACCTCCGCTCATTGCGCGCAGTGGGGTGAGCTTGGCGCGGGCGGCGCCGATGAGGGTGTAGAGTTTTTCGCGGGTGAGGTTTTTGGCTTTGAGCATGTCGTCTTGCACGGTGATGCCGAAGATTCCGCCGCTGGAGTCGAAGTTGCCGGGGATGAAGCCGGGGCCGTCGTAGAGGTGGCCGTCGTCGTCGCGGTCTTCG
>CAZXXB010000043.1:16214-17956 GCA_964644185.1 uncultured Myxococcota bacterium
GGGGTAGAATTCGTGGCGGGGGTCGATGAGGAGTGTGCGGGGGAGGGTGTCGGGGATGCCGACCCACGATTCGAGCATGTCGTTGAAGCCGTTGATGAGCGAGTCGAAGTTGGCGACGCCGGGGTAGTCGTTGGGGACGATGTATGGGGACATTCCATCGTAGCCGATGCCGATGGCGACGAGGGCGGTGTCGGCGTCGAGGGAGCAGTCGAATGAGGCGTCGAGGCGAATGACGGTGGGGGAATCGGCGAGGGTGAGGTCTTCGGTGTTGCAGGGGAGGTTGGCGTTTCTGGTGGTGTCGCTCCCAATTTCGCCGATGAGGATTCCGTTGCCGTAGAGTTCGATGCGGTCGAGGCTGACCCATGGGGTGGCCTGGGCTTTGAGGCGGATGGTGACGGTGGGGGTGTCGGATTTCTTGGTGGTGCGGGCTGTGACGTCTGAGCCGATGGGTTGGCCCTCGACCCACATTTCGAGGAAGGGGCCAGAGCTTGCGATGACGCGGGCGTTGCGCAGGTTGGTGATGAGTTCGCGGTCGTCGATGAAGGCGGGGGCGTCGGTGCTGCTCATGACGTAGGTGCGGCACTTGCCTATCTCGTCGTAGTAGTTGTGTGAGTCGCTGTCGGCGGTTGCGGCTTTGCGGTAGCCCATGACGAGCAGGGTCATGTAGTCGTCGAGCATGCCGAGTTCGGTGGAGTTGAAGACGAGTTCGCCCGATGTGATGCGGCGCTGCTCTTCGACGGTGCGGATGAGGGTGGGGAAGAAGGGTTTGAGTGGTTCGTTGCCTGTGGCGGTCTCTTCGATGGTGGCCGAGCGGTAGTCGTTGGGGGCGGTGGCGTTGATGACTTCGATGCCGTCGAAGTCGAAGGAGAAGTTGGCGCGGGCTTCTGAGACGAGGAGGTTTCCGTTGTAGACGACGGGGTTGCCGAGGGCGAGGATGTCGGGTGCGGTGAAGGTTGCGGAGTATTGGTCGAAGCCGAAGCTGCGGAAGTATCCGGTAAATGATTCTTGTGTGTGGTTGACTTGGATGAAGGGGCCTTCGGGGACGCGGTCGCGGTCGCCGCGCTCGCGCAGGGCGTCGAAGCAATCTTGCGGGGTGTATTCGGGCATGGGTGAGCCGTCGGTGAGGCGGGTGGTGGGGCTTGGCTCGCGCCACTGGACGGCACCGCCGGCGCGGTCGGTCTCGTCGTAGCGCAGTGGGAAGGCGTTGAAGTGGGCGAAGCTGAATTGCGAGAGTTCTTCGCCGGGCATGAAGCGCAGAAACTGGCGTGCGTTCACGGCGTCGAGCCAGGGCTGGTAGTTGGCGATGTAGTCGTGGTTGGTTGAGACGACCCAGTCGAGCCCTTCGACGAGGGCGGCGAGGGCGCGGTTGTCGAGATGTTCGCCGGAGTCGGGGCTTGTTTCGTCGTGGACGTGGGTGTCGCCGCCGACCCATCCGCGGGTGTCAACGACGCGGGCGATGGTGAGGTATAGGTCGCGGGTGACGCCGGCCTGAATGGTGATGGTGGCTTCGTCGGCGGTGTATTCGTATCCGCGTGTGGCGATGACGCGGTAGGTGCCTTCGGGGAGGGTGACGGAGCCCGTGCCGTCGAGTGAGTGGGCGACGTGGGAGAGGTTGCCGGGGATGAAGCCCTGACCGAGCCATGGGTCGGGGGTGCCCTCGTTGTTGAGTCCTTTGAAGATGAGTTTGACGGGTTCGTGTGGGCTGAGGCCGCCTTCGCTGAGGACGTGGTAGCGGATGCTGC
>CAZXXB010000043.1:17966-19312 GCA_964644185.1 uncultured Myxococcota bacterium
TCCCCCCGCCGGGGGGGGGGGGGGGGGGGGGGGGGGGGGGTTTGGTGGGGGGGGGGGGGGGGGGGGGGGGGGGGGCCGCGCGCGTTTCCGGGGCCGAGGGGCATGAGAAGGTAGTGGCCTTCGATTGTGTCTTCGGGTTCGCCGGCGGCGAGACCGACGGGGAGTTTGCCGGTGAAGCTGCCGTCGCGAAGGGTGTCGGCGAGGCGGGCGTCGGTGCGGAAGCGGCTGTAGGGGATGAGGCGTGTGGTGTTGACGGCGTCGTCGTCTTCGGCGGCGAGGAGAGCGTTGGTGGCGTCGTAGGTTGAGGCGACGGGGTAGAGCGAGCCGTCGGCGCGGCGGGGGTGTTTGAAGACGATGACGTGGGCGCGGTCGGGGGCGTTGCCGGTGACGGCCTCGACGACGTTGCCTGTGACGGTGGCGCTTTGCCATTGTCTGAGTTGCACGACTTCGTCGAGGACGCCGGCGACGTCGCCTTCTGTCACGATGAAGTGGCGGGTGTATTCGTAGGTGTCGCCGGGGTTTGAGAACTGCCTTGTGTCGTCGGCGATGCGGTAGAAGGCGAGGGTGAGGAAGGATT
This sequence comes from uncultured Myxococcota bacterium, assembly GCA_964644185.1. Lineage (GTDB taxonomy): Bacteria > Myxococcota > JAJVIH01 > JAJVIH01 > CAZXXB01 > CAZXXB01. The sequence goes on from CAZXXB010000043.1 coordinate 18,544, forward strand.
CCATGAGGGGGAACATGGTGGGGCCATCGCTTGCGACGATGCCGTAGCTGACGTCGTCGGCGACGCCTGCTGACCAGTCGACGGTGGGTGGGTTTGAGACGGTTGAGCGGCCTTTTTGGGTTTCGGCCTCGATGTAGGCGGCGGGGGAGAAGCCGAAGACGGAGGGGCCGATGATCGAGAGTGAGTTGCCGTAGAAGACTCCATCGCCGAAGACGTCGCTTTTGAGGAGGGCGAAGGCGGGGTTGTCGCCGGGTGCGAGTGGGCGCAGGTCGATGGTGTTGGTGGCGTCGGGGTCTGAGCCGTCGGGGTTGAGGAGGGTGAAGCGGGTGGTTATCTCGACGTGGTTTGCGCCGTTGCGCAGGGTGTAGGTGGTTTCGCCGCGGATGGGGAGCGAGGTGAGGGTGGCGGGGATGAGGCGGATGAGGGGGATGAGGTTGTTGAGGACGCCGGTGACGCGGACGACGGCGGCGTCGCCTGATGATCCATCGTTGAGGATGGTGATGGCGTCTTGCGGCATCTGAACGACGGGGCCTGAGCCGTAGACCGATTCGACGCCGAAGGTTTTGATGTCGAAGGCGGGCATGGTCTCGATGAATTGATCACGTCCGAGGCGGGAGGGGTTGGTGAGGTCGTCGGGGCGCTGGATGTCGGCGTCGAGGAGGGCGCCGCCCCAGCGGTTGATTCCGCCGCCGGAGTAGTCGGTGGGTTGGGCGTTGATGATGAGGCGGATGCGGGCGTTTTCGAGTTTGGCGTCGGTGAGGGTGCCGAG